>JAPPDX010000107.1 GCA_028824415.1 bacterium | reverse complement strand
CGGCGGCGACACGGCATCACGAGGAACCGGCATCCCCGGCGGCGCATACACCGGCTCCTCGGCACCGGGAAAACCTTCGGCTGCCCGCGGGGCTTCCATTCCCCCGCCGGCCTGTGACATTGCCGACCAGGAATCCACCGGGATGGGCGCGCCGGTTGCGAACGGTGGGGTGTCCGACGCCACCGGGAATGTCGGATAAGGCTCGTTACCCGCTGGTGTCGCGGGCTCTGGCTCGTATACAGGTGGCACCGCTGCCAAGCCATAGGGCTGCCCCCCAGGAGATTGACTTCGATCCACCATGACCTGGACCGACGGCGGCTCGTAGCCTCCATGTTCAACCTCGGGCGCGACCGTCATCCCTTGTAAATCGCCCTCGATCGGCTCCTCAAGGATGGGTAGAGAGGTGTGATACCAGAGATGGTCGTCACTTTGCTTGGCGGGCTTGCGGCGTCTTCCGAACCTACCTTCGCCCTCCATGGAATGCCTGTCTCGCGAATCCTTCTTCCGCATAATCATCGGGCAGTCCACCTTGCCAATTGCCTGCCATCACTCCACCCAAGTTGGGGCTCTATATCGCGAAAGTACCGGGTGCGATTCTGGCCTGAAACGCTCAATAGTCCGCCATTTCTTTCGGAACATCTTGTGAGCAGACCCACAACTGAACAACCCATCTCGTCCACCGCCTACAGTGGGCACTCGCCGAGGAAGCTGAGGTCGCTGGGATAGCTATTTGGCAGTAGCACGTACGCCTCGGCAGCCCCGATCGCTTCGATCGGTTGGCGATCCCTTGCAAGCCCAAGCGCCGACCGGTAGACGTAGTTGCTGACGACGGTGACCTGCACCCTGCTGCCGGCGCAATGAATGTCTCCGACTGCGATGGGTTGCCCGTAGATCAGCCGGGACTTGTCCAACCGTTGTTCGGCCGCGTTCCGGGCGTCATCGATGGTTCCGCCGCTCGCAATCGTTGCCGCGGCGACCCGCGCGGCTTCGTTGGCGGCGTGCGCTGCGTCCTGTCGTGCAACGGTGAGTCGTGGTCCGTCATAGGCAATCGCCCCCAAGAGCATCAGCGCGGAAGCGATGACGGCCAGAAACGATGCATAGACGCCCCGCTCATCACACCGGCGATTCACCGTTCGCGCCCACTGTCCGGTATCTCGAATGCCGCGCTCGTCTCCGTCCCCGCGACGCGCCGAATCGGTCCCGCTTCGCGAAGCGGCGTGACGGGCGTCCGGCACTAGTCTGCTCATCCGCCCGAACGCGCCCGGTAGGGCGAGACGACTGCCACCCCTTCGGCTTTGCGCATCACATCTATCCCGGGCAAGCCAACGCCGCCGAGAATCTCGGGCGGTACACGACAGCTCAGAAACACGTAGACCGCGCCGCCGGGTCCCACCGGCTCGTCGGGGGCGACTGTGACATCGTCCCCGGCCACGTCCACGAATACGATCCGGCTGTCGCCGATGAAGTCGTTGTTGCAGAAGATGCGATTCGATGCCGCTGCGTCCTCCGCTGCCAGAAGGCTGGCCCGCGCCGCCTGCTCGGCGTCCCCGGTGAAGTGGCAGCACAATGCGGCAGTGCGAGCCGCACGGTTGGCAGCGTTCTGCAGCGCCTGGTCGACTCGTCCGGACTCCGATAGCAGTGAGATCGCGACAATCACGAGCATGAAGATCGGGTACAGCATCGCGACTGCGATCGCGGTTCCCGAGCCGGTATCGCTGCCGATACCCCTCCACTTCAACATCGCCAAGCATCGCCAGCGGTCAGCTCCGTCGCCGGTACGTCATCGAGTGGCCCGCAAGCCTGTGCAGTGAGTTCCACCCCGCCGAGCACCGGAGTGATGGTTCCCCCAAAAACGAGCACGGTGACCAAGCTCCTTTCTGGCTCAACTATCACCTCCGGAGGTCGGGTCTCAATGATCGAAGTCTGCGCCGCCGCCATGGCGATCTGCGCCGCCAACACCCCTTCGGCCTCGCGAGCGCCATCTCCTGCTATCTGAGCAGCAGCGACCGCAGCGTCGGCTGCGGCCTGGACCGCAGTCCGTGCCATAGCGATGATCACTACGTGAATGCCGATGAGGATCGTCAGCAGGACGCCGAGGAAGAGGATCGCTGCCGGGAGCGCTTCACCTCGGGAATCATCACGAACGCGACGCCCCCGACAGGGTGCCGGCAATCGGGGCATCTCTATCTCTCACCGGATCCTTGACAGGCAGATGACTTGCCCACTTCGACATGCCCAGGTTGCACTCGGCCCAGCCGAAACTCGGCTTGCTCCAGATCAGGACTAAACGACTAGGACTACTCGCACCAAGTCCCTACATTCGTCGCGGTGTTCGTCCACTGGAATCCGGCCGCCTTGCAAAGCGACTCCCTCGAATAGTCGCCGGCAGTCCGCGCCACCTGCTGCCGTTCAACATCGGCGACAGCTTCTTCGCCGCGCGCGATCAGCACGCCCGCGATGGCCCCGGCGATCGCGAGCAGGACGACCATGATGATCACGGTCTGGAGCGCGATACCGCGGATATCCGGTTCGAGATTCGGCAGGCGTTTGCGCAACGCAAAGCAGAGGGCCACCAGGCACGGCACGCCCACCGAGAGCAATAGAACGAGAGACATTGAACTATCTCCAATCTTGTATATCTGACTCTGCATTTTCAGAGAGTTCTACGTCTATCAGTTTACCGATTGTCAGTCAACTTCGCAAGTCGCGGTGCCCGAGAATCGGTGCTATCCCGCAGAAAATTCCGAGATTCCTTTCCGGGAAGGTGTGCCGAAGCAATAACGTCGAACCACGAGTCGGAGAAGCTGGCAAATCGCGGTGGCAGCCACCCGGCTCCCGAGCTTCGAAGCTCCGGCATCTCGTGGCAAGAACGGCACCGTCATTCTCCGGATTCGCCCCTCGGGCAGCGCGACAACAAGGCCCAACAAGAGCTTGTACCCGCTGGGCGGCGCGTCCAGACGGCGGCAGGAAAGGTCGATGAGGTCTTCACGACGGCAGGCGAACATGCCGGTGAGTGGATCAGAGTTGCGGCCCCCCACAGCGAGACGCGCCAGCGCACCGACGAGACAAGCACCGGCGTAGCGAGCGTGTCCCCTTAGCCCTCGGCCGAAACCGTCTCGAAGAAGAGTCGGATCGCGTTCTCCGACAACCAGGTCGGCAACATCCGCAAGGATCGGAGCCGCAAGTCGAGCCGCCGAGCCGCCGTCATGCTGGCCATCACCGTCGAGAACCACGCAGACGTCTGCTGTCGCAACCGTCGCCAATTCGAGCACAGCCGCCGTCAAACCGCGCCCTTGCTGAGCGACGACCCGCGCGCCGGCTTCCGAGGCTCTCCTTGCAGTGGAATCGCTCGTCCGGCCGTCTACGCAGACCAGGCACTCCACGTTGATCCGGACAGCACGGCAACCCTCTATCGCACTTGAGACAACACCACCAATCGCATCCTCCTCATCCCACGCGGGGATCAGGACGCTGACCGCGGAGTCGCCGTTCACCCGGCATCCCGGGAAGGATCAGTGGATATCATCCCCCGCACCCAAGCGGTGACAGTGCCGACCCAATGGTCGATCGTGTCGGCGAATATCTCCAGGGACCTGGCGGCCGGCCGGTCACGCCCCGGCCGGGATCCACGAACGCCACGTCCACCGAGTGCCTGCAGCGCCGCGAGTCCGAGAACTCCGAGACCGGTGACCGTTCCTGCCGCGATATTGACACCCGACCGAACCGACCAACGCAGTTCGGTCTCGCCCTCCTGTGCCCAGACCACGAGATGGCCCGGCCCGCCCTTGCGCACGGGAGTGCCACTAACCGAGCGCCAGTCCGGATCCCACGGGACTCGAATCCATACCCATCCGGGTGTCTCGGCTCGAACTGTCATTTCGTCCCCGGAGCTGCTCAATGCCACCCCTGTCGCCGGTTGATCCTCGGGGTGGGAAGCACTCACTGCCGATGCCAGAATCGGAACACTCGACTCCGGGCCGCCGGCTGACCGCTCCTCGATCCCGGTGTTGGGCTCCTCGGGCGAGCCGGCGTGCGCCGTCCGCACACTCGGTATCGGCGAATCGTCCGACACCAGTGGCAACCACCATCCCACCGCAGCCCGGTGCCACGAGTCCTGATCCGGATACGAGACGACCGACGCGCCACTGGCGCTCGTACCCGGCAGGTCTGCGATCGAGACGGTATTGTCCGGACCGCAGGCTGCGAGCCATCGAGCACCCAGCGCCTCCGCGACGCGGTGAGGATCGAGCGCCGGTCTGCCGAGAGCGTCCCATTCGTCGGACCAATGTGATCGCTGAGCCCGATACCCCTCAAAGCGGCCGTTCTGGAGCCCGTACTCGGCGAGCAGGAATTCCGCGGCGTGGCTGGTCTCGATGTAGAGACCGCCGAGCGGGCGGATACGCCCACCTGTCTCATGAGTCGTACGCCAAGGTCGCTCCTCGGCACACGCTGCGAGTCTGCCTGATGCTGTGGTGTACGTCAGATCCGCGTAGACGAGACCGTCATCAGCCGGTCGGCTCTCCGCAGCGACCGCTTGGAACGGATCCTTGTAGTCCACGGGTTCCTCCGCGTCGCCCCGTGGATCCCAGAATGGAACCCAGACCAGCGCACTCGCCCATGCCAGCGCGCCCGCTATCGCCCAGGAGCGATTCGGCCACCACAGCAACCAGGCGGCGAGCGGTATCGCTTCCAACCGGCCGGCGACCACGACGAACACAATCACCGCCGGCACCGCGAGCACCGCCCAAGCAGGCCTCACCGGTCGCACGTCGGCGGATCGAGGGACGGCTTCCACCAGTTCGGCGGTCGCCACGGCCGCGACGAGCAGTGCAGTCTGCAGCCAGCGCTCTGGCCTCAGGTAGCCGAAGAGATCACCGAGCAGTGTTGCGACCAACGCGGCCGCAGCCGCAAGTGCGAGCCGTCGAGCAGGTCCCGCGCTTCTCCGGGCGGACCACGCGGTGCCCACACCCAGGACCGCAACCACAACCGCTTGCCACACCCCTCCGAAATCCCATGATGCGGAGAATGGGACCTCCCAGCGCACCAGTCGATCCCAGCCGGCGACGAACGGAACGAGCCACCAACCCGCGACCGCCAATCCGGCCAGAGCCGCCTTGGCGGACCACAGAATCCCCCTGCGGAAAGAAGCACCGCTCGAGACAAGTAGGGCCAGACAAACCACGGCAATACCCGGCGCGACAGTCGAGTTGACGAGAAGAGAGATCCCTCCGATCACGCCACAGGTCAACGGCTTGTGACAGCGCGCCGCCCGGCTCGCGCAGAACAGTCCGAGCACCGACGCCACCATCGCCGGCCAAGAGCCGTAGAAGGTGTGCACGTAGTGGAATCCCGACAGAACCCAGTGCATGTTCCCCGCCAGCGCGGCAAGCAGCAGGACCGCGCCGACAGCCGCTCGCTGAGCTCGCGGCGAGTAACCGATCGAGCGGGACAGGCTCAACGCTCCCCACGGCAGGAGCACGACGAGACCGACGAGCACCGCCACCATCTGCCCATGAACCGGGTGCGTGAAACGCATCCAAGCGTGCCCGAGTGGCGGATAGTTCACGCCGATCGCCTGGCCGCCGAAGAACCACCCGGACCATCCTCGCCAATCCCACCATGGCAGGGTCCGCAACCATTCGGCTGCCGCCGCATGACCGATCATGTCCCCGCCGGGCACCTGACCGTCGTTCGCAACCACCGGGTACCAGCCGACCGCCACCATGCCGGCGACCGCGCTTCCAGCCGCCAACCACACCGCGAGGAGGCGCCGCCGTTGCGTGCGCTCGCTCTCGCGTGAGTCTGCGAACGCCGACGATGGTGAGGCCGGATCCGTGCTCAAGGATGGTTCGGTCATCGTGCGGTTTGCAGGAGGACCTGCCGGTGGCTGGGAGGGCAAGAGTCGGTCAGCGCGTCAGAAGCCGCCACCGGTGACGGACGCGCTGTCCATGATCCCGGCGAGCGGCGGATATCCCATGAGCATCATGAATGCGCCGCCGATGAGCGCCAGAGGGGCACCCATCTTCTCGCCGGAGGAGGCGGCGGCCGCGTCGGCCTCGTGCATCGCCTTGGAGCGCGCCGCTTCGACTTGCGTGAGGATCGTCTCGCGCGAGCCCGCGCCTGTGGTGCCGGCCATCTCCAGTGAGGCACAGAACGGGTCGAGGAAGCGCAACCGGCGCTCCGTGGCCAGGCGGCGGAGGCCCGTCCACGGTGGTTCGCCGCGCGCCGCCGACCCGCGCAGCGCATCCCGCAGTGCGGTGAACACCGGCTGCTCGCTGTAGGAGGCCGCCGTCACAAGCGCCGCGAACGTGTCGGAACCGGCGGTCACGAGCTGACCCGCCAAGTCGAGCCACGACTCGGTGACCTGCTGAAAATACTTCCGCTCCTTCTCGGCCGCGCTCTTGAGGAAGGAGTCCGGCAGCCACCACCCGACGAGAGCGCCCAGCGCGGCGAGAGCGATCGAAATCAACGCCGGAAGGTCGACTCCCATGAGCCCGACCAGAAACGCGCCGCCCCCCAGCAGAGCGCCGCCGACAATGACGCCCGTCAGCTTGGCGAGGACGTGGCTCTCGAGGCTGCGGCCCACCATGCGGGCGTCCTGGAGCAGCGAGGGCTTGCCGCGCAGTTCCGTCTCGATCCGGCTCGTGATGCGGCGCAGCGAGTCCGGCAGCGAGCGGCGACTGTCCTGCTTGGCCGCGGCCAGCAGTTCGTCCTCCTCGGAGCGCTCGGGGCGGGGCATGAAGGCGACGACCATGGCGAGCAGGCCCAACCCGCCGACGGCGCCCAGGAGAAGGAGCAGCGGATTCATGTGTCCCGTGTCGCCGCCGCAGTCTCCGCCCCGGCACTCTCGGCCCGCTCGCGCGCCAGTAGCCGTATGGGCGTTCCCGTCTCGGACAGCTTCAGTACCCAGACGACGTTCCCGAAGATCAGAACACCTACAACGAGGAGCACGACTTGGCCGATGAGCGTGCCGAAGGGGTCGAAGAAGCCCTGGTTGAACACGAACATGAACCCCACCGCGATGATCGTGACGGCCACGATGGACACCACTTGCGTCCACACTCGGCTGTTGGCCACCTCGTTGCGGCGGCGCATCTCGACCTCGTTGCGCATGCCGCGGGCGGTGCTCTCGAAGGCCTCGGTAACCCGGGCACCGGAGTCCCAGGCGATCTTCATGCCCAGCACCAGGCGGTCGGCGAACGGCGAGCGCATCTCCTCGGCGAACCAGTTGAGGGCGTGCGGCAGTCCCACGGTGCGGGCCAAGGTGGTCATGTTCACGACCGCGGGACGCAATTGCTCGGGAGCGTTCCCGGCGGAGAGCGTGACGGCCTCGAACAGCGAGCCACTGGCGCCGACGAGGTCGCGCACCTGCTCGGCCCACTGGGAGTAGGCCTCGATCTCGTCGGTGACGGCACGGCGCTTCTTCGGCGCCTGCAGCATCAGCGGGCCCACCCAGCCGGCCATGGCACCCAGCAGGCCGGCCGCCAGCCAGCCCGTGGCGGACCAACCACCCAGACCCAGCAGGACCGCCAGCACGAGTTGCAGCAGCCGCTCGGCGAGCAGCTTGCCGGCCTCCTCACGCGAGCCCTTGGCGCGGAACTTCTTCAGCCGGGTTTGCTCCTTGTCGGTCGGTGATTTCCCCCGGACGCCGAGTGCGATGGTGAGCAGTCCGATGCCGACCAGCGCACCGAGGACGATCACCAGAAAGGCGGTCACCGACCCGCTCTCCGGCCAGTGGGCGGCGGTTGCGGTGCGAAGCCTGCCGCAGGTGGCTGTGCCTGAGGCATCTGCGGGTGCTCCGGTTGCTCGGACGGCATCGAGGCATGGGGCGGCGCGTACGCGGCGTTCGATACTTGCTGCGGTGCCCCGCCGGCCGGGCGTGCGCCCGCAGACCCCGGGGGCGCAGGCCCCGTGGGGGATTGCCGGGCGACGGGCGCCCGGGGCGCTGCGGGCGCGGCCCGCCGGGGAGGTGGCTGGGAGGGAACGACCCGAGGCTCCGGGTACTGCCCCTGAGGCGGTACCGCGGCCGGGACCGGCGGTGCGTACGGCTGGCCATGGGAGTGCGCCGGCTGGGGAGCCCGCGGCGCCGGCTGGGGAGCCCGCGGCGCCTGCTGGGGAGCCCGCGGCGCCTGCTGGGGAGCCCGCGGCGCCTGCTGGGGAGCCCGCGGCGCCTGCTGGGGAGCCCGCGGCGCCTGCTGGGGAGCCCGCGGCGCCTGCTGGGGAGCCCGCGGCGCCTGCTGGGGAGCGGGCTTTTTCGCCCGCTTCTGTTCAGCCTTCTTCTGGGCGGCCCGGCGCGCCTGCTCGCGGCGGGCCTCCTTGGACACGTAGGGCTCGCCGAGGGACTTGGGGTCGAAGCCCGAGTCGCGCAGGCGAGCGAGGACCTCGCCGTCGGGCTTGAAGGGCGTGGTGTACACGGCGATGCCGTCGGGCCCGGGGCTGAAGACCTCCGAGGTGAGCACCTTGCCGTCCTCGTGACCGGTGATCTCCCGGATGGAGGTGATGGCGCGGCGCCCGTCGGGAAGTTTCTTGATGTACACCAGCAGGTGCATGACCTCGGCGATCTCGCGCATCACCGAGTCGGGGGTGGGGGCGTCGGGCGAGCGCTGGGCGTAGATCAGCATCTTGTTGATGGCCGCCCGGGTGCTGCCAGCGTGGATGGTGCCCAGCGACCCGTCGTTGCCGATGCCCATGGCCTGCAGCAACTGCATCACCTCGCCGCCGCGGACCTCGCCGACGATCACCCGGTCCGGCGACATGCGCAGCGCCGCCTTGGCCAGGTCGTAGGTGGTGATCTCGCCGGTGCCCTCGGTGTTGGAGGTGCGGGTCTCGAGCGCGAGCGTGCGGGGGTGCAGGCCCGACGAGCGCAGGTGCAGTTCGAGGGTGTCCTCGATGGTGACCAGCAACTCGTCCTGGGGGATCTCGGAGATGAGCGAGCGCAGCAGCGTGGTCTTGCCCGCACCGGTGCCGCCGACCACCAGCAGGTTGGCCGGGTTCGGGGGACGCACCGCGGCGCGCAACACTTCGATGATCTGGGGGGTGACGGTGCCCTTGTCGGCCAGCGAGTCCATGGAGGCCTGCAGCATGCGGTGGCGCCGTATGACCACCGAGGTGCGCTCGGCAACGGCCGTGACCGCGAACAGGCGGTGCCCCGAGGCCAGCCGGAGGTCCAGGATCGGCGAGGCGGTGTCGAAGCGCCGCGAGGTGTGGCCGGCGGTGGCCGCCAGGTGGCGGATCATCATGACCAACTCTTCCTCGCTGCCCGCGACCTCGCCCACCAGGATCCGCTCCCCGTTGGCGAGCGACAGCACAACGTTGTCGTGGCCCAGGATGTGGATGTTCTCCACATCAGCGCGGTCTAGTAGCGGCGCCAGTGAGCCACCACCCATGAGACCCCGCACGTTGCCGTTGAACTCCCGCATCCCCTCGTCGTCGAGCTGCGGCGAGCCCGACATCAGGGCGGAAGTGTTGTACTCGCGGGTGATACTGTCGCCCAGGTCGAGAAGCTGCCGATCGATCTCGTCGGCGGGCAGCTTCTTGCGTTCCATATCGAGATAGCGCTCGAGCAGGAACTCGTGGTGCCGACGGAACAGCGCAACCGCAGGACTGAGATCTGCCATGGCGGTCGCCCCCTAGCTCGGAGTGGTGGTGGTCACGACGCGTCGCCGTGGCGGCGAGCCGGCCAATCCTGCGAGGCCCGGTCGTGCATACGGGCGGCCCAATCGCGGAACGAGCCCGACGGTGCGACGTCGGGTGACAGTGCCTCTGCGGCGTCGGCGGACGATGGCGGAGGGCCGGCGGGAGGTGCAGACGGCGGCGCGTCCGGAGCGTACGTGTGCCGTGGAGGTGTCTGTGCGGGAGCAACTCGTGTCGCCCGAACCGTGGGGGGTGTCGCCACCGGCGGCGGTGCAGGTGGAGCGATCTGCTGCACTGCCGGAGGAGTGTCGTGGTAGGACGGCGGCAACTCGCCCCGCCACTCGCGAGCTTGCGGGGAGGGCTGTTGAGTGGACGAGACCCGCCCCTGCGGCTGCGGTGGGTGGCCGGATGCAGCCGCATGCGTCTGCTGTTCGAACGGTGGCGGAGGCGCCGGATCCGGGTGCCGGTACATCGCGGGCGACTCCTGCGGCACCGTGGGCACGGGCGCTTGCGCAGGCCGTGGAGCCTCGCGCCGCTCGTACACCGGCTGAACCTCCGGCTGCAACTCGTAGGAGGACTGCGGGTAGGAGGACTGCGGGTAGGAGGACTGCGGGTAGGAGGACTGCGGGGGGTGTACCGGCTGGGACTCCGGCAGCGGCGTCTCGTAGAACACGTGCTTAGGGGGTGCGGGCGGCGCTTCGACGTATTGGGGCGGCCGCTCCGTCTGATACTGCGGGGGGGCCGCCGGCGGGGGCGATGAGGCGGGATAGTGCGCGGCGGGGGCGTAGTACTGCTCCGCCGGAGCCTCGCCGCCGGGTTGCTCGGGCATTCCGTAGTAGGTGTCTGGCTGCTGCGGCTGACCGTACGGGTCCACCGCCGCCAAGTCCTCGTGGGACTCGTGTTCGTGCTCGTATTCGTCTTCTTGCTCGTGCTCGTACTCGTGCTCGTGCTCGTCCTCGTATTCGTGCTCGTGCTCGTCCTCGTATTCGAACTCGTGCTCGTCCTCGTATTCGAACTCGTCCTCGTGCTCGCCGTCGTCCTCGTGCTCGTCATCGTGCTCGTCATCGTGCTCCGGTGCCTTTGCTTCGGGCACGGCAACCGGCGGGGGTACCGACTCCCCGGCGACCGGCGCCTCCTCCGCGGGAGCCTCGAGGGCCGGCCGCGCGCTGCCGGCCCTCGGATTCGCCAAGGGGAGCAGCCACCCCGCGACCTGCTCGAGACTGACTCGCCAGCGTTTCGACTTGCGCTTCTTCCGGTCCAAGAAAGCCGTGAGATCGCGTGACACGTCGGCGAAGTCCACTATCGAGCCGCAGAAGGTCAAATCGCACGTCCCCAGCCACTCCCCCTCGCTGAGGGGGGATTGCCCCACCGTCATCACGCACCGCTCGACACTGTCGCCGCACGTCTCGCTGTCCAGCAGCGAGCCGAGGTGCTCGAGGCTTGCCCGCGAACTGTCACCATGAGCCACGACGACCACACCCGCAGCGAACCTCGTGAGGTCGGCGCCGGCCGAGTCGGCGGTGATCCGTCCCCCGTCGATGATGACCGCCATGCCGTTCTCGGAGACGTCGCGCAACTCTGCGGCGCGCGCCGCGAACCACTTTGCGATCTCGCGCGCCGCGGTCGGACTGGAGGTCAACGGCATGACGTGCAGGTTGCCGAACAGCACATCCTGAGAGTGGTCGATGAGGCTCCCGCTGCGGACGGGAAGACCGGACGCCACGAACGAGGCCGTTCCGGGCGCGAACTGGATCCCCAGGTGGTGGCTGAGTGATCCACCGCCCGGATCGGCCTCGATCAAGAGAACCTCGGTGCCGGTGGACGCCCACTGTGCGGCCAGATGCATGGCCGTGGTGGATGCACCCGGCGAACCATGGGCGCTGTAGACGGTCAGCACCGGATCGCCCTTCGACGCGAGGCGTTGAACGTTCCTACTGCCCGTGCGCTCTTCATCAGTTCCGTGTCCCGCCGTCTTCGAAGTCGGAAGCGGGGTCGTCGAGTTCATCGCCGGCCACCGGCACGGCGCCAGACGATCCATAGAGGCGGCTCAACTCCTCGATCGACAGATCGAAGCCCAGTTTCCAGATGCGGCGCTCTGCCGCTCCGTTGTAACGATCCACAACCTCCTGGATGGCCTTTGCCTCAGCGGATGTCACGAGATAGGTGAGCTTGTCTCCCTCGACGAAGTCCAACTCGAGCACCCCGATGAGTCCGACCAAGGGCTCGTCGAGTTCATCATCGGTGGGCTCGGCGCCGAACATGGCGATCTTGTCGCCCGCCTCCAAGGATCCACCGGGCGCCTCGCCCGCGGGCAGGCTCACCTGGATGAGGACCTTGTTGGAGTCTTCATCGCTCGACAGCGGCGGCGGCTGGAACATCGAGGGGTTCACGACCGTGCCTTGCGGGATGCGCCCCGTCGCCCACCGATCCACGACCAGGTAGAGGAACTCCGGCTCCAAACCGGATGCACCCCCGAGGTGCGCCTCGACCACCGCGAAGTCTTCCGGACGGCTGATCTCCCATCGTTCGATCGTGCGGGTCGTCACGAGGTACTCCTCACGCGCATCCAACTGCTGGAGGATGAACCAGAACGCGAAACCGGCGGCCGCGACCAGCACCACGCCCAGCAGTAGGAGGCCGCGCCGGACGTTGCCCTTCTGGGTCGCCGCACCGGGCACCGCGACCTGGCGTCGCCCGGGCTCGCTCGGCGCGGCCGGTCTGGGGGCTCGAGTGGGAACAGCGTTCGACATCAGTCCTCGTGGCGGTTCTGCACCTGGGAATTCCGTGGCGCTCCAGCGGCGCTACGCTGGAGTTTGATACAGAATCACGCTATTGCAGACGAATAGGCTGGCAATATTTGAATAGATATTATCACAGTCTCCCAACTTTGCAAGTCAGTCTCGACACAGCGCGGAGTACTGCTCCCGAGCCCTCGGAGTCGCGGGTATGGCGGCAGCCCCTGTCCTAGCTGCCCTCGCAGTGTGGGGCGCGGCGGCCACGTGGCTCGCAATCGTCGACCTGCGCACCGGCACACTGCCCACACGGATCATCTGGAGCGCGGCGGGAATCGTCTGGGCCCTCCTGTCGGTGACCTCGCTCCTGGAAGCCGAACCGAGGGGGCTCCGAGAGGCTGCGCTCGGAGCGGCGATCTGCAGTGGCGCACTGGCGCTGGTGCATTTCGCACACGCGCCCTCCATGGGCTTCGGCGACGTCCGCCTGGCGCTGCTGAACGGAATGCTGTGCGGCTGGTGGGGCTGGCGAGTCGCGCTGCTCGCCCTGGCAGCGGGCTTCCTCGCGGCACTTCCCGAGGCGATCATCACGCTCGCCCGCCACGGCATCCGAGCAAGCCGGCCCCTCGGCCCCTATCTCATCGCCGGCACTGCCGGGATCGCCGCGTGGAGCAGTCTCACAGCCGGACTCGTACCGCTTCGAGACCAGTTGCTCGGTCCACTGGCCTGAACCGGCCGCAATCCGGTTGAGGGCTGCCGGCGGCTGCTGCGAGGTCGGTGTTCGGCACCCTTCCCCGCGGTCACGGCGAGTCCCGCCGCCGAAGGGGCCGGTCGTTGTTCACGTCCCTGTCCGTGTCGGAACGGGAGACGTGCGCGCGGTCCAGTTTGGCCCGGAAGGACTCGCGAGTGCTCGGGTAGCTCTCGAAGACCACGGGGGACGTGCCGTTGTCCCCGAAGAAGTTGTCCCGGATCCGCTCCGGCAGCACGACCGTGTTCTTCATCGAGGGCAGCGGCATGACGAGTATCCCGTTCCGCTGACCGACGGGACCTTCCAGTAGAGAGGCGGCGAGTTCCCAGTCGATGTACCGCTGGTGCCAGGTCTGCCTCCCCAGCAGGAGAATCGTTACCGTCGAATCGCCTAGACAGTCGTCCCTGACGCGACTCTTGATGTAGTGCTCGTCGAGGCTGCCGACGAAGCTGTCCTGGTCGGTCACACCGACGCAGCGGGGTACGAACTCCTCACCGAACTGACGGATGAACGTCTCGACCTCGCTGAAATCGGCATCGTGATAGCACACGAAGCAGGTGAGCCTCGTCGGGTCGTTCCTGGTGGTCGACACCAGATCGGCCAGACGCTGCATCAGGACCGCGAGGTTCCTCGGCTTTATCACGCTGATCCCTCCGCGGTGCCACTACTGCGGCAACTCGTAGGCCCGCGCGTCACGTGGCAGGACATCGGCCGGGTATGCGCCGACGCCGTGCTCGGTGAGGTCCAAGCCCAGCGCTTCCTCCTGTGGCGAGACTCGCAGCCATCCGAAGCGTCGCAGCGTGGCGAAGAGGAGGCCCGTCGTGACCAGGGTCCACGCCCCCACGATGCCCACGAGGACGGCCTGGACGAGCAGTTGGTTGCCGTCCCCTCCGTAGAGCAGTCCGGCGGCGTCTCGGCCGAGGAAGCCGTCGTCATAGCGGGCGAACAGGCCGATTGCCAACGTGCCCCATACCCCGCAGACGCCGTGTACCGCCACCGCGCCGACCGGATCGTCGATTCCCCGGCGCTCGATGAAGGTCATCGAGTAGACCACGATCACGCCGGCGGCGGCACCGGTCACGAGCGCCCCCAGGACGTTCATGGTGGCGCAGCCCGCCGTGATGCTCACGAGCCCGGCCAGCGTGCCGTTGGCGACGATCGCCATGTCCGGGAGTCCCTGCCTGCGCCAAACCACCATGCCGGCCGTCACCGTGCCCGCCGCGCCGGCGATGGTCGTGTTGAGGATCACTCGCGTGACCGGGCTACCGGCGGTCGCCGCCAGTTGCGAGCCCGCGTTGAACCCGAACCAGCCCAACCAGAGGATGAAGACGCCCAACACGACCATCGGCATCGCATGGCCCGCGATCTGTCGCGGCGTGCCGTCCGGCGTGTACTTGCCCAGGCGCGGCCCGAGGAAGACGGCGCCCATGAGCGCGGCGCAGCCCCCGGTCGCATGCACGACCGTCGAGCCCGCGAAGTCGCTGAAGACGGCACCACCGATGGAGATGTCCGCTATCAGACCGCCGCCCCAGGTCCAGTGCACGACCATCGGGTAGATGAAGCCACTCATCGCCATGGTGAACATCAGGTACGCCTTGAAGCGGGCCCGCTCTGCCATCGCACCCGAGGCGATCGTGACCGCCGCGGCCGCGAAGACCGCGTGGAAGAAGAAGAACGCGGCCGTACTGAGATTGCCGCTGCCGCTCGAGCCCGTCCCGACGATGTCGCTCCCGGCCAGGAAGAACCCTTCGGTTCCCCAGAAGGGGTTGCCCGCACCGAACGCCAAGCCGTACCCGACCGCCAGGAACGCCAAGACACCGATACACATGTCGGCCAGATTCTTGGCCAGAATATTGGTCGTGTTCTTGACTCTCGTCAGACCGCTCTCCAGGAGGGCGAATCCCGCCTGCATGCAGAAGACGAGAACGCCGGCCAGCACGACCCAGACGTCGTCGAGGGCTGCCTGCACGGCGGCTACCGGATCCTGCGCCTGCGCGGCGGCCGGCGTGGAACCCACCACCAGGACCGCCAGCAGCACGCCCAATGCAATGATCGTCTTGCGATTCACGGTGTTACCTCTGTTCATAGTGACTACGGCCGGTGTGACGATAGAGCATCAACAGCCGATCTCAATTGCAAATCAGAGATATTATTATCGATAATCCTCGCTATTTGATAGTCACCCCGCCAGTGCGGTCCTCGCGGGGCATCTGACCGGGGGATCTGCACACAGTCCAAGTCGGGACGACTCGGTGGCCTTATTGCGTGCCATCCACCGACATCTGGCGACGCCGCCGCTTCTCACTTCGATGACTGCCGACGGTCTACCCGTCGGGATCAGCCCTATTCCATCTGGTCGATGATGCCGAGCAGGTTGATACTCGATTCGTACTTGATGTCGGTCACAAGGTGGGTGGTGACTTCGGTCACGCCTTCGATCTTCTGCACCTTCTCGTGGATGAACCGGCTGAGGTGGGGAACGTCCCGGCAGAAGGCGTCGAGTTGCGCGTCGTGGGCACCCGCAACGGTGGCGACGTATCCGGTCTCATCGAGCGCGACGAGGGCTGCGATGACTCCGTCGAGTTCACCGGCCCGGACCTTCAGCAGCAGGGTGGCGTTGACACCCAGACCGGAGCGGTAGGGGTCAAGCCAGACGTTGAAGCGCAACATCTGCGCGGCGCGCATGTGGTTGATGCGGTTACGCACCGTTCCGACGCTCACGCCGACGACCTTGGCGATGCCGCTGTAGCTGGCACGAGCGTCCTCACTGAGGATCCGCACGATCTCCAAGTCCACAGCGTCAATCTTCACCGCTTCCTCATTCCGGTTGGAGTTACCTCAGCGGTACGCGTCTCACTCGCCGATTCCCGAACTCTGCGGGCACCCGCCGCGGCGGGTGCCCGCGAAATCGTCCAAGGCGCGCGATATCACGCCCGATTCTGTGCAGTTGAGTTAGGGCAACCATACACGACCATCGGTAGCGAGCGGTGTTGGATCGCGCCGTCCTCCTCGGCCCGCAGGCCACTGCGTTCGCGCGGCGGCCCCGCGGCTGCGTTCCAATGGTCGGCCCGCTCTCGGTCGGGCATTCCCAACACCGACGAGGAGAAGACGAATAATAGATATTACAATAGAAGGCAGCTAAAGATCAAAACTATTCAGGAAAAAGGCCCAGATATCTCCTATAGTTGCAGTCGTGTTGCAGAGAGCCCGTCCCGCCCGACGCCGAAGCTCGCGGGCCAGTTCGAGGCCGGACTGATTCTTGTCGGAGATTAAACGGCTGGTGTTCGGAGGGCTGCTCTGCGTTGCGACGGTCGCCGTGCCGCCGCTCACAGCCTGCTCCAGGGACGCGGACGGCTCGGGGGCCGCGAACGCTGCGGTCGAACCCGGAGCCGCCGGGCAGGAGACAGCCGCCGAGTTCGCGCCTGAACCCGGCGGCGAATTCGAGGAGCCGGCCGACTCCGGGAGTGCGCAGGAGGACCAGCCTGGGGAACCGCCGGCTGCAGAACCCGCGGTCGCCCCCACGACGGCCGTCGCTTCGGAGGGTTCCCGCGAGAACCCGCGGGATGGCCCCGGAGAGCACTTCGTGTATGCCAATCCCCATGTGATCGGCGATCTTGATCCGTCGAGCGCGTTCTCGTCGGAGCACATCGTGCTCCAGAACGTCTACGAGACGCTGACGAGGCTGACCGATCACGACGGCACGACGACCGAGCAATTGAGCGGTGTGCTCGCGGAGTCATGGACAGCGAACGACGACGCCACCGTTTGGACCTTCACGCTGCGGGAGGGGGTGACCTTCCACGACGGCACCGCTCTGACACCGCAGGCGGTTCGCGATTCGCTGCATCGAACCATCGACCTGGGCCTCGGTGCGGCATTCATCCTGGCACCGATCGAGTTCATGGAGGCCGTCGACGATCGCACGATCAGATTCGATCTGTCCTATCCCGCGCCACTGGACCTGATCATGTCAGCCAACTTCGGAGTCTATGTCATAAGTCCCAACGCCGTTACCCAGGACAACGCGTGGTTCAATGCTGGAAATGCCGCGGGCACCGGACCGTACATGCTCGAATCCCACGACCCGGCCGTCAGTACACGACTGGTCCGCTACGACGACTACTGGGGTGGGTGGTCGGAGGGACAGGTCGCAACCGTCGACATCCGGCTGACCGAGGACCCGGTGCTCGCCCAGCAACTCATCCGCAATTCGGATGCGCACTACACCTTCAACCTCCCATTCGACGTCTACGACTCGCTGGCTGATCGGAGTGGAGTGGATGTGGTCATCGGCCCCTCCATGATCAGCCTTTTCGGGCTGTTGAACACCCGGAGGCTGTCGCCGGAGGTCCGCGAGGCTCTGGTCCTCTCGTTCCCCTACGACGAGATCACCGCCTCGCTCTACGGAGGCCGAGCGGTGCGCTCGCGTGGAATCGTCCCCCAGGCGATGTGGGGTTCGCATCCGGAACTCGAGATTCCCCGGACGGACTTGGAGGCGGCGAGCCGGCTACTCGACGACGCCGGCATGACCGACATCTCGATCATCTACAGCTACGACGCCGGAACCATCGAGCAGCAGCAGATCGGTGAGGTGTGGAAGGCCGGCCTCGCGACGATCGGTGTGGACCTGGTGCTGGAACCTCTCACGTTCGACGCCCGCTGGGCCAAGGCCAAGGCCGACCCCGACGGGGCCCAGGATGTCTTTGTGATGTTCTGGTTCCCCACTTTCGTCTCTCCGTACGACTTCCTGTACTCCGTCTTTCACACCGAGGAGGAACCATTCTTCAATCTCGGATACTTCTCGAACGGAGAGTTCGACACTCTCATCGACGAGGCGGACACTTTGAGCGGCACCGATCGGTACGGGGCAATCGAACTTTTCCGGAGAGCCCAGGAGATCCTCGTGGACGAGCACGCCGGCGTATTCATGCTCGACGTACCGCAGGCACAGGCCATCAGGAGCGAGTTCCGTGGCTTCGTCTCGAACCCGGCTTACAGCCAGGTCGTGCGGTTCTACGAACTCCATCGCAGATGAGCGCGGCGATCGTCGGGAGTCGGGAGACGGTTCAAGGCCGCTGACTCCGAGCCGTGTCGAAGTTCTTTGGACGCTGATCAAGGCCGCCGTTCGACCCGGCGCCTTTCTCCGGGTGCGAGCGGCGCCAGTCGCCATTCCCTCCGAGGTCGTCGGATCGCGGGGTCGCCGGGGACGAACGGCCGGATGGTTCCGGGAGCGAGGACGCGCATCGAACGCGGTGGACGGGGCGGCGCCTCGCTGCGCCGGCTGGCCATGAGTTCTCTTGTGATCCTGGGCGTGGTCACGATCACATTCGCCGTGTCGAGGCTGGTGCCCTCGGATCCGGCGTCGCTCTACGCCGGGGCACGCGCTCGCCCCGAACAGGTCGAGCGGGTCCGCGAGGATCTGAACCTCGGCGCGCCGGTGATGTCACAGTACGTCTCCTACCTCGGCGAGCTTGCCCGGGGTGACCTCGGCGTGTCGTTCGCCACGAAACGCCCGATTGCCGAGGATCTGCGCAGGTTCCTGCCGGCAACGCTCGAACTGGCCCTGTCGGCCACGGCACTGGCGGTGCTGATCGGCATCCCGGCCGGAGTGATGGCCGCCGATCGTGCCCACCGACTGCGTGCCGTCGGCATTCGCCTGCTTGCAGTGACCAGCGTGTCGATGCCGGTGTTCTGGTCGGCGCTGTTCCTGCAACTGTTCGTTGCCTCGAAGCTGGAGTGGCTGCCGCTGGCAGGCCGGATCGATCCCGGTACGCACTTCGCAACGCCGACCGGCTTCTTCCTCATCGATTCGGTGCTGTCGGGAAGTCCGTCGAACTTCTTGGACGTCGTCTCGCACCTCATCCTGCCGGTTCTGGTCATGGCCGCCTATCCGCTGGGTCTGACGATCCGACTCGTCCGCAGCGCGATGCTCGAGGTCCTCGCCAGCGATCACATCGAGGCCGCCAGGGTGGCGCAAGTCCCCTGGCGCACCGTGCTGTGGCGCCTGGCTCTCAAGAACGCGCTGTTGCCGGCCCTGACGGTGCTCGGGCTCACGTTCGCCTACTCGGTGTCGAGCGCCTTTCTCGTGGAGGCCCTGTTCGCATGGCCCGGCCTCGGGAAATACTTCGCTGACGCCATCCTGCGGGTCGACCTGCCCGTGATCTCGGCAGCCGTGCTGACGGTGACGGTCGTCTACGTCAGTGTGAACCTGGTGCTGGACCTGTTGCAGATCCGGCTCGATCCGCGCGTGGTCCTGAGTTGATGGCTGCGCGGGGGCGAGTTCGCCACTTCGGATGTGACGCTGTGCGCGGTGGGAAGCGCTCCGCAATACAGCGCTGGTCCGGGCTGCTAGGAACGCACGGCGATGCGATCTGGCACTACCGGCGCAGCCGTCTCGGGATGGTCACCGCCGCTGTGGCCTTGACGTTCGTCGTGGGGGCGGTCTTCGCTCCGTGGCTGACTCCGTTCGCCGCTGCCGGTCGAGGTGTGCCCGACTTGTCGAATCGTCTGCGGCCCCCGGGCGCGATCCACTGGCTGGGAACCGACGAACTCGGCCGCGACGTGCTGGCGCGCCTGCTGTTCGGCGCCCGCGCCTCGCTGGTCGTGGCGGTCGGTGTGGTGGCCCTGTCGGTGCTCGTCGGTGTCGTCGTCGGTGCGCTGTCAGGCTATTTCGGGCGCTGGATCGACGAAGTCCTGATGCGGATCACCGACGCGTTTCTCGCCTTTCCGCCGCTGTTGCTGGCCGTTCTGGTCGCTGCTTCCCTGGGTGCGAGCCTGCGCAACACCGTGATCGCCATCAGCGTGTCCTGGTGGCCCTGGTATGCCCGCCAGGTGCGCGCGCAGGTTCTGAGCCTGCGCACTCGGCCCTTCATCCAGGCCGCGCAGGCGATCGGCGCGCCGAGCCGGCGCACCATCGCGGTGCACATCGTCCCGAACGTCATGGCACCGGTGTGGGTGCAGGCGACCGCTGACATCGGTGCAGTCGTGTTGACCGCGGCCGGTCTGAGCTTTGTCGGGCTCGGGCCCCGCCCGCCCACCGCGGACTGGGGGGTGATGATCGCCGATGGTCGCCACTACGTGCTGTCGGGGCAGTGGTGGATCGCCGGCTTCGCCGGGTTGGCTGTCGTCGTCGTGGCCATGGCCTTCAACCTGATCGGTGACGTGATGCGTGATGTGGCCGATCCCCGCACGCGCGGTCAACTGCGATGACCCCGGAGCCGGCCACGCCCGGACCCAGCAGCGGGTGGACCATGACCGACCTGCTGAGCGTCGACGACCTGCGTATCACGTTCAATCCGCCGGCGGGACCCGTGCGGGCCGTGCGGGGAGTGTCGCTGGATGTGCGCCACGGCGAGATCCTTGGCGTGGCCGGAGAGTCCGGGTGTGGCAAGTCCGTGTTGTTCCGGGCCTTGCTCGG
The DNA here is from genome assembly GCA_028824415.1 of bacterium. Taxonomy (GTDB): domain Bacteria; phylum Actinomycetota; class Acidimicrobiia; order Acidimicrobiales; family CATQHL01; genus VXNF01. Next base: position 62,724 of record JAPPDX010000107.1, on the reverse strand, counting down.
CATGGTTCCCCCGTCGGCCACCGTGACCGGCAGCCTTCGCCTCGACGGTGCGTCGCTGGGCATGGACGGCTCGCTGCAGGCGGTGGCCGCACTGATCCAGCAGAACCCGGGCGCCGCCCTGAACCCCGTCTTCACCATCGGCCGTCAACTGCACCTGGTGGCTCGAACCGACGACCCGGCCGTGCTGGCGGATCTACTCGCCCAGGCCGGGCTGGCCGACGCGCCGCGCCTGCTGGACGCCTACCCGCACGAACTCTCCGGCGGGATGCTGCAGCGGTCCGTGATTGCCCTCGCGCTGGCCCGCCGGCCGCGCCTGCTGATCGCGGACGAACCCACGACCGCTCTCGACGCCACGACGCAGGCGCAGGTGCTCGACCTCCTCGGGGAACTGCGCGCACGACACGGGCTCACCGTGATTCTCATCAGTCACGACCTGGCTGTGATCCGGCGGTTGTGCGACCGGGTCGTCGTGCTCTATGCCGGTCGGGTTGCCGAGGCGGGCGCCACCGCCGACGTGCTCGATGCGCCGGGCCATCCCTACACGCAGGCACTTCTGGAGTCCATCCCGCGTCCGGCGGTCGCAGGTCGTGAGTTGGCGTCGATCCCCGGGCTCATCCCCGACGGCCGCCGACCGATCGCCGGTTGCGCCTTCGCGCCGCGCTGCCCCCACGTCCGGGAGGACTGCCGCAGCGGCCAACCCGAACCGCGCCCGCTGCACCCCGGTCACACCGTGGCCTGCGTCCTGATGGAGCCACCGCCCTGAGGCCGATCCTTTCAGTCCGTGACCTGCGGGTGACCTATCCGAACCGCTCTGCCAGGGGTGCCCGTGGCGCCGCTACGGCGCGGATCACCGCCATCGACGGTGTGAACCTCGACGTGTTGGGGGGAGAGACGCTGGCAGTGGTGGGCGAGTCCGGCGCCGGCAAGTCGACCCTCGCCCAAGCGATGGTCGGGCTGACCCGGCCCGACGCGGGCAGCGTCCGCTTCGACGGCGCCGAACTCGTCGGCCTGCAAGGGCGGGAGTGGCGTGCCGTCAGGCGCCGGATCCAGCTCGTGGCGCAGAACCCGCTGCTTGCGCTGAGCCCGCGCCGGCGGATCGTCGCCCAGATCTCCGAGCCATTGCAGGTCCACACCCGGCTCAACCGGGCGCGCCGGACCGAGTTGGTGGCGGCGATGATCGCCGCCGTCGGCCTACGCGCCGAAGTCCTCGACCGGCTCCCCCACGAAATCAGCGTCGGCGAGGCCCAACTCGCGGTGCTGGCCCGCGCGTTGATCCTGGAGCCGTCCCTGATCCTGTTCGACGAGCCCACCTCCGCGTTGGATGTGTCGGTTCAGGCCGGCGTTCTGAACCTGCTGCGGCGCCTGAAGGCTGACAATGAACTGACGTACCTGTTCATCACTCACGATCTCGGCGTCGCGTTGCATCTGGCTGACCGCATCGCGGTGATGCGCCACGGCCGGATCGTCGAGCAGCAACCGGCGGCGGCTCTGTTCACCGCACCTCGCCACCCCTACACCCGCTCACTCCTGAGATCCTCGCTGGTGGTCTGACCGGCCGCTGCAGCGACGAGCCTGATGCGCGGCGCCGCGTCAGGAAGCCGGCTGCCGGGTGGCGAGGCGCACCTCGTGGACGGCGACGCCGATCGGGCGCGTCTCGGTGTAGTTGCCCGTGCCGATATTTGTGACGCCACACCGGATGCGGAGATCTCTGCCGCCACAGGAGCGTTCGGTCGCGACTCCCGAGAACCTCGAATCGCCGGTGAGACCGCCGGCCGGCAGGACGGCGGTGAGGGTGGCGTTCAGACCCACGTCCGCGGGAGTCAGGCCCGCCGCGGTCAGTTGAGCCGCGACCGTGTCCCGGACCGCGGGGGCTTGGAGGGCCCGATTGATGGCCCCGCGCTCCGAGCCGCTGATGGCGTGTCTGCTCCCTCTGTCCCAACGAGCCCCGACCCACGCCCCGCCGGCCGTGATCCTGTAATACCCGGGGGCCGTGGGTATCCATCTGCACCAAACCGGTGCACGGTAGACCCGGTCGTAGTTGCACAACACGTGCTCGGTGAGTTCCTCCGTGCGAAGTGCCCGGTCCGCTGCGGAGAGGTTCGGCCAGTATCCGAGGCCTCGTGATTCGATTGCCTCCTGCCGCTCGGCCGGCGTCGTGAGGGCGTTCCACCAGTCGAGGGCCGCCGATCCGAACAGCCCGGCAATCTCCGACTCATCCGCCGGATCGTCGGGCCAGAGTTGCCTGATGGTCAACTGGAACAGAGGGCCTCGCCTGTATACGCACTCGCCGTACGCTCCGTTCATGTCTGTGACGGTGGTCAGCGAACTCGCGGTGGGATCTATTCTGCCGTACGTCAGGATTGAGTCCCCGATGGCCCCCGCGCGGCTCGACGGGTAGGGGAAGGTGAGTCTGCTTCCCCCGAGTCCACTACTCGAGAGCCTGGTGAGTACTCTACGTTCTTCCACCGGAACGTCTGCGACGTTCAGTGTCACCTGGGAGTTGACGATCGCGAGCCGCGAGTGGTGGGACGACGACCATGTCAACGCTCCTGTTGGAGGATCTGTACATGTTGGTTGGGCTTGACACACCGCACTGATGTTTCCAAGGCTGTCCACGCACGCGTCGGAAACCGCGTTGAAGTCCTCGCGTAGCCGGAGGAGGTGGTGCATTGCCTGGTTCAGAGATATTTGCGGCTCGGCTGAGACATCTGCGGGACAGCCGGGTGGTACCGGGCTGAACGGGAGAACGACGCACGGTTCGCAGCCTTCGTTCCTGACCTCCTCGGCGGTTGCGGTACCGGCACGGAACGTCTGCTGCAAGTCGCGGCAACGAATCGTGCTCGCGATGGCACTGCAGCCGCCGGTCCGGCTCGCACGCTTCAAGCACATCGAGAGCGAGGGCGTGCACTCGGGAGTGCTCTGAGGAGCCGGATGGCAGGAGGCGCTCAGGAGCGCTGCGTCGAACTCGCACCAGTAGTCGCTGGACATTCCCGGCGTCGAATTGCCCGAGAGGGCCGTGGTCGGACTCGGTGGGTTCGCAGTCGGGAAGTCGGCCGTGCAGTCCACAGCCGCCGGGGCGTCGGCGTAGTCGTTGCCCGCATAGTCGGCGCAACTCTGCGCGACGAATGCGGGAGCGCCGGCGCCACAGGCGGGATGCGGATTCAGAGGCCCTGTCGGGTGCAACCGGTAGCACTCCAAATACTCGTTCTTCGGCCTGTAGCCGGCAGGACACGTCCACGGGCGCCGCTCGACGGCTCTGCACGTGTCGACCCTGATCTGTACCCCTGCCGGACATTCGGCCGGTTGCAGGAGCCTGCACAGGTCCTCGGTCTGCAGCACACCGTCGACGATCCGATCCACATTGACGACCATCGTGACGAATCCCGTCTGGTTCTGGCAGTCGTTGTAGACAGCGGGATCGTTCACCTGGAGGATGCGCAACTCACACATTGCCGGATACTCCTCGAGCGTGAGCCCGTCCGTGTCGGGATAGCCAACCGAGTACCGCAGGAGGTACTGCAGAGGCAGCGTGCCCACCCGTCCGGCGGGACAGGGTTCCATCTCCAGTTCGCACTCGGATCCGGCCTCGCTGGGCATCCACTGGACGGGGGTCGAGGGGCAGGCGCCATCCGTCCCATTCACAACTCCCACCGTCTGCGCCGAAGCCCGTCCGAGGACCAGCACGTCGTCCAGGGGAACCGGAAGGCGAAGACTCTCGATCGGAGCCAGCACCCCTCCGACCGCCAGAACGGGGATCGACAGGAGGCGGATCAGCCCCCGCTTGCGCCGTCGAGCCCGGATCAACGAGCCCCGACGGTCACGTCGGTGAACGCCACGGGGCCGCATTCTCACCTCAGACAGCGCTGTTGGCTATGCCGGCCGTCAGCCCGGTGGGCGTCGCGTCGCTCTGCGCTACCGGACTCGATGCTCGTGGGGACGCAGCGTCGGACATCAATCCCTCGCGACGGTTCTGCAAGGGCCGTCGCGAGGCGATGATTCAGCGCCCCGCGGCGGCCCTATTGCAGAAATAGACAATCAAGGATCGTCGCTATGACAAATATTTGAGTAGATGTTATCATCACCTCACGGCTTTGCAAGCCACCTGGATCCGGCACAGGGAATCCCTCCGAATTGTCGGCGTCGCAGGCGTCGGTGAGCCGTACTTCTCGCACTGGAAGCGTGGCGAGGGCCGCGACGTGACTCGCAGTCGTCGACGTCCGCGCCACGCTGCCCACACGGATCATGTGGACCACCTTGCGGTCGGGCTGTTCCGCGTGTTCCCGGCGCTCGACGACCTCACCGATGCCGGGACGCGGGGCAGGAAGAGCAGTCGAACCTGTCCTCAACCGGATCCGGTTGAGGACAGGTTCGACGCAATCAGTGGGATCTCAAACTGCAGGCGCCACCGACTTCGGTGGCTGCACCGCATCGATCACCCGGGCAATGAGCGCGCTCCAATCGTTTGCGGCGGGCCTGTAGTGGTCGTCGAGTCCGGAAGTGAGGAGTAGGTCGATACCGATTCCAATTGCCTGGCAGAACAGCGACAAGGCGGCCGTGCTGAGTTGGGGGTCGCAGAACCCCTGTTCCTTGGCCACGTCGATGAGGCGGCCCAACTGGCCGGCATCCTCGTTGAGGAACCGGTCCAAGCACGCACGGATGGATTCGTTGTTCCTGGCGCTGCCGAACACCTGCACCATGACATCGCGCAGGTCGAACGGGGCCATCAGGCTCTCCCCCAGAGCCAGGAACATCTCGTGCGGCTGCATCTCGGCGGCACCCAGAACCTGTAGCCGCTGTTCGGTCAGGTCCTGAGCAAGGACGTGGCCGACGGCCGCGGTCAAGAGGTCGTTCTTGCTTCGCCACCTCGCGTAGATGGCACCGGTGGTCACGCCGCCGCGGCGGGCGATTTCGCTTATGCGCGCCCCCTCATAGCCGCGTTCCAAAAACTCCTCGACGGCGCTCTCCAGGAGTTCTTCGGTTCTCTCCTCCGACTCGCTTCGGCGGCGCGGCCGATAGACCGCTCCGAATCTGTCTCGGTCAGGTCCGGACAAGTTCCCTCACCTCCACGACTTCCCAACTCGTCGTTGAGGGGGATCACATTGCCTACCGGAAGAGTCGTACGTGCAATGCCGCGCCATCGGCGGCTGCCATCGCGCAGGGTCGTGCATCTCCAGCATCGAGTGGTGCACCGCGTGCGTGACCGCGATGTTCGCGTAACAGCTGTTCGCTAATCTAACGTTCGTTTGAATCATGTTCCGGCCCCGGCTCCAATTCGTCCGGTGGTCCAGTAACACTATGTCACAATTACGCGTTCGTCGTGATCCAGCTAGCTAGATGAGTTCATTCTTGACTTGCCGTGCCTTGTGTTGTCGATTCTTGCACAGTCCTCGGAGAGCCTCCGGGGTCGATTCCATAGATGTCAGGCGCGGGTTGTAGGGATGGCGAGGTCGGGCAAAGTCTCCGGGCGCATCGCGGCAGATCAACAGTCCGAGTGGCGCTCCGGTGCCTCGGCTTGCGGCGCGACGATCGTGTCGAAGTAGTTGAACACGAGTTCCCTGAAGTAGCCGAGCTGCGTCTCCAATGTGATCCCCCCGCGAGAAAGGTTCTCGCCCTTGATCGCGAACCGACCCAGCACGCCCATCACGACGTTGGCGAGACTCACGAGCCGCTCGGCGGTCGCATCGTCGAAGACGTAGGAGGCGACGGCCTCGTCGAACAGGAGCGCCTGACGTGTGCGCGACGCATACCACTGCGCGAGTTCCTCGCTGATGTCGCGGAACGGTCTGTGACTGTCCAACACTGTGAGGTACCAGTGGACATCGCGGTTGTGCTCGAAGTTCGTGATCAGCGACCCGAGTCCGGCCCTCGCGGCCTCGACCGGTCCCGCCCCGGCGGGCAACACCTCTCGGGCCTTGGTGACCAGCCTTTCGAGCATCCACCCGGCGACCTCGAAGGCCAGAGCGTCGCAATCCGCGAAGTAGCGATAGAGGGTGATCCGGCTCACGCCGACCCGTTCGGCGATATCGGTCATGGTCGTCGCAGCGATGCCGCGCTCGAGGAACAACGCCTCGGCCGCGTCGATGATCTCGGATCTGCGATTCGAGGACCGGCCCTCACGCTCGGCGCGGTGCCGCGCAAGATTGCTTTGTTGGGCCATGCACGCCGCCTCGCCGCTCCGCAATACCGTACCAGCAGCCATACACCGGTTCGGCCGCCTCCCTCAAACCGAGACGGAGAGAGAGCGAGCGGAAGTCGCGACGCAGGACAAGGCCAATGACGAGGAACACGCTGCCCCAAGCGTGCTAAACTCTGTTCAGGTCGCAGCTGGAACAAGCTGTGTTGCATTTGGCCTGGGATTGGATCTCGGTACGGGATGAGGTCACCCCAAGTCCCATGTCGCGCGCTGCGCCGATTTGTCTGCACATGCCAAGGACGGGGATGTGAGTTCATCCGCTCTATGCCTGACCGAGACAACGGGCTGGAGAATCGATGACACGGCTAGCCCTGCTGACGGGAAGCAGGGTTGGCCGCTAGAGCGAAGATCACGGTGAGTGGCGTTGGCGATCAGGCGGGATCTCCGCCGGATGTAACCGAACGTCTGCTGGAGGCCGCTGTCGAGGTGTTCGGCGAGAGGGGCTACGAAGGGGCGAGAATCCACAACATTGCTGACCGGGCCCGCGTGACAACTGGCGCCATCTACGCGCGCTGGAGATCCAAGCGCGAAGTGTTCCTCGCAGCGATGGACTACACCACGGCCTACAGACTGACGTACTTCACCGACCACGCCGATAGGTCGGCTGTGGAGAATCTCGTCGCTCTCGGCACGCGTCTCAGAGAGGTCAGCCTCGGCAAGCATGAGGATCTGAGGCTCGAGGCGTTCGTGAGCGCCCGGCGCGACTTCTCGCTGGGAGAGAAGGTTTCGCAGTTCTTCGCGGTCGAATCGAGCAATCTCGCGACGATGATCGGTCAAGGCAAGCAAGCCGGCGATATCGACCAGTCCTTGAGCACCGAGGCAATCGTGGCCCTGTGCCTTTGCATGGAACTCGGTGCTCACCTGGTGGGGCTGTCGGAATCGCCGCTTTCGGAGAAACCAACCGTCGATGAGTGGAACGACCTGATCGCCCGACTGGTTGCCGCCGTGACGGCGGGGCCAGCGGCCACGCCCGCAACCGACCCGTAGGTCATCTCCGGCCGGCGACCCTCACGTACCAACGCAGCCTGAAACCTGCCCAAGGCTGTAACACAGCTACCGGAGCCAACCCGTCAAGCATCACCCGGAACAACACACACCGTCCGTTGGAGGCTTGCCCTCAGAACAACAAACCCCGGACCAGAGTAACGCTCTGACCTGGGATTTCTCAGTGGCGGGGGGAGGATTTGAACCTCCGACCTTCGGGTTATGAGCCCGACGAGCTACCAGACTGCTCCACCCCGCGGCGGATTCCTGAGGATACGCGACGCGCTGCGCGCCGGCAACCCGGTGCCTTCTGGACACGGACGACCCGAACCGGACCATCGAGGACCGAGATCGACGTCGCTGCTGTCGGACGTCAGGCCGGGAACTTCTCGGAACTCCGGAGCGTCCAACTCTGTGGCAGGCCCCAACCGATGCGGCCACAACCGAACTCCGGCGCAACCTTCCGCGTGGGCCTTGAGGCCTGACCGACGGAGTACCGTCGGAATGACAAGGAGAACCCGCAATGCGCTCACTGATCGCCGGCATCCTGGCCCTGATCCTCCCGCTGACCGAATGCGCCGGTATCGAGGAGTCGGGGGATCCCCCGACCGAGGCCGCGACGACCACGCAGCCGACCGATGGAGCCCCGGCCGACGTGGAGTTCGCCTCGACACTCGAGAACTTCGACGACTGCGACGCCCTGCTGGGCTATATCCGGAGCGAGGCCATGAGCCGGGTGGGGCCCTACGGGCTGGACGGCGACCGGTTCGGGCCCGTCTTCGGGGCCCGCGCCGCCGCCGAGGAGGCGGCCGTCGAGGCTGACTTCGCGGCGGCAGAGAGTCAAGCCGCCACGCCCGCCGCCGTCTCGGGGAGCGACGACGGCGCCGGCGGCCCTGACTTCTCCGGCACGAACGTGCAGGTGACCGGCGTCGACGAACCCGACATCGTCAAGACCGACGGGCGCCGCATCATCACGGTGCGCAACGGCACCCTCACCGTGATCGACGTCACCGGCGACGAGCCGACCATCACGGGGCGGGTGCTGCTCGGCGAGCGCTGGGGCGGCGAACTGCTGCTCCACGGCGACCGGGTGCTGGTCATAAACAACCATTACGGCACCATCCAGCCGCTGGTCGCCGACGCCCGCATCGGCGGCTACAGCCGCGACATCGTGATCATCGACGAGATCCTCCTGGACGGCACCCCCCGCCGGGGCCGCAGCCTGCACACCGAGGGCCGCTACGTCAGCTCGAGGTCCATCGACGGCACGGCCCGGGTCGTCCTCGTCTCGTACCCCAGCGACTTGGGGTTCGTGTACCCGCGGAACCCCAAGGGCGAACCGCTCGCCGAATACGCCAACCGCAAGGTGGTGGCGGAGAGCACGCTCGAGGACTGGCTGCCCGACTACCGGGTGGTCTCCTCGGAGGGCACGGTCACCGAGGAGGGCCAGATCCTGGCGTGCGACCGAGTGTACGTGCCGTCGCTGTTCTCCGGCTTCGGGTCGCTGGCCGTGCTGACCTTCGACCTCGACGAGTCGCTGACCCTCGGCGACGGCGCCGCCACGTTCGCGGCCGGCGAGACGATCTACGCCAGCCACCAGAACTTGTACGTGGCGACGAACACCTGGTTGCCGCAGCCGTTCTTCGACGACGACGACTGGTTGCGTGACGTCGACAACCGCTACCGCACCTCGATCCACAAGTTCTCGCTCACCCCCGGCGGGCCTGCCGTCTACGAGGCGTCCGGGTCGGTGAAGGGCCACCTGCTCAACCAGTTCTCCCTGCACGAGCATGGCGGTCACCTGTTCGCGGCCGTGACGAACGGCTCGCCGTGGAGCGCCAACCGCCAGAGCGAGAGCCTGATCTTCGCCCTCGCCCAGAAGGACGACGTCCTGGCGGTCGTCGGCAGCGTCGGCGACATGGGGCGGGGCGAGCGCATCTACTCGGTCCGCTACATCGGCGACCGGGCCTACGTCGTCACGTTCCGCCAGGTGGATCCCCTCTATGTCGTGGACCTCGCCGACCCAACGGCGCCGGCCGTGTTGGGCGAATTGAAGATCCTCGGCTACTCCGCCTACCTGCACCCCGTGGGCGACGGTCTCCTCGTCGGCATCGGCCGAGACGCCGACGAGGACGGTCGCATCGTGGGCTTCAAGGCGTCGCTGTTCGACGTGTCCGACCCCGCCGAGCCCGCCGAGATCGACACGTGGACCCTGGCCGACGCCCAGAGCGGCGTGGAATGGGATCACCGGGCCTTCCTGTGGTGGGCGCCCGAGAGTCTCATGATCGTGCCGGTGTGGTCCTGGCGCAACGAGGTACCCGGCGGCGCCGCCGTCTTCAAGGTCACCAGGGAGAGAGGACTCGACTACCAGGGGCTAATCACGCACAGCACCGAGGACTTCGTCTTCTCCACCGACTGCTACCACGAGTTCGACAGTGAGGCTGTGGCGGAGGGCTGGGAGATCCCGCTGCTGCTGGTCTGCACCCCCGGCCAGATCGGCAACCCCGTCGGCTACGGCTGCGAGACGGTGCCGGCCGCGGCGGCCCGCAACTGGGACATCGACACCGACGCTCTGAGCATCGAGGTGGGCGACGAGGATCGCATCCAACTCTGCTGGCCACAGGACCGGGGCGACGCGGAGCGCATCGGCCGCTCGCTGGTCATCGGCGACGACCTCTGGACGCTGTCTCGCTCACTGTTGCAGAGCAACGACCTCGAGACGTTGGATCGCCGGGCCCGCCTTGTGCTGCCGGGCTGAGCAGCAGTCTCGCTAGCGCCCTTCCTCGAGGGGCCCAGCGGCGGCGGCCGGGCCGGACTCGGCGGCGGGGACTCCGCCGATCCGGGGCCGCGACTGCTGGCGCACGATCTTGGCCAATGCCGCCACGACCACCGCCATCGCCACCATCTGCAGGACCGACAGGGCCTCATCGAAGATCACCCAGGCCAGCCCCGACGCCACCACCGGGATCATCAGAGTCAGTGTCGACGCCAACCACAGGGGGACGTGCCGCAGCGACCAGTTCATGACGGTGTGGCCGAGAACACCCGAGCCGAACGCCATCACGACCAGCCACATCCAACTCTCGCCGCTGGGCCAGGAGAGGTCCTGGCCGAAGATGGCCGCGAAAGGGAGATTCATCAGGCCGACGTAGATGGCGACACACACGGTGTATTGCTGTGCGTCCACCTTGTCCCGAGCGTGCCGGGTGGCGATGAAGTAGGCCGACCACCCGAACAGGGCGCCGATGGCGGCCAGATCGCCCCCGAGGGACCAGCTGTCGCTGCTCGCCGACTCGAATGCAACGACGGCAACACCGACCATGGCCAGCGCCGCGTATCCGATGTCTCGACGCGGCATGCGCTCGCCGTACAGGCGGGCCGACACGAAGGACACGATGACGACCTGCAGGGCGTTGATAATGGTGGCGTTGGCGACGGTCGTGAACTTCACGGCGGTGAAGAAGAGGCCCGCGTCGATCCCGAGAGTCACGCCGCCCCAGACCGAGTGGCGCATGTGAGCGCGTGTGATCGGCATTCGCCGCGCCGCCAGCACGGCGGTCGTCACGATCGCGAACAGCAGAAAGCGGTAGGAGATGAGCGCCAGCGCACCCATGTCGATGATCTTGGCAACCACACTGGAGGCGCCCCAGGCGGTGACCGCCAGAGTCGTGCCGGCGATGCCCAGAGAGAGTTCGCTACGGCCGGCGAGGGTTCGGCCGCCCGGCGCGGCAGCCGGAGATTCGCTCACCCGGGCACTCTAGGGCGGCGTGGGTGGGATGCTCAGGATCGTTCGGAGCTACCCGGGCCCACGGTCCGGCGCGTCGCGTCCGTCATCGGTCAGGTCGGTCAGGGGCACGTCGCAGCAGGTGTCGGCGAGCGAGTCGGCTCGCCACATGCGGACCGCGGTGTAGGCGGCGGCGACGGCGATGAAGAGACCTGCGGAGGGGTCGGCCCACCACCAACCGAAGAGCAGGTTCGCTCCCAGCCCGATCAGCACCGCGCCCGAGAGCAGCGCACACAGGGTCGTCTGGGCCGCCTCGGCCTGCACCGCCTGGGATCCGAGCGCCACCGCCAACTGCAGCTTCAGGCGCGCCAGGACCGGCATCACCACCAGCGACAGGGCCGCCAGGGCGATGCCCAGGATCGAACCGTCCGGCGGGTCGCCGGAGATGAGATCGCGCAGCGCCTCGGCCAGCACGTAGGCGGCGAGCACGGCGAAGCAGGCCGCGATGAGGCGCTGAGCGCGCCGATCCGCCGCGTGCCGGGTGTCGGCGTCACCGGCCTCCAGCCTCAGACGCCACGCCAGAACGAGCCCCGCCACCAACTCGACGAACGAGTCGAACCCCCAACCGATGAGGCTGATCGAGCTGGCCCGGATCCCCACGATGATCACCGCCACGCCCTCGACGGCGTTCCAGGTGATGGTCAATCGGTTCAGCCGCCGCGCCCATACCACGGCAGCCGGTCGCGAGAGGCGCGAGACGACCGTGCTCACGACCAGATGATAAGCAATGAAGGCAACCTTGCCCGTTCGGGAACCGACGAGTCGATCTCGGTGGCACAGAAGGGAATTCGGAATGCGCCGAATCGTCACGAGCACGCTGGTTCTGATCCTCGCCGCCACCGCCTGCTCGAGCGCAGTCGACACCTCGGCCATTCGCACGGTGGACATCGGGCAAGCCGAAGCCTCGAACGAGGTTCCGGGGTCTGGTAGCCGAGCCCCTGCGACACTCGCCTACCAGACCTGGCCCGATTGGGCTCTCGCAAACTTCGACGACTGCCACCGCCTGCTCGATCACATCCAATCCGAGGCGCTGAGCCGCGTCGGGGCGAACGGACTCGACCACGGCCAATACCGGCGGTCGTTCGACGACGGCGACTCGTTCGAACGACTCAGCGATGACGGGTTCATGGAGGACTTCGGCGAGGACATGGAGGATGAGTTCCTCGAGGACATCGTCACGGATGACGTCGTGGAGGACATGGGCGTGGGCGACGATGAATTCGAAATGGCCGACGACATGGGCGCCGACGACATGGGCGCCGACGACATGGGCGCCGACGACATGGGCGACATGGGTCCACAGATGGACATCGCCACCGACGATGGGGGCGGCGCGGCAGGGGTGGAGTTCTCGGGGACGAACGTGCAGGTGACCGGTGTCGACGAGCCCGACATCGTCAAGACCGACGGCCGCCGCATCATCGCGGTCTCGGGGAGCGTGCTGACCGTCGTGGACGTCACCGGCCCGGAACCCGTGATCATGGGTCACGTGGCCCTCTCGGGTTCCTACGTCGCTTCCACGGACGGCGCGGGCCGCGACATGGACAGCAACATGGACAGCAACATGGACGGCGACATGGGCGTCGACATGGGTGCCGGCAACTCCGCGCCGACCAGCGAGTTGCTGCTGCACGGCGACCGGGTTCTCGCCATCCGGAACGACGCCGGAGGCATCCGGCCGGAGGCTGAGGTCGGCGAGCGAAGCCGGACGCAGCCCGAGATCGTCGTGATCGACGAGGTGCTCCTCGACGGCGTGCCCCGCCGGGGACGCACGATGCGGATCGAGGGGCGCTATGTCTCCTCACGCTCCGTCGGTGGCACGGCGCGAATCGTCATCAACTCATTCCCCGACGAGCCGGGGTTCGTCCGCCCGCTCAATCGGGACGGGATCTCCCTCGCCGCTGAACTCAACCGGCAGGTCGTCGAGCAGACCACGCTCAGCGACTGGCTGCCCGACTACTCGCTGGTCGATGCGGAGGGTTCGGTGCTCGAGGCGGCCGAGCCGTTCCTCGCCTGTGACCAGGTGCACGTGCCGGGCGATTTCGGCGGATTCGGAACGGCGTCGGTGATGACCATCGACCTCACCGAGCCGTTGGCTCCCCATGACGGTGCGGCCACCTTCGCCGTCGCGGAGACGGTCTACGCCACCCTCCGGAGCCTCTACGTGGCCACGAGCGCCTGGGTGTCGGCGTCGGACCTCGCCGGTTCGGAGATCTCCGGTCGTGCAGCCGCGCGGTACGCCACATCGATCCACAAGTTCTCGTTCGGCACGGGCGGGTCCGCCGCATACGAGGCCTCCGGCTCGGTGGCGGGCCACCTTCTCAACCAGTTCGCCCTCCACGAACGCGCCGGGCACCTGTTCGTGGCGGCCACCGAAGGGCCGCCGGGTCGGTTCGGGGGCACCGTGAGCCGGATCGTCGCCCTCGGGCAGCGGGGCGACCGGCTCGTCGAGGTCGGTGAGGTCGGAGACCTGGGACGCGGTGAACGCATCTTCGCGGTCCGCTACATCGGTGACCGGGCCTATGTCGTGACCTTCCGGAGGGTCGACCCTCTCTACGTCGTGGACCTGAGCGATCCCGCCCGCCTCGCCGTCCTCGGAGAACTGAAGATCCCCGGCTTCTCCAGCTACCTGCACCCCATCGGAGACGGGCTCCTCGTCGGTGTCGGGCGCGACGTCACCGAATGGGGGCGCGACCGCGGCCTGAAGATCTCGCTCTTCGACGTCGCCGACGCCTCGGATCCTCGTGAGATTGACACTTGGACGCTCCGGGATGCCCACACCGATATCGGAACCGACCACCGCTCATTCCTGTGGTGGGCGCGCGACCAGTTGATGGTTCTGCCGCTGACCGTTGCCTATTGGCGAGAAGCACCCAGTGGGGGCTATGTCTTCAAGGTGACGCGTTCGGACGGCCTCGAGGAGTTCGGCCGTGTCGACCACAGCCGGGATGGGCGTGGAGCGGAGCCCGTGCGCCGGTCGCTCGTGATCGGCGAGGATCTCTGGACGATGTCGGCCTCGCTGCTGCAGCGCAACGACCTCGGGACGCTCGATCGAGGCGCCCGCGTCCCGCTCCCCGCGACCGCCGAGATCGCACCGGATCCCCCAGCGGCTGCGACCGGGAGCGCAACGGCGGACCCGGTCGATCGCCCGGTGGCCGACGAAGCGGAACCCCTGGCGACGGTGACGCGATTCCCGGACTGCCCCGGCCTGCTGGCACACATCCGGGCCGAAGTGGCGGACCACGTGGGCGCCTATGGCTTCGAGCGCGGTCGCTTCGGCCGTCACCCGGACCGCTCCGACGTCGTGGGCGACGACGTCTCGTGGCGGGTGCTGGCGGCGGGCGATGACAGTCTGCGCGACTTCATCGACAGTGACGGACGCCGCATCGTGACGGCGGTTGGGGACAGCTTGACCGTCGTCGATGTCTCCGGCGCCGAGCCGAACCTCGTGGGCCGTCTGCCCCTGGACCTGGATCGAACCGTCCGCCTGATGACGCTCGGCAACCGGGTGCTCGTCGTCGGCGAGATCAGGGCCGGCAGGTCGGGCCGGGTCTCGGGGATCAGTTCCCTCGGCAATGCCGTCGTCGTGCGTGAGTTCCTGGTGGGCGACCAGCTCCGGCGGGGCCGCAGCCTCTATGTCGAGGGACGTCTCCTGGACGCTCGGCCGAACGCGGGGAGGGCTCGGATCGTCGTGCGGTCGGCTCCCAAGGGTCTGGGTCTCGTCTACGCGCCCACGGAGGCCGCGGAACGCGTCGCAGCCGCCGGAAACAGGCAGAGCATCGAACGGTCGACGCTCAAGAACTGGCTGCCCAGCTATGCCCTCGTCGCCGGCAACGGCCTCCGTCTCGGCGAGGGACAACTCCTCTCCTGCGACGGCGTGGTCGTGCCCGACAGGTTCTCCGGCGTCGGTTTCGTCTCGGCGCTGACGATCGATCTGAATCGGTCGATAACGAGCGGCACCGCGGCGGCGATCTTCGGTGAGGACGCGGCCACCCTCGCCACGGGCGAGAGCCTGTACGTCGCCACCGAGCCCTGGCCGGCATCGAAGCGCGGCGAGGATACCGGTTACTCCTCGACCCCGACCTCCACGTCGATCCACCGATTCACCCTCTCGCACTGGTGGCGGGCGGCCTACGCGGCGTCCGGCGCGGTCGGCGGGAGCCTGATCGGGTCATCGCCGCTCCACGAGTTCGATGGGCACCTCTTCGTCGCCGTTGAGGAGGGCGCCGCCCGCTCGGGGGACGACCGCGGCGGATCGCGCATCGTCACTCTCGAGGGGGACGGGGACAGCCTCGTGACGGTTGGACGGTCCGATGACCTGGGCGGCGTCGATCCCATCGCGGTGGTGCGCTACGCCGGTGACCGGGCGTTCACGTTCGGGGGACCCTATTGGGAACCGATCCAGGTCGTCGATCTGCACGACCCCGCCAAGCCGTCGCCTGCAGGCGCGCTGTCGGGACTCTCCCACCGCGACTACGGAATCGTCCTACGACCGATCGGGACCGACCAGCTCGCCACGGTCGAGATCGTCCAATCGAGACGGGCACCGTCCACCAAGGTCGCCTCGTACACAGTCGTCGACGGCGAGTTCCACGAGACCGGGACTTGGACACGAACCGGCATCAGCAGCAGGGCGGCAACAGATCCCGAGAGCCTCCTGTGGTCGGATCGGGCACGCCTGCTGGTCGTACCCGTCGCGGGAAGATTCGCCCGCGCCCAGACCCGCGGCGCCGCGGTCTTCAGCGTGACTCCGGCCGGCGACCTGAGCTACGTCGGCCACATCGGACCCCACGACCGGCGGCGTGAGGACGGTGGGAACGAGGTCTTCCGCTCATTGACGGTCGGCGGGGATCTCTGGACGCTGTCGGCTTCGTACTCCCGTGCCGATCGGGGGGCGAACTGGCTGCTGCAGAGCTACGACCTGGACACGCTGGAGCGCAGGACAGCGGTCGCTCTGAACGATTGACCCGCGCCGGATCGGTCCGCCGAGGCGTGCGGATGCTCGGGCGCCGCCGCTAGCGGGCGGTCATTCCCGCATCGGCAGGAACGACGGCACCGGTCAGGGCGCTGGAGGCCGGCGAGCAGAGCCACGCCACGACGGCGGCGACCTCCCCGGGATCGACGATGCGACGGTCCACGTGGTGGTCGGCGAACCGGTCGGGGTCATTTAGGCCGTAGACCTCGGCGCTGTAGTCGAGGACGGTCGTATCCGTGGAGCCCGGCAGGACCGTGTTGGCGGTGATTCCCGTGCCGGCCAGGTCGGCGGCCAGCCCGCGCACGAGACCGATGACTCCCGCCTTGGAGGCGCTGTAGGCGGCGAGGCGGGGCGTGGCCTTCAGCGCCGCCGCCGAGGAGACCGCCACGAATCGACCCGAACGGGGTTGTGGCGCGGCGAGCAGCGCCGGAACGGCGGCGCGGGCCAGGTTGAAGACTCCGGTGAGGTTCGTGTCGAGTTGGGCGTGCCAGCGGTCCTCGGGCATCTCCCAGGCGTGGGGCGCGGGCACCAACACCCCGGCCACGGCCACGGCCGCGTCGAGACGTCCGAATCGCTCCATGGCCACCTCCACAGCCCGCTGCAGGTCCGCCGCCGAGCGCACGTCGCCGACGAGTGCCTCACCGCCGCAACGCTCGGCGGTCGCCGTCAGGTCGCCGGTGCCAGCCAGGGGGTAGCCGACCGCCGGATCGTCGCCGCAAATGTCGGTGAGCACGAGATCCCAGCCCTGCGCGGCCAGGGCGCCGGCAGCCGCCGCCCCGATGCCACGGGCCGCGCCGGTGATCAGAGCGACCGGCACAACTCCCCCGGAACCCGGCCCGACGGGGCGTTCGACCGGACCCGTGCGAGCGGGATCAATACACTCCGCACATGCCGTCGATCGAGATCTCCTCGATCAGCAGCTCCTCCTCGACGCCGGACTCGTCGCCCGGATCGGCCGCCGCCTCCCCCGAGGGATCGAGACTGCCGGCAGCCGGGGCGGCCTTCGGATCGAGTTCCGTCGTTCGACTCATGGTTCCTCCCTCGTGTGCCCTCCGGCTCCGCAGCCCGGCGACAGCGCTGTGAGCGCCGCAGCCGAGTTGCTGCCGGCGGGGTTCGGCATCCGTCTCGACGCCAGGACCCGCTGCAGCGCCGACGGGCGGACGCTGACCGGCGGATCGCCGATGCGCCGCCTGCGGCTGTCGGTTCCGGCGGCAAACCTACTCGCCAGCCTGCGCGCCGGGGAACCCGCCACCAACCGGCCGGCGCGACAGCTGGGCCGGAGGTTGTGCGAGGCGGGGATGGCACACCCGGTGCCGCCACCGGGCGGCCCCGAACCTGCCGAGGTGACATGCGTCGTGCCGGTGCGCGACGATCCCGATGGTCTCGCCGCACTGCTGGAGTCGCTGGTGGCGTCGCCGCCCGCACCCGGCAGGTTGGTAATCGCCGAGGACGGATCGCGCCGTCCCGACGCGATCGCCGATCTGGCGCAGCGAGCAGGTGCTCAACTCATCAGGCACACCCAAGCCCGAGGACCGGCTGCGGCGCGCAACGAGGGATGGCGGGCGGCGGGCACACCGATCGTGGCCTTTCTGGACGCCGACGTGGAGGTAGGGCCCGGCTGGCTGGAGCCCCTGCTGGCGCACTTCGCCGATCCGACGGTGGCGGCGGTGGCGCCCCGGGTGCGCGCCCCGGCGGTCGCCGGCAGCACGCTGGACCGCTTCGAGCGCCACTGCTCGCCGCTGGACATGGGCCCCCTGCCGAGCATCGCCGGCCCGCGCCGGCGTGTGCGGTACGTCCCCTCGGCGGCTCTGCTGGTCCGCCGCGACGTTCTGGAGGCGCTCGGCGGCTTCGATGAGGATCTGCGTGTGGGCGAGGACGTGGACCTCGTGTGGCGGACCGGCGCGGCGGGATGGACGGTCCGCTACGAGCCATCGATCGTGGTGCACCACCGCAACCGCTCCACCTGGGTCGGGTTGGGTCGCCAGCGCTACTCCTACGGCACTTCCACCGCCCCCTTGGCCGCGCGCCATCCCGCGGCGGTGACGCCTCTGGAGATCCCCTCCTGGAGCCTTGCAGCATGGGCGGCGTTGGTGGTTCGGGGCCGCAAGGGCGTCCCGCCGGCGGCAATGGTCGTCTCGGCCGCGCTCCGGAGGCTCCACGGAACCCTCGCGGAGCGCGGCGGCGCAACGCCGGCCGGCACCGCCCGCCTCGTACTGGCGACACAGTTGGCATCCGGACAGCGCGCTGCCGTTGCCCTGCGCCGCACGTGGCTCCCGCTGTTGCTGGCCGCCACAGCATGGCCCTGGGGTCGACGCCTGGCGTTGGCGGCTCTAGTCGTGGAACCGCTGGCCTCGTGGCTCACGCGCCGTCCGGCTCTTGGACCACTTCGCTGGACGGCGGCGACGCTGTTCTCCGACGCGGCCTACTGCGCCGGCGTCTGGCGCGGTGCCGCGGCCGGGCGCTCGGCCGCCGCCCTGCGACCGCGTCTAATCGGCCGGTCCGCCACCGACAACTGAGGGCGGGGATGCCGGTGGACGCCGTAGGCGGCCATTCCGAGGCCGCCGGAGCGCCACCGGCAGCGCCGCCCGGGCTGCCACCGACAACTGAGGCCGGGGATGCTCCGGTGGCGCCCTAGACCGTGAACAGGCGGCCGGGATCCGGCTACGGAGCGCGGAGAGGCCAGGGGTGCACCTGCTCGAGCTGTCCGGCCAGACGCAACAAGACGTCCTCGCGCCCGTACCCGGCGGTGAAGTGGATGCCCACCGGCAGGTTGTCGGCGTTCCGGTCCCACGGGACCGACATGGCCGGCACGCCGGCGATATTGGCGAGCGACGTGAACGGGATGAAGTCGAAGACGGCGGTCAGGTAGCCGTTCAGATCCTCAGTCGTGGGATCCAGGACGCCCAGCGGCGGCGGCGGCGTGGCAACCACGGGTGAGAGCAGGACGTCGTAGGTCTCGAAGAATGGCGCGATGTCCCGGCCCGCGCCGTGCATCGCCCAGATGGCGCGGACCAAGTCCGCTGCCGTGCGGTCGTGACCGATGTTCCTCAGCACGCCCACCACGTGCTCGAGGTCACCCGGCCCGGGCGACCGTCCGGTCTCGTCCGCGTACCGGTCGATGCCGGCCTGCACGTTGGCGGCGATCAACAGCGTGAACGCGTCACCGGTTCCCTTCACGTCGTAGGACGGCACCGCGTCGACGACGTCGTGGCCGAGGTCGGCAAGAGCATCCGCGGCACGATCCACCGCTGCGACGCAGTCCGCGTGCACAGCCGCCCCGCTGAGCGCCTCCCGCTGGACGGCGACGCGCAGTTGACCGGGCGGGGTCACCACTTCCTCGGCATACGACCTGGGCGGCGGCGGTGCCCAGTAGGGATCGCCGGGGGCAGGACCGCTGATCGCATCCAGCACGGCTGCGCTGTCCCGGACGGTCCTCGTGATGACCCCCTCGGTGCTGAGACCGTTCCAGGACTCGCCGTAGGTTGGGCCGGCGGGCACCCGGCCCCGGGTCGGCTTCAGCGAGAAGGCACCGCAGCACGACGCGGGGATGCGCAGCGAGCCACCCCCGTCGGAGCCGTGCGCCGCCGGAACCATTCCCGAGGCGACCGCCGCGCCCGATCCCCCGGAGGAGCCCCCGGCGCTGAACCCTGCCTGCCACGGATTCTGCGTGGCGCCGAACAGGGCACCCTCGGTGCTGGGGCAGCAGCCGAACTCCGGCGTGTTGGTCTTGCCGAAGATCACGAACCCGGCGCGGCGGAAGCGTCGCACGGTCTCGGAGTCGTCCTCGGGCACGTTGTCGACCCAGTAGCGGCTACCGGATGTCGTCGGCACACCGGCGTAGGCGGCGCGGAGGTCCTTCAGCAGGAACGGCACGCCGGCGAACGGTCCGGCCGGCACTCCGGCGGCGATCTCGGCGCGGGCCTCGTCGTACATCTCGGTCACGACGGCGTTCAGGGCACCGTTGCGCTCGGCGACGGCGGCGATGGCGTCGTCCAGCAACTCCCCCGCCGACGCCTGCCCCGATCGAACCAACTCCGCCAGCCCGAGCGCGTCGTGGTCGCGGTAGTTATCCATGGGTTGCCTCCCGGTCGCCCTCGGCTCAGACGTGGATCGCCTTCTGCTCCAGGTATTCCTCCAGCCCGGCAACCCCCAACTCCTTGCCGAGCCCCGACTGCTTGTAGCCGCCGTACGGGGCGGTGAAACTCTGATCGGCGCCGTTGACCACCAACCAGCCGGCCCGCAGGCGGCGCGCCACCGCCATGGCCTCGTCGTGCTCGCCGAACACCATGGCGGCGAGGCCGTAGTCGGTGTCGTTGGCGATGCGCACGGCGTCGTCGGTGTCGGTGTAGGTGAGAATCGACAGGACCGGCCCGAAGATCTCCTCGCGCGCGATGCGCATGTCCATCGTCACGTCGGCGAACACCGTCGGGCGGATGAAGTAGCCCCGCTCGAGGCCGTCGGGGGGCTCGACCCCGCCTGTCACGAGCGTCGCCCCCTCATCGATCCCCGATTGGATGTAGTCGCGCACGCGATCGCGCTGGCGGGCGTTGACGAGCGGACCCACCACGGTGTCGGGCGCCGCGGGATCGCCCACCGCCAGCGACTCTGCGATTGCCGCCGCGGTCGCCACGGCTTCATCACGCCGCGCCTCGGGCACCAGCAGCCGCGTCGAGGCCGTGCACATCTGGCCGCAGTTGATGTAACAGCCCTGCACGGCCGCTGCCACGGCGTCGGCCAGCGGCGCTCCTTCCAGCACGATCAGCGGCGACTTGCCGCCGAGTTCCAGCGTCACCTTCTTCACCGTGGCGGCGGCAACCGCGGAGATCCGCCGGCCGGTGGCGGTGGATCCCGTGAAGGAGACCATGTCCACGTCGGGGTGCGCCACCAGCGCCTCGCCGGCTGCGGGTCCGTCGCCCGAGACGAGGTTGAAGACGCCTGGGGGCAGGCCGGCCTCGTGAATGATCTCGGCGAGCATGAAGGCCGTGAGGGGCGCGAACTCGCTCGGCTTTACGATCACGGTGCACCCCATCGCCAGGGCGGGCGCGACCTTCACAGCGATCTGGACGAGGGGGAAGTTCCAGGGCGTGATGGCGGCGACCACACCGATCGGCTCCTTCACGGTCAATGTGCCGCCGATGGTGGCCTCCATCTCGATGGTGGGGGCGAGCGTGGTGTTGTCGCCGAAAACGACGGCGGCCAGCCCGGTCTGCAGCATCGGAGCGATCATCGACGGCGTGCCCACCTCGCCGACGACGGCCTGCGCCAACTGGTCGTTGCGGCCCATGATCCCCTCGGCTATACGTCCGAGGGCGCCGAGCCGCTCGTCGAGAGGCGCTGACGACCAACCCGCGAACGCGGCGCGGGCCGCGGCGACCGCACGGTCGACGTCAGCGGCGCCACCCGCCGGCACGCGACCCATGACTCCCTCGGTGGCGGCGTTGACGATGTCGATGCGCTCATCGCTCGCCGGGTTGACCCACTCGCCTCCGATGTACAGCCGCGAGAACTCCTGCATCAGGCACTCCATTCTTCTCGGGTCCCGCCCGCGCGTATGCCGCTGTCGGGACCAAGGTCAAGGCACTAGGACAGGCAGAGTCTGTCGATGCGCTCCTCTGATATATCACGGCCCACGAGTTCCGCGCCGATCCCGCCGCGCTGCATGACCAGCACGCGGTCGCACACCCTGACGAGTTCAGCCGTGTCGGTGGAGCAGACCAGCACCCCGGCGCCGTCGTGCGCGGCGGCGACGATCCTGCGATGGATCTCGGCCTTCGCCCCCACGTCCACGCCTTGGGTGGGTTCGTCCAGCACCAGCATGCGGGGTCGGATGCGCAGCCAGCGGGCCAGCAGAACCTTCTGCTGATTGCCGCCGCTGAGCCGCATGGTCCCCAGCGTCTGATCGCGGGGCCGGACGTCCAGCAACCCCAACCACGTATCCACATCCGAGCGCTCGGCACGGTGCCGCAACAGACCGCCGCGCACGTAGGGGCGCAGGTCGGCGAGCGTCACGTTCTCGCGCACGACCATCGACGCAACGAGGCCCACCGACTTCCGGTCGGCGGGCACGAATCCCAGGCCGGCCTCGATGGCGAGGTCCGGGCGATCTGCAGGCACGACCCGCCCCGCCACCGACACCGAGCCGCTGCGCCCTGCGGCGCCGAAGAGGGCGGGACCGAGTTCCTCCCGACCCGAGCCCGTCAGGCCGGCCACGCCGACGATCTCGCCGGCGCCGACGCGCAGGCTCACACCGCGCAGGACCACTCCGGACAGATCCTCCACGATGAGCGACGGCTCGTACTCCGACGGCGCGCCGGGCGACGCCGGATCCCTGGCGGGCGACACCGACTGCTCGCCGGACCCGGCGGCGCCCCGCCCGACGATCAGCTCGACCATGCGGTCGTGATCGAGATCCTCGGCGGCGAACGTGCCCACACGGGCACCGTCGCGCAGGATCGTGACCCGGTCGGCGATTGCCAGAACCTCATCGAGGTGATGCGACACGTAGATCACACCGACACCGCGCGCCCGGATCGTCCGCACGACGTCGAACAGGCGCGCAACCTCGGCCTCGGGCAGGGATGCCGTCGGCTCGTCGAGCACCAGCAGGCGGGCCGCCGACTCCCAGCCGTCCAGAGCCCGGGCGATGGCGATGCCGGTCCGCTCGGATGCCCGCAGGGAGCCGACAAGGGATCGAACGTCGAGGTCGTAACCCAAATCGGTGAGGGCGGCGTGCGCCTGGCGTCGCTCGTGCCGCCAGGAGATCCGTCGGGGAAAACGGACGTCGTAGCCGCGTCCGAGGGCGAGGTTCTCCACGACATCGAGGCTGTCGACAAGGCCGAGGTCCTGGTGGACGAAGCGCAGTCCCCGCAGGCGGGCCTCCCCGGGACGGCGCGGGTCGAACTCCTCGCCGTCCATTGCGATGGACCCGCCGTCGGAGTCGTGGACGCCGGCGAGGATCTTGACGAGGGTGGACTTGCCGGATCCGTTCTGGCCGACGAGGGCGTGGATCTCGCCGGCGTGCAGGTCGAAGTCCACATCGATGAGCGCTTCGGTGGGGCCGAACGCCTTGGACATCCCCCGAACCTCGAGAAGGCACTCGGTCGCAGCGACCATGGTGCCCGCAGCGCTTCCGCCGGTGTCCGTCACGGCGCCAACCCCCCCGGCGCGTCTCCCCGGCGCCGGTAGACGGCGATCCCCACGGCAAGCGCCAGCGTGACACCGTTGAACAGGTCGTCGACCCACACCTCGGTGCCCGAGAGTTGCAGACCCTTGACCCCGGTCGCCAGCAGGTAGACGGCGATGAGCGTGCCCCAGGCGTTGATCCTCCCCCGCTTGATCTGCGTGGAGCCCAGGAAGGCGGCCGTGTAGGCAGGGATGAGCTTCGGCGGGCCGGCGGTGAGCGATGCCGAGCCCAGCTTCGCGGCCAGGACGACTCCCGCGAAGGCGGCGACCGCGGCGGAGACGATGAGCGACACGGTGATGAAGCGGTCCGTTCTGACGCCGGCGAGGCGAGCGGCCGCCGGATTGCCTCCCGTGGCGTAGGCGTAGCGCCCGCTGCGTGTGTACTCGAGAACGAACCAGATGATCAGCGTCAGGCCGAGCAGATAGAAGAACGGCTGCGGCAACCCGAGCACCACGTTGCGGCCGAAGCTCTTGAACTCGTCGGAGAATTCACCGGCGATCTGGCGGTTGTTGGATACGAAGAGGATGAACGCCTGCAGGATCGAGCTCATGGCCAGCGTGGCGATGAACGAGTTGACCCCCACCTTCACCACCATGGCGGCGTTGGCCAGCCCGACCGCCACGCCGATGGCGACCATCATCAGGGTCACCACGGCCATGTTGATGTCGGTGTTCACGTTCATCCACGTGGTGGCCACGAGGGTGAACCCCAGAACGTGCCCGATCGAGAGATCGAAGACTCCGCAGGCCAGAGGCACCACCAAGCCGACCGCGACCATGCCTGTCACCGCCTGATCCGAGGCCAAAACCCGCAGCGTCGTCGTCGTCAGGAACGTCTCGGGAACCCACAGGGCGAAGATGAGGATGATGAGGCCCCAGATGTAGATCCCGCTGAAGCGGTCCACCGCGAAGCGGAATCGGCGACGGGCCCGGGTTGTCGTCTCTGCGTTCACTGCCACCCCTCGGCGCAGTGTAGGGATTCCGACCGACCGGTGGGTCGGCGAACCAAGTACCATCCCTCAAGTTCTCCCAACGGGAAGGTCAGAAAATGAAGAAGAGACGATTCCTGCTGCCGCTGGTCATTGCGGTCCTGGCGGTACTCGCAGCCTCCTGCAGCACCGAGGACTCCGCCGCAAGCGACCTCGCTCAACAGGCCCTCGACGAGGCGCGGGCGGCGTCCGCGACCGCTTCGGCAAACTCGCAGGCCATCGGCGACGCCACAGCGGCCGCCGATGCAGGCCGTGCCGAGGCCGGCGCCGCCGCGGCGCAGGCTCAGTCCGCCAGCGCCGACGCCGCTGCGGCGCAGGCGGCAGCCGATGCCGCAGGCGCCGACGCCGCCGCCGCAGGGGCCGACGCCGATGCCGCAGGCGCCGATGCCGCGGCCGCGGCCGCGGCCGCCGATCTTGCCCTGGCAACCGCCGAGGGCAGCGAAGAGGCGATCGCGTCCGCCGAGGCCGCCCTTGCCGAGGCGCAGTCGGAAGCCGAGACGGCGCGAGCGCTGGCGGCCGAGGCCCAGAGCGAAGCCGACGAGGCCCGGTCTGCGGCCGCGGAGGCCCAGCGAGAGGCCGAAGTTGCCCAAGCCCAGGCCCACGCAGCCCAATCCCAAGCCGACGCCGCCCAAGCCTCAGCCGATCTCGCGCAGTCCCAAGCCGACGCCGCCCAGGCCCAAGCCGGCGCGGCGCAGTCCCGGGCCGACGCGGCCGAAGCCACCGTCAGCGTGTCAGACCTGCTCGATTCGCCCACCAGCATCGGACCCCGAACGCCTCTGTCGGCGACACCGGAGGCCGGCAAGACGCTCATCTGGATCGAGTGCCCCACGCCCGGCTGCGTGCTGGTCGGCAACGGCATCACCGACGCCGCCGCACACCTCGGCTGGACAGTCGACCGCATCGGCCACGACCTGACGCCGGAGGGAACCGCCGGCGCCATGGCCCAGGCGGTGGCGCAGAACCCCGACGCGGTACTGATCTCGGGCTCGGTGAACGCCTTCTACGAGGACTCGCTGGCCGAACTGAACGAGCGCGGCGTGCCGGTCATCGACTCCTCCTCGGTGAACGAGGTGGGTGGTGCCGACAACGGCATCTACGGCATGGTGCAGGGCATTCCCCAGACCACCGCCTACGGCCAGATCCTGGCCAGCTGGATCGTCGCCGACTCCGGCGGCAATGCCAGCGTGTTGGTCTTCAACGTGCCCGACGTGCCCGTGCTGACCGGCTTCAGCGCAGGCATCGGCGAGGTAATAGCCGAGACCTGCGCCAACTGCACCGTGGAGATCGTGGACGTGTCCTTCGCCGACCTGCTGGGCGGCAACGTGCCGGGTCTCGTGGTCTCGGCGCTGCAAGCCAACCCCGACGCCGGCTACGTGGCGTGCGGCTTCGGCGACCTCTGCATCGGCGTGACCGGGGCGATCGCGGAAGCGGGCCTCGCCGATCGGGTGAAGCTCACCGGCGCGCTGCCGAACGCGGGCAACTTCGGCGCCATCGCCGCAGGTGAGGAAGCCGCCTTCGTGGCCGCTCCGGAGTACATGATCGGCTGGCGCAAGGTGGACATCCTGGCCGCCTTCTTCGCCGGCGACGATCTCGGCGAGGCGCAGACCGCCCTGTTGCCCATGCAGGTCATCACGCCGGAGACCACCGGCATCGTGCGCGACGGCGCCGGCAACTACATCGGCGTCGCCGACTACGAGGCGCAGTTCCTGGCCCGCTGGGGTCTCGGCTAACCCGACACGACCTCCGGCCCCGGCCCCGCCAAGTGCGGGGTCGGGGCCGACCACCGGGGGATGCGTTGCGGCCCTAGTGGTCGTGGATGAGCATCCCGCAGATGTTCTTGCCGGCCACCATGTCGTCGTAGCCCTCGTTGATCTCGTCGATGGTGTAGCGGGCGGTGATCATCTCCTCGATCTGGAACTGGCCCTGGCGGTAGAGGTCGATGATCCGCGGCATGTCGTCGTGGAAGTTGGCTGAGCCGTAGAGGCAGCCCTGAATGGCCTTGTTGGAGAACACGAGGTCGGTCACCGGTACCCGCACCTCGTCGAGGGTGATGTTGGCGGGCGCCACCAGCACGCAGCGCCCTCCCTTGGCGATGGCTGCGTAGGCGTTGGCGATCGTCTCGGTGGTCTGGATGTCCACACAGGAGACGGCCACGTCGGCCCCCTGCCCGTTGGTGACCTCGCCGATGGCCTCGGCGACCTCCTCGCGGCTGAGACGGCCGATGTTGAGCGTGTGCGTGGCGCCGAACTCGACGGCCCTCTCGAGCTTGGAGTCGAGAATGTCGATGGCGTAGATGTAGGAGGCGCCCGCGATGCGCGCCCCCTGGATGGCGGCTACGCCCACGCCACCGATCCCGAACACCGCCACGGTGTCGCCGGGCTGCGCGCGACCCCTGTTGACCACCGCACCCCAGCCGGTGGCCGCACGGCAGGCGATCGTCCCCGCCACCTCGTACGGCACATCATCGGGGATCGGCACGACCGAGTCCTCCGGCACGACGGTGTGACGCGAGAAGCCACCCAGGATGGTGAGTTGGTAGACGTCGGTGCCGTCAGACTTGTGGAAACGGTGCGTGCCGTCGAGCTGCACCCCCTCGAGCACCCCGGCGCCCTGGTTGCAGAGATATTCCCAACCGCGGGCGCAGTAGCGGCAGTGGCCGCAGGCGGGGATCCAGATGAGAGCCACCCGATCGCCGACCGATACCTTCGTGACGCCCGGGCCGACCTCGAGGACGTCACCGGACGCCTCGTGGCCGCACACCACCGGCAGCGCCACCGGGACGTCGCCCACCAGAACGGTGTAGTCGGAGTGGCACAACCCGCAGGCCCGCACGGCGACCAGCACCTCGTTCGCCTTCGGCGGATCCAACTCCAGGTCCTGCACGACCATCGGGGCCTTGAACTCCTCGAGAACCGCGGCACGTGTCTGCATCGTTCCTCCTACGTGTCGTCGCCGGCGAGGATCAGGTCCGCAGCCCTCTCGCCGATGGCTACCACCGTGGCGTTGGTGTTGGCGCTCACGATACGGGGCATGACCGAGGCATCGACCACCCGGAGACCGTCGACACCGCGGACGCGTAGCGACGGATCCACGACGGCGCCGTCGTCGCCGCCCATCCGGCAGGTGCCGCTGGGGTGATAGGCGAGGCCGGCGGTGGCCCGCGCGTACGCCGCCCACTCCTCGGCAGAATCGGGTGGGGCGGGCGGCAATTGCTGCTCGGTGAGGTAGGGGGCGAACGCCTCGGCCTCGAAGACGCGCTGGGCGATCTCGCACCCCTTCGCCAGGCGCGCCACATCGTCGGCATCACCCATCAGTTCATGCGAGATCCGGGGTGGGTCGCCGGGATCGGCCGAGCGCAGGGTGACGCTGCCGCGAGCGTTCGGCCGGCACAGGTTGGCGGCGATCATGCAGGCCGGCCGCTCGTGCAGCGCCAAGCCGTCCGGCCCGAAATCGAAGCCGATGGGCGTGAAGTGGAACTGGAGGTCCGGCCGGTCCAGCGATGGGTCGCTGCGGAAGAAGGCGTACCCCTGCGCCACCGGGGAGGTCATGGCGCCTGTGCCCGCGCGGCGCCACTCCTCGGTGCAGCCGTCCGGATCGCCCAGCAGCATCGTGTTGAGCGTCGGTACGTTGACGAAGAAGCTCACGAAGGTGATCGGATGCTCCTGGAGGTCCCGGCCGACCCCCTCGGCATCCACGACCACGTCGATGCCCAACCCCGCGATCTCGGATCGGGGCCCGATGCCCGACAGCATCAGCAGCTTCGGCGACATGATCGCCCCGGCCGACAACACGACCTCCCGCGACGCCCGCAATTCGCCACCGGAGGTCACCACACCTGCGCAGCGCTCCCCCTCCAGGAGCAGACGTTCGACCTCGATGCCGGTGCGGACATCGAGGTTGGGGCGATCCAGCACCGGCGCCAGGTACGCCCGGGCCATGGTCTCCCGCCGGCCCTCCCGCTGGTTGGTCTGCACCGGCGCGAAGCCCTCCGGGTCTGCCCCGTTGGGATCGGCATTGGCCCGAAAGCCCGCCTCGACGCCTGCGTCCACGAACACATCCACGAGTTCGTGCGGGGTGCGCAGGCGCGACACGCTGACAGGCCCGTCGCCGCCCCGGTACCCGTCGGCTCCCCCCTCGAAGGACTCGCTGCGCCGGAAGTACGGCAGGAGCGACTCGTAGTCCCAGCCGGTCGCCCCCAACTCGGCCCACCCGTCGTAGTCCCGGCGCTGGCCGCGAATCCAGACGAGGCCGTTGATGGACGTCCCCCCGCCCAGGACCTTGCCGACCGGCCACATATCGACCCGGCCGTCGCGGGTGGCGTCGGGTTCGGCCATGAAGCACCAATCGGTCGCCGGATTGCCGACCACGTTGCGCTGGCCGAACGGCATCTGCACGTCGTCGACCAAGTCACTGCCGCCCGCCTCCACCAGCAGGACCCGGTTGGACGGATCGGCTGACAGGCGATTGGCCAGCACGCACCCGGCGGCGCCGGCACCGACGATCAGGTAGTCACACTCCATCGGTTCCGGTCTCCTTCTCCTCGGTTCGGGCGAGGATCGCCAACTCCCGCTCGCGCGCCTTGCGGGCGCGCAGCCGCAGCGCCCATCCCGACAGGGCGATGGCGCCCAGGAGCGCACCGCCCTCCACCACCTTCTCGATCCACTTGCCGACACCCACCTGCTGCAGGCCCGAGATGGCCACCTCGATGGTGTAGACCGCCAGCACCGCCCCCCAGACGTTGTAGCGCCCGGGGCGGATCGTGGTGGCACCCAGGAAGACGGCGGCAAAGGCCGGGATGAGCAGGGTCAGACCCGTGCTCGGCGTCCCCGTGCCGATGCGCCCGCCCAGCATTGCGCCACCCGCGGCGGCCAGCAGTCCGGCCACCACGAACGTCCCCATCACCATGCGGTCGGAGCGGATCCCGCTGAGTTCGGCGGCCCGCCGGTTCCCGCCGACGGCGTACATGCGCCGACCGGTGGGCATGCCGCCGAGTACGAACCACACGACGAGGGCGATCACGAGGGCGTAGACGACCGTCAGGGGCAGCCCGCCGGAGACGCCCTCGAAGATCCGCTTGCGGAACACCGTCGTCAACGGATCGGGCGCGCCGAGGATCGTCCGCGAGGAATAGCGCAGCGAGAGTCCCTCCAGGATCGTGCCGGTGGCCAGGGTGGCGACGATGCTCGGCACTCGCAGCTTCACGACGGCGACGCCGTTGACGAGGCCGATGAACATGCCGACACCGAGCGTGCAGACCAGCGCCGCCCACGCCGGGAGCGTCTGGTTCACGGCGAAGCCGACCACAAGGAGTTGCGCGATCGACAGGTTCGATGCCACCGACAGGTCGAACTCGCCCACGATCAGGGGCATCATCGCCGCGAACGCCAGCAGAACCAGCACCGTCTCGCGGTCCAGGATCGCCCTGAAGTTGTTGATGGTGGCGAAGCTCTCGGGGCGCAGCAGCGAGAACAGGATCAGCTCGGCGACGAGCAGCAGGGGTATGCCGTACCGTCCCACGTAGCCCGACAGCAGCGACGCCAGCTCGGCGCTGCGGCTCTCCGCCGCCTGCGGGGCGCCACCCTCAGCGCGGGACGAACTCATGCCTCGAGTACTGGGGCCGACCGGGTCTCACAGCGTGCTCATCCCTCATGCGGCCCGGTAGACCGCGCTGCTGATTGCGTCCTCGGTGAGGTCCTGGCGGGAAATCGACTCGATCAGGCGGCCGCGGTGCAGCACCACCACACGATCGGCGACCTGCGCGATCTCCTCGAAGTCCGAGCTGATCAGGAGGACGCTCGTTCCCTCGCGCAGCACTGCCCGGATCTTGGTGTAGATCTCGGCGCGGGCCCCCACGTCCACCGCACCCGTCGGTTCCACGAGGATCAGCAGGCGGGGCTGGATCCGCAGCCACTTTGCGATGACGACCTTCTGCGCGTTACCGCCCGAGAGTGTCGAGAGCTCGGCTTCGGGCTCGGCCGGGCGGACGTCGAAGCGCTCGAGCAGCGACTGCGAACGACCTCTCTCGGCTCGGCCGCGTATCCGCCTCAGCGACGGCCCGTCGGGATTCATGAAGATGTTCTCCCGAAGCGTCAACTCTGTGGCCGCTCCCTCCTCGACGCGGTCAGCGGGTACGTAGGCGATGCCGGCGGCCATCGCCTCCACAGGATCGCTCGGCTCGATCGTTCGTCCGGCAACCTCCATCGACCCGCCGGTGACGGGCTCCAGACCGAAGAGCGTGCGTCCCAGTGCGTGGTGCCCCGAGTCGGCCAGACCCGTGATCGCCACCATCTCGCCTTCCCGTACCGAGAGCGACAGCGGTCCGAACCCGGCGCCCTCCAGGTCACGCAGCGTCAAGCGGTCGGTACGCGCCGCTGCGAGCGTCTCGACCGCCACAGGTGCCACCTCGCGACCGACGATCAGGGTCACCAGCTCGGACTCCGAGATGCCGGCGATGTCTCTCGTGGCCACCGCCCTGCCGTCGCGGATGACACTGACCCTGTCGCAGATACCCATCACCTCGTCGATGCGGTGGGTGATCAACACGATGGCGACGCCCTCGGACCGCAGCCGCCGCAGGATCGAGAACAGCTCGCGTACAGCGCCGACGTGCAGGCTCGCGGTCGGCTCGTCCAGCACCAGCAGCCTGGCGTCCATGGCGACCGCCCTGGCGATCGCCACCTGTGCCCGCAGGGCGATCGGCAGATCGGCGACCTCGGTGTCTACGTCGAGCTCGACACCCATACGCGCCAGCGCGCTGGCGGCCCGGGCCCGGAGCTCGGCGCGGTCGATGCGGCCACCGCGGCGAGGGAAGCCGGCTGTGAGCGCCACATTCTCCGCGACGGTCAGTGCACCCACGAGGCCGTGCTGCTGGTGGATGAAGGCGCAGCCGCGCCTCGCAACCGCCTCGGGACCGAAACCCGTTGGGAGAACCTCGCCGAACAGTTCCACAGTCCCGGTATCGGGAGTCTCCACGCCGGCGGCGATCTTGACCAGCGTGGACTTCCCGGCGCCGTTCTCGCCGAGAAGCCCGTGGATCTCGCCGGCGCAGACCTCGAAGTCCACCTCGGCGAGCGCGACGGTGCCGCCGTACACCTTGGTGACGCCGCTGAAGCGGGCCGCGACAGGCCGGTTCTCCTCCGAGCCCCGTCCTGTCGCGGTCACCTCTGCGGTCCGTCGGGAACTAGCCGATGCCCCAGAGCGCCCGGTACTCGGCACGGAAGTCGACGGCGTCGGCGAATCGCTGATCCTGGTCGAGGTCGCTCGGCGCGTTGTCGGCGTCGAACAGCAGCACACCAATACCGAGATCCAGGGCACCGAGGTACGGCGCGCCGACCAGGCCGCGGATGGCCTGGTCGATGCCGGCCCAGGCCAGCCACTCCAGTGACGAGGCTGCTGTCAGCCAGGCGCCGCCGTTGATCACGTTCGTGAGACCCTCGTCATTGGGATCCTTGTGCAGGACCTTCACGTCGGAGCGCCCCGCTGTGCGCAGCGACTCGATGACGGCTGTGTCACCGAGCGAGTACGGCATGATCAGGTACTCGACATCGGGGTTCTGGGCGAGGATGCCGCTGATGATGCCGTCCACGGCGGCGGGATCGAATGCATCGGTGATCAGCCAGTCCTGGATGTGCAGCGAGCAGCCGGCACACTGCGCCATGATCTGCTCCACCTCGTCGGCGGTGGCGGCCAGGGTCGGGAACGTGGCATCCCGGATCATGCTCACGTTGGCGGTGCCGCCCGAGTCGGCAATCACCGCGAACGCCTGCAGCGCGCCGAGCAGGGGACTCCGCAGCGACACGTAGGCGTCGTAGGCCGCGAGGGCGTCGGGATCGGGCTCGGGGAGGTCGGCCAGTGAGATCGTGATGATCCCGGCGTCGGCGGCTAGATCGAGCCGGTCGCCGACGAGTGCGCCCGGAGCGGCCGCACCCAGGATCACGTCGGGGCCCTTGGCGATGGCGTTGTCGAACGCCTCGACGTAGCTCTCCGGCGTCCCCAGGCCGGCAATCATCTCGTGCTCCCAACCCAACTCGGCAGCAACCATGTCCACGAAGTCGCTGACGGTGGAGCACGGCGGCACGGGTGCGCACGGGATGGTGACGATGCTGACCCCGCTCGGCGGTGTCGGGGTGGAAGAGGGACCGCCCCAGGTCGTCAGCCCCATGACGTCAGAGGGAGTGTTGCCCGTCTCCTTCAGCGACGTGACCATGCCGGCGAGCGCCGCCTCGGTGATCCGCCGGGCTTCGCCCACGATCGGGTCCTCGGTCGGCTGGGACTGGACCGCCTCGGCCGCCTCGGCCGCCTCGGCGGCTGCGGCGCGCGCCTCGTCGGCCTCCTCCTGTGCGGCAGCAGCGTCCGCGCGTGCCGCCTCAGCCGTCGCCTGGGCCTCGGCGAGTGCCTCCTCCGCCGCGGCCACCGCCGCCTGGTTGCCCGATGCCGTGGCCTGCGCCAACTCGGCTGCGGCCTGCGCCTCCTGGGCCGCCGCCAACGCCACGTCCGCCGATGCCGATGCATCGCCGGCCGCGGCCAGTGCGGAGCCGGCGGTGGCGCTGGCACCGGACGCGGCGCTGCTCGCCGCGTCGATCGCCGCAGTCGTGTCGTCGTCGGTGCCTCCGCAGGCCGCCGCCGCGAGCGCGACCGCCAGCGAGACTCCGAGCACCTTGAACCAGTGTTGGCGCCGCATGATTCGCATGATCTTCCCCTTGTGCGATAGTCAGACTGGCCGGCGCCGCCCGAGGTGGGCACGCCCGGCACACAGAAGACGGACCCTACCACGAGGCGCAGGATCGCCAGAAGCCGCTGCTAGCGTCACCGAGCGGTGCTTCCCCTGCTCTATGTCGTACGGATGGACGTCGAGGACGACTACCTCGGCGAGTTCGTCAAGTGGTACGACACGCGTCACGGCCCGGACCTCATTGACACCGGATTCCACAGCTGCAACGCCTACCACTCCGTCGTCGGCGGACCGCTCATCTGCAACGTCTACGAGGTTCCCGACCTGCAGATCTTCTCCTCCGAGCCGTACGTCGACGTGCGCCGCAGGGACACGCAATTGGTGAACGAAGTGCTTCACAAGATCAGCAACCACTCGAACACGACCTATGCGCAGGTACAGACCGTCGGTGTTCCCGAGGCCGCCCTCTCCCCCGGTGACCGCCCGTCGCGGCGCGGGGCGGTCACCTCGCCGGTCGTGTCCACGCTGCGCCTCGACGTAGCCGGAGTCGCCGAGGACCGGTTCCTGTCCTGGTACCGCGCTTCGGAGGGGTTGCGCCAGACCGACCGCCCCGGGTTCATCGCCGGACGCGTCGGGCGCCAGAACGGCAAGCACCCGCTCTTCCCGTCGTCCCAGCCGGACTGGATCGTCCTCACCGAGTGGGCGACCGTGGACGAGGCGATCGAAGACGGTGCACCCGATGCCGTCGCCGACCGCTACCGCGAGGCGCTCGGCTCGGACGTCTCGAACCTCACCTACAACATCGCCTCGCTAAGCGCCACGCTGCTCAACGCCACGAACTGGACCGTCTGAGAGCCTCCAGACAACAGGCACCGACAATGAGGTTCAGCATCGCCCCCGCCGTCCAGAAGCTCGAAGGCGGCGAACGCCGCCTCGATATCGACGGATTCCTGAGCGAGTGCCGCACCGCGGAGACCGCCGGCTGGTACGGCGCCTACACGGGCGAGAAACACTCCGGCGACACCACCTACACGACCAGCCCGATGCTGCTCTGCGCACGCGGGCTCGCCGCGACGAACCGGATGATGTTCGGCACCTGCGTCACCGTCCTGCCCGTTCACCATCCGGTGACGGTGGCCGAGGACGCCTCCGTGCTGGATGCCCTGTACCCGGGGCGCTTCCGCCTCACCACCGGAGTCGGCTACTTCAGCGGTGATTTCGAACCGTTCGGTGTGGGGCTCGACGAGCGGAAGCGGCGAATGGACGTGGGGATGGAGGTCATCGAGGCCTTCCGGTCGGGCCGCCTCATCGAAGTCCCCGAACCCTGGCAGGGCACTGTGCCCCGCAGGGATCCCGCACTCGGTCCGGACAATCTGGAGGTTTTCATCGGGGCCTGGAGCGTGCCCGGCGTGCGCCGCGCCGCACGCATGGCCGACGGATGGATCACCGATCCCATACGCAGCGGGCGCTGGGTCAGCCACCTCGCCGACGTCTACCGCGCCGAGTGCGCCGCCGCCGGCAAGGAGCCGCGGATCGTGCTCTTCCGGGAGGCCTGGCTGGACGAGACCGACGAGGCGGCCCGCGCCACGTACGGCCCCCATGTGCTGGGCTACTCCCGGGTGTACTTCGAGCGCGGCAACGCCTACGACGAGCGTTTCGATCCGTGGCTGGCCGAGGTGGGAAGCGCCGCCGATCTGCAACTCGGCCACGTGCTGCCCGACCGCGTGCTGTGCGGATCGACCGAGACGTGGCTGGAGCAGTTGCAGGAGTGGCAGGACACTCTCAACCCCGAGGAGATGCTGCTGCGCCTGCGCCACTTCCAGGGACCGTCGCTCGAGGCCACCCTCGATGCCATCGGGGCCATCGGCGACTCGGTGATCCCGCGGCTGCAGAGCGGGCGATGAGCGTTCGCACCTGGACTGTGGAAGTCGGCCGCCGAGCTGACGGTCAGCCCTGGCACCTCCGCTTCATCGAGGTCAAAGGCTCGCGCCCGGGGCCGACGACGGCCTTCGTGTCGGGGATCTTCGGCGACAAGCCGCTTGGCGTCATGGCCCTCTGGGGCCTGCTCCGGCGGATCGAGGCATCGGAGGATCTCGCCGGCACCGTCGTGCTCTGTCCCGCCGCCAACCCGCCGGCACTCGAGGTGGGCACCCGGGTCAGCCCCGACCACCTCTACCTCAACAGGGTGTTTCCCGGCGCGCCGGGGGGATTCCTGACCAACCAGGTCGCCGCTACCCTCATCGGCACACTCACCGATCTGACCGACTGCGTGGTGGACCTGCACTCGGGAACGCCCACGATGGCCCTCTGGTACTCCTACGACTACGGGAACCCCGAGTTCACGGCATCCTTCGGCTACACGCCCGTGGTCTGCAACTTCGCCCAGCCCGGCCAACTCTGCAAGGCGATCGCGGACGCCGGGGGCACCGCCGCTCTCGTGGAGTTTGGTGGGGGTGCTCTGGGCGACCCGAGCGTCGGTGTGGAAGGCTGCCTCAACGTGCTGCGCTACCGAGGTCAACTGGATGGAAGGTCGACTGGGCCGCGCACCGTCCCGCTCATCGACGGGGACGTGAGCCTCTACATGCCGTCGCAGGTCGGCGTATTGACGTCCCGCTACCCGACCGCCGAGGTAGGGCAGCCGATCGAGGCAGGATGGGTGGCACGGCTGGACTGTCCCGCCACCGGCGAGAGGCTTGAGGACTTCGCCATCGAGCGCACCGGAGGCCTGCTCATGCTGGCCAACACGTCGCCCACGATGATCGGTCCGGGTGACTTCGGGTCGGTGGTTGCCTTCCCGTCCGGTGAAATAGCGGTGCCGAACACCTGAGAGCCGCGAGGGACGACGACGTGACCGACGATCGCCTCACCGCCTCGGGTATCCCCATCAAGGGCTGCTACGGGCCCGACGACGTGCCCAAGTCCGTTCATGGTGCGCTGGAGGCCGGCCCGGGACGCGCCCCGTTCGTACGCGGTGCCTACGAGGGGATGTACCGCACGAAGCCGTGGCGCATCTTCCAACTCAGCGGCTTCGGCAACCCTGCCGACGAACGCGAGCGCCTCCTGTTCCTGCTCCGGCAGGGCGAGGGCGGCATCATCATGGAGCACGACCGCAACACCGCGGATCACCTCTACGACGTGGACCATCCCGAAGTGGTGGCGCGCCGCGAGGACGTCGGGCTGACAGGGGCGGTCATCATCGGCGTGCGCGACTACGAGACGATCCTCGAGGGCATCCCGATCGAAGAGATCTACACCCACCCGGGCGGAGCGGTCGTGCAGCACGCCCCGTTCGCCCTGGCCTGCTACTGGACCGTGGCGAAGCGTCGTGGCATCGACCTGCGACAGCTGGCGGGTACCGGTCAGAGCGACTTCTTCCTGACCTACGTGGGCTGCATCACCAAGCAGCAGATCCCCCCGCGGGCCGGTCTCCGCCTCAACAACGACATCACCGAGTTCTGCCTGGAGAACCTTCCCCGCTGGGTACCGGTGTCCATCGCCGGGTACAACGGTGCCGACAGCGGGCTCTCCGCGCCGGACGAGTTGGCGACCGTGTTCGCCACCGCCGTGGAGTACCTCGACGCTCTCGCAGACCGGGGCCGCTACAGGCCCGAGGAGCTCTCCCACAAGGTGGGAGGAGTCAACTTCCGTGTCGGCATGGACTTCTTCGAGGACATCGCCAAGCTGCGCGCGGCACGCAAGATGTGGTCCGACCTCCTCGAGCAGCGCTACGGCATCGGGGACGAGAAGGCCCGCCAACTCCGCATCCACGTCGTCACGGCCGGATCGGCGCTCACCTACCAGCAGCCGCTCAACAACATCGCCCGCGGGACGATCATGGCGCTGGCCTCGGTCCTGGGGGGCGTCCAATCCCTGGGAGTGGCCTGCTACGACGAGGCCCTGTCGATCCCCTCCGAACACGCCCACCAGATGTCGGTGCGAATCCAGCAGATCCTGCAGCACGAGACCGGCATCGACGCGGTCGCGGACCCGCTCGGCGGCTCCTACTACCTGGAGGCCCTCACGTCGGAACTGGAGGCCCGCGCCTGGGAGTCCTTCGCCGAGATCGAAGGACAGGGAGGGTTCATCGAGGCCCTCGACTCGGGCTGGTTGCACAGGCGCGCGGCGCGGCGTCAGTCCGAGCAGTGGGACGAGGTCGAGAACGACGACCGGCTGATCGTCGGTGTCAACTGCCACCAGATCGACGAGACCCCCTTCGAGATCGACGGCTTCCAGGGCACGACCGACGCCTGGGATCAAGCCATGGGGCGCCTCGCCGAGGTGCGATCCTCCCGCGACGGTGTCGCCGCGCGCCGCGCGCTGCACGAACTGGAGCGGGTCTGCCGGTCCGACGGCAACGTCATGGGCCCGGTAATGCAGGCCGTGGACGCCGACGTCACGCTGGGCGAGATCGGCGGCGTGTTCCGCGAGGTCTGGGGCGACTGGGAACCGCCGATCCGGCCGTGAGCAGAATCATCATCGCCAAGACCGGCCTCGACGGTCACTGGCGCGGCACTCTGCTGGTCTCGCGGGCCTTGCGTGACGCAGGGTTCGAGGTGATCATGCTCGGGATGGCCCGCGGCGAAGACATCGTTTCGGCGACCGTCGACGAGGACGCGGACCTTGTCGGCCTGAACGTGGGCGGTCGGGTCGAGGTGGTCGAGCGCATCCTTGACGATCTGACCGTTGCTGCGCCCGGCGTGCCCGTCTTCGCCGGCGGCGTGGTGCCGCCATGGGTGCGGCGCCGGCTCGAGGCCCGGGGCGTCGAGGTCTTCCCCCCGGGCTCGAAGCTCGAAGAGATCGTCGCCGCGGCGAGACGGCTGACGCGCGGCCCCAGCCCACCCGCCTCCGCTGGACCCGCCGCGACGCCGCCGACCGAGGACGGATGAAGGGTGGAGCAATGACCGATCTCACCGTTGGCGCGACCGCTCGCCACCGAATGCTGGGACGAGCGACAATCGGCGATCAGCTGCGACGTCACGCGCAACACAACCCCGACAGGGAGGCGATCGTCTACTACGGCCCGGACGGCTCACGGTCGGTCATGACCTACGACGACCTCAATGTCCGGGTGAACCGGGTGGCCAACTCGCTGGCGGCCCTGGGTGTCCGGCGAGGTGACGTCGTCGCCGTGATGTCCCGCAACAGCGTCGACTACATGACCATCTGGTTCGCCACCCTGAAGCTGGGCGCGGCGCTCACAGGACTGAACTTCACCTTCACCGCGACGGAGATCAGCTACCAGGTGAACCATGCCCGGCCCCGCATCCTGATGGCCGAGGACGTCTTTTGCGACAGGATCGAAGCAACCAGAGAGGCGGGTGCGCTCCAAGGCGTCGAGCACCTCGTGCACAGCAGCGCCGACGCTGCCGAGCCGCCGGCGGGTTGGCTGGCCTTCTCGTCGCTGGTCTCGGAGGGCGACGGCGCCGAACCGGACTGCGATGTGCAGGAGGACGACGTCGCCATGCTCGTCTACACGAGCGGCACGACGGCGTTCCCGAAAGGCGTCCTGATCTCGCACCGCAACTATCTGATCTCGACAACGCCGGCCTGGACGCTCGCACTCGATCTCGGTCCGGGGGTCGTGTGGCTCTTCGTGATGCCCTTCTTCACGATCGCCGGCCTCGGCAGCATGACTTCGATCATCAACTGCGGCGCCAAGATCGTTCTGGCCCACACCGTCGACCCGGGCGCGGCGATACGGATCATCGCCGCGGAGAAGGTCACCTACATGGCGCAAACACCCACGTTCTTCCTTGCGATGACGACCCAGCCCGGGTTCGGTGACGCCGACCTGACGGCGCTGCAGCGTTGCATCACCTACGGAGGCACCGTCCCCTCCCACATGATCACCGCTTGGCAGGAGGCCTCGCCCGGGATTACGTGGGGGACCTACTGGGGCCAGTCGGAGTTGAGCCAGTTGGGAACGGTCGGGTGGTTCTCGTCACTGGGGGACATTCCCGGCGGTGACGCCTCCTGGATCGGCAAACCTGTCCCCCAGTTGGAGATCCGCGTCGTGGACGACGACGGCGTCGACGCCGAGGTGGGCGAGCTGATCTGCCGCTCACCGTCGGTGATGATCGGCTACCTCGATGACGCCGAGCGCACCGCCGAGACGTTCCGCGACGGCTGGCTGCACACCGAGGACATCGTCCGCATCGACGCCGACGGCAACCTCTTCTTTGTCGACCGCAAGAAGGACATGATCAAGACCGGCGGCATGAACGTGTCGTCGGTCGAGGTGGAACGGGCCCTCTACGGCCACGATGCGCTCATGGAGGTCGCCGTGGTGGGACTGCCCGACGACTACTGGTCCGAGGCCGTGACTGCCTTCGTCGTCCCCAAGGCCGGACGATCGCCCGAACCTTCCGAGATCATCGATCACTGCCGCGCCTCACTGGCGGGCTACAAGGTCCCCAAGGCGGTCCACATCATCGGCGCGCTGCCCAAGGACACCCAGGGCAAGATCCTCAAGCGCCGGCTGCGCGACGAGCACTCCTAGCCCCGATCCGGGTTGCCACCGACAACTGAGGCGCGGGGACGCCGGGGGGTGGCGCCGGCGCGATTTCGCCAGACGCGCCGCCGACAGCCACCGGTGGCCCCGCCCGGACAGGCGCGGACCCCCGGGCAGGAGGCTCCCGGCGACGGCTAAGTCACGAAGAGACGGCCGGGGCGGTCCACGGCGTAGGGGTTCTCGCCCGACTCTCGGACCCTCGCCACCTTGTTGAGGGCGCTCACGAAGGCCCGAACCGAAGCCTCCACCACGTCGCTCGAGAGCCCGCGGCCCGACACGGCGACGCCGTCGGTGGACTCGAACCGCAGTGCCACGTCGGCAAGGGCGTCCACGCCGCCGGTCACCGAGGTGACGCTGTAGTCGGTCAGGCGCCCCTCGACGCCGGTGGCCGCCTTGACCGCCTTGCAGGCGGCGTCGACCATGCCGTTGCCCTCCTCGCGGGCGGTGCGCGACTCGCCGTGCACCGACACGACGACGGTGGCGCTGGGAGTGCCGGTGCCGACGCTGCCGCCGTGGC
Organism: bacterium; assembly: GCA_028824415.1. Taxonomy (GTDB): domain Bacteria; phylum Actinomycetota; class Acidimicrobiia; order Acidimicrobiales; family CATQHL01; genus VXNF01. The sequence continues at coordinate 22,918 of JAPPDX010000107.1, read as the reverse complement.
ACTCCAGGACCTGCAGTTCGAAGGCGTGCTGCACCGCGCTGCCCACCTCGTCGGCCACGATCGCCTCGAGGTCGGCGTCGGTCAACTCGATCTTGCGGTCCGCAAGCTCCTTGAAGCGCGTGAACGCCGCGTTGAGGGCGTCGCCCTTGATGTCCAGGCCGAGGCTCTGGAGACGATCGGAGAAGGCGTGGCGGCCCGAGTGCTTGCCCAGCACGATCTGGCTGCCCTCCTGCCCAACGGCGGTGGGGTCCATGATCTCGTAGGTCGTGCGCTCGCTGAGCACGCCGTGCTGGTGGATGCCGGCCTCGTGGGCGAATGCGTTGCGCCCCACCACTGCCTTGTTGTACTGCACCGGGTAGCCGGTGAGCCGGCTCACGAGGCGGCTGGTCTTGTGGAGCTCCTCGGTCCGGATCCCCACGTCGAGACCGCCGAAGAAGTCGTCGCGGGTCTTGACCGCCATGACGACCTCCTCCAGGGCGGCGTTGCCGGCCCGCTCGCCGATGCCGTTGATGGCGCACTCCACCTGCCGGGCGCCGGCCAGCACCCCCGACAGCGAGTTGGCCACCGCCAGGCCCAGATCGTTGTGGCAGTGCGTGGAAAGCACGTAGTCGCCGCTCACCCGCTCCCGGATGCGCCGCAGCTTGGCTGCGTACTCCTCGGGAACCCCGTAGCCGACGGTGTCGGGGATGTTCAGCGTGCCCGCACCGTTGTCGGCGGCCACCTGCAGCACCTCGCACATGAAGTCGAAGTCGCTGCGTGAGGCGTCCTCGGGCGAGAACTCCACGTCATCGGTGTAGTTGCGGGCCCGCGCCACCGCCGAGGCCGCCTCGGCGCGGACCTGCTCGGGTGTCATGCGGAGCTTGTGGCGCATGTGGGTCTCGCTGGTGGCGATGAAGACGTGGATCCGCCGGCGCTCGGCCGCCTCGATGGCCTCCCAGCAGCGGTCGATGTCCTTGTGGGCGGTCCGGGAGAGGCCGCAGATCACCGGGCCACCCACCGCCTTGGCGATCACCTGCACCGCTTCGAAGTCGCCCTGGCTGGCGATCGGGAAGCCGGCCTCGATGACGTCCACGCCGAGCCGTGCGAGCTGCTCGGCGATCTCGAGCTTCTCGCTCTGATCCAGGGAGATGCCCGGCGACTGCTCGCCGTCACGCAGCGTGGTGTCGAAGATGACGACCCGGTCCGGATTTTGTACCGACATTGCCTTCTCCTGATTCTGTCGAGGTAAAGAAAAACCTCCTGCCTCAGGCAGGAGGTTCGTCGACGAGCGCCGGTATGCGGGCGCTCGCCCTAGAGAAGAAGCAGCAGGTGAACGTGACTGCGCATCGACCTACAGCATGGCAGCAGGCGGGCAATTCGTCAACGTTCGGGACGGATCAGTCCACCGGCCACCTCGGACGATGTGCTCGCTATACTCCCCGTCGATGTGGCGATTCCTGAAGCGGCTGATCAAGTGGGCGTTGATCATCGCCGCCGTGGCCGCCGCCGTCCGGTGGCTCAAGAACAAGCGCGAGGGCGACGACGCGGACCAGGATCCCGGTTCGATCGAGCCGTGGCCTCCGCTTGAGGGCGACGTGCCCGCCGGCGACGCGACCGAGGAGTCGTCCGGAGCCTGAGGCCGGGCTGGTGCCGGGCGACGGCACCGCACTGGTTTTGTTCGCGGAACTGCTGAATGCGTCCGCGCCTCGCTTTCCGGCGCCGCTCAGCGTGCCGACGCTCCTGCCTGACCGATCGTGTCGAGGCGGATCACCGTCACCGTCAGGACGCCGGGCGCCTCACGCAATTGCTGCGCCACGGCCTCGGTGACGTGGCGGTCCGTCGAGAACATGATCAGCGAGGTGGAGCTGGCACCGCCCGTGCGGTCCAGCACCATGTCCGCGATGTTGACGCCGGCGGCGCCGAGAATCGTCCCGACCACCCCGACGACGCCGGGCCGGTCCTCGTTGGTGATCATGACCATGTGTCGCGACGGGCGCACGTTGATCGCCAGGCCGTTGACCTTGACGACGTACGGATCGCCGCGCACCCCCAGCAGCGTGCCGACCAACTCGGTCCCCCCGCCCCGCACGACCACCTCGTTGAGGAAGTCGCGAGGGGCCACGTGGCTGTGAGTGACGGTTCGCAGACCTGACTCGGCGGCCATCAAGGGAGCGTTCACGTAAGTGACGTTGGTCCGGCGAGCCGTGGCCAGGAGGCCCCGAAGCACGGCCAGACGTGCGATGGAGGGGTCGTGATCACCGATGTGACCCCAGAACTCCAACTCCACCGCCTCGGGCAGCCCGCCGACGATCTCGGCCAGCATCCCGCCCATGTGCTCGCAGAGCGGCAGGTAGGGCCGCAGAATGTCGGGCGCCTGACGCGCCTCGATGTTGACGGCGAACGGCACGAACCCACCTGCCAAAGCATCTCGCACCTGCTCGGCGATGTTCACCCCGGCCCGGTGCTGGGCCTCTGCCGTGCTCGCCCCCAGGTGTGGCGTGACCACCACTCCGGGAAGTCCGAACAGCGGCGACGAATCGATTGGCTCGCCGTCGAAGACGTCCAGCGCGGCACCTGCCACCCGGCCTGACCGCAGGGCCCCTGCCAGCGCCTCCTCGTCCACGAGTCCGCCGCGGGCGACGTTCACGATCCGGATGCCGGGCTTGGCCTCCGCCAGGAGATCCGCCCCGATGAGGCCGATCGTCTCGGGCGTCCTGGCGACGTGCAGCGTCACGAAGTCGCTGCGAGCCATCAGCTCGGGGAGACTCACCAGTTCGATACGCAACTCACGGGCCTGCTCGACCGACACGTAGGGATCGTGCCCCAGCGTGAGCATGGCGAATCCGGCCACGCGCTCGGCCACGAGGCGGCCGACCCGGCCGAGCCCGACGATGCCGAGGGTCTTGCCCGCCAGTTCGATGCCCTCCCACTGCGCCCGCTCCCAGCGCCCCGCTACCAACGCGGCGTGCGCCTGGGGGATGTTGCGGGCCTGCGACAGGATCAGCGCGACGGTGTGCTCGGCCGCCGACAACACGTTCGACAGCGGTGCGTTAACCACCGTCACGCCGAGGCGGGTGGCGGCGTCGAGGTCGACATTGTCGAGACCGACGCCGGCGCGGCCCACCACGACGAGATCCTTGCCGGCCTCCAACACATCGGCGGTGACCTGTGTGGCTGAGCGGATGACCAGCGCCCGCGCGCCGGCCACGGCTCCGAGAAGCTCCTCGGGACTCATACCGAGGCGCACGTCCACCTCGTGGCCCCCGTCGCGGAGCAAATCGAGGCCCGCCGATGAGATGCGTTCTGCGACAAGAACCCGTGCCATAGGGCTCACCTCACTATGTGCCGCCTGCATTGAGTCGGGATGCCTTGTCCCGGGCGCACACTAGGGCGAGGCCTCCCGGCTCGCCCGGAGAGGGCGAGCACAGGAGACTAGGGGAAGGGAACGTCGACAACCTGTGACGGGTCGGGCAGCGACACGGCCAGTGACGGGTCGTTGATCGCGAGAGCCTCGACACGCATCGCCAGGCGGTACTCGATCTCGGGGAAATCGATTTCGGCGCCCTCGGGAGCGTCCGCCATCTCGCCGAAGCCGGCGAATGCGGCCATCAGGAGCGCTCCGAGATCGAGGTCGAACCCCACCTGCCGTGCAAGGCCACCACTGTCGAAGTGGGCAGTGACATTGGACAGGAGAGGCGAGGTCAGCGAGTTGAAGAGCTCCGGCGGCGGGGGCTCACCGCCACCGGGGCCGGCGAGGAAGCTCTCCAGGAAGGGCGGCCACTGGCCGATGAGCGCTGCGAGATCGACCTCGAAGGTGTACTCCCGGGTGGCGACACCGGCCGTCTCGGCCGGTCCGACGCTCTGGGCCGCCAGGACGCTCCCGGTGTCCGACGCCGCCTTCAAGAGGCCGAGGAACTGTCCGAGAGCGGGTCTCGCCCCGGGGCCCAACCCGGGCAGGATCTCGTCGCTCGTACCGTCGAGGCCGGGTCTCCCCCACAGGGTGGCGACATCGTTGCCTTGGGCGATCAGCTCGTCGAGGACGGGCGGCCGCTCTCCCGGTCCCAACGCCTCCAGAGACGAGAGCTTGACGTAGATCTGCCGCGCGTTCTCGTCGACGATGGCCTCGATCGGTGGCAGTTGGGCGGGGCCGGCCGAACCCATCCCGTCCTCGAGGGCACTGAGAGCGGCGAGTGCCGACTGGTCGATCAGGATGTGCGTCAAACCGCCCACGTTGGTGGAGAGCGCGTAGGGAATGTCGCTCACGCTCGCCATGGACTGGCCGCCGAAGCTCAACTCCATCGTGAGGTACAGCTGCTCCCGCGAGGAGGTCACACCCGATTGCGCGGCATCGGCCGCCGCGACCAGCGCGGCCACGGCCGCCCCGTCGAGGTCACCGTCAGGCATCGGCTGTGGTTCGGCCGCCGGAGGGGCATCCGCGGGCGGTGGCGCCTCCGCCGGGGACTCGTCGGGCGACGTCCCATCGGCGGACGGTGGCGGCTCGGCGGGCGGGGATGGCTCAGCAGCCGGGGGAGACACCGTCTCGGTCGTCTCGACCGGGGGCGGGGGCTTGGTGTCCGTGAGCGTCGCCACCTGGCTCTCACCATCGTCGCTGCACGCGGCGGCGATCATCAGCACCGCCACTAGGCAGCCGGCGAAGATCGGCGCTCGGTCTCGTCTGCTCACCATCCTGCTCCTTCGTGTGTGGTCCGCTTCCCGCGAGCCCATCGATCCGACCCTAACGGCTCGCCCGATCCGGCCCGGTGACCGGGGCGACGGTTCCTCGACGCTCCGGCGTTCGAGGTGCGCGGCCGGGCCGGGAATCAATAGGGGTCGGCTCCGCTGAGCGGATCGGGCAACTCCAGAACCAGGGACGGATCCGGCAACTCCACGGTCAGCGACGGATCGTTCAGGGCGACGATGTCCATCTGCATGGACAGCACGTAACCGATCTCCGGGATCTCGGACTCTGCGCCCTCGGGGAGCTCGCCGGCTTGGGCGAGTTCGTTGAATACCTGGGTCAGGATGGCTCCGATATCCACCACGACGATGCTCCGCCGGATGATGTCGTCGGAGTCGACGTGAATGACGAACTCGAAGGGCCTCGAGCCGCCCAGGCCACCGAAGAAGTCTCTCGGTGGAGCCCCGAAATCGCCCGGACCCGAGTCCGGGGAAAAGAGCAATCCCAGAGCCTCGGGCACCTCGCTGAGGGCCGCCAGGTCGAGGACGAACGAGTACTCCTGGGTTGGGATTCCCATGACTTCGCCGGCTCCGCTGCTGCGGACCTCCAGGAGTGCACCTTCGGGTAGACCTCCAGCCAGGAGCCCCACGAAGTCGCCCTGCAGCCCGGTTCGAGGAGTCACGCCCAGTGAGGCCAGCGCCTCGGCCCCACCTGCAGCGGTCAGGTCGACGAAGCCCCACAGGTCGCCGAGGTCGCCACCGTGTCCGTCGATCAGGTCCGCCGGCCACGGCGAGTCGCCCATCGGATCGAGCGACACCAGCGGCTCCAGACTCAGATAGAGCCCCGTCTCACCCTCCAGGATCATCTCCAGGGCCGGCAGGTCAACTTCCTCCAGATCCGCTCCGGCACCGGCCGCGCCGATGAGGCCGCCCATTAGTCCCGCCATGTCCATCTCGACGTGCGCCAGTTCGCCCACCTCGGTGAGGGTCATCAGAGGCAGGTTGTCGACAGCGATCGCGGGCTCGCCGGGGAAGCTCCCCTCAAAGGACATGGAGACGAGCATCTGCGTGGAGGTGACGGTCGACTGCGCCGCGACGAGGCGGGCCGCCAAAGCAGCGACGGCCGCCTCGTCGAGTTCGAGTCCGGGCGCCTTCTGAGATTCGACCTCAACGGCCCGCTCCGGTGGCGGCTCGTCATCCGGTCGTGGCGGCTCGGACTCCTCGATCGGCTCTTGCGGCGGCTCGGACTCCTCGGCCGACTCCTCCGTCGACTCCTCGGCGGGCTCTGGCGGCTCGGGTGGACCGGCCGCCGACCCGGGCTCCTCGCCGGCCGGGGGTGGCTCCGGTGCAGCCACCCCCTCGGGCGGCACCGGAGGCTCACTGTCCGCTGCCGGCTCGGGGTTCGGCAGCGGTGGCTCGGGAGTCGCCGACGGCGACTCGGCGGCGGGTGTCGGGGTCTCGGTGGCAGCCGGTGTCGCGACACCATCGCCGCCGGACCCTCCGCAGGCTGCGGTCACCAGCAGCACCGCCAGGACCGCTACAAGCGTTCTCGTTCGGAACCTCAGCTTCAGCGCCATCCCTCCGATACCGCTCGGTGCTTCCTGTCTACCTGTTCCGACGCCCGAGAGCGCCGCAAGGTTCCCGCGTTCGTCCCTATCGAACGCCCGCGCAACCCCTCAGAGGTTGTGCACCGTCACCGGCCTGACATCCCCGCCCTGTTCAAAGCCGACCGCCTGCCGGTTCGGTTGCCGGGGCCTGTCCTCGGTCAGGATCGCCGCCTGATCCTCGCCGGAGTCGCTGCACGCCGCGGCGACCATGACAACCACCGTCAGGTTGGATGGACCTCTAGAACTCGAAAAGGGGTATCGGCAGGAGGTCGATGACCCGCGACGGATCAGGCAATGTCACCGAGAGGGCAGGATCGTCGACGGAGTGTGTGTCGAGCCGGACGGCGTAGTGGAACTCGATCTGGGCGAGCTCGCGCATCTCTTCCTCGGACAGCATCAGGTCGGGGTCGTCGACCGCCGCGTAGGCAGCGATCGTGATCGCGCCCATGTCCATCTCGACAACGGTGCGCCGGTCGACGTCATCGTCGTCCAGGTGGACGGTGTACCGGATGGGCAACGGACCGGGGGAACCGCTGAGGGAAGCCGCGAACCCCCACAGGTCTCCGCCCTGGCTCTTGACGAGTTCGGGTATCTCGCTCAACGCCACGAGGTCGATGACGAAGGAATACGGCGTGGTATCGACGCCCATCACCTGGGTTCGCTCCCCGCTCCAGGCCTCAAGCAGGGCTCCGTCGGCAAGCGCCAGAGCGAGAAGCCGACTGACGTCCTCGCCCAGGGGATCTGTGCCGGGAATCGCGTGTAGGGCGAAGTGGACCCAACTATACGCCGGTGCGTTATCCACCTCGGCGAGGTCCACGAGTCCCCACAGATCCCCGCCGTCGTGGAGAGTCTCCGCATCGAGGCCGGCCAGCCACGGGCTATCGGCCGGCATGCCGTGGTCCTCGAATGTACCCAGATTGAAGTAAACGCGCGTGTCGTCCTCGATCACCATCAGCAGCGGGTAGTCCGCCGGCCCGGAATCGCCGTCCTCGCCGGCTGCGTCCGCCCCGGCCGCCCTGTCCACTTCGATACGCACGAGATCGCCCACCTTGGTCGCAACCCCGAAGGGCACGTCGTTATACGCCGCGTACGGTTCGTCGCCGGGGAACGACATCGACATCGTGGCGTACATCTCCGTCAGCGAGGAAGTGACGCCCGCCTGCGCCGCCGACATGCACTCCACCAGGGCGTTGACGGCGCCCTCGTCGAGGTCCTCTCCGCCGGAGTCGCCACACGCGGCGGCTACGAGCAGCAGCGCGATCAGAGCCGCTGCAAACGACTGCAGGTTCGGTCTCATGCTCACCGCTGTACCTCTGCACCGGATCGTTCGTGCCGTTCGCGCTCGGAGCCGGATATCGCGCCCTCCCGCGAGGATTGAACCCCTGTCAATCCTGTCACACGCCCAACTCCGCCGCGCGGGTCTCGGGTTCGTTCCTACCCATCGGGGATTCTCCGGTGCATCCGCCGCATCGGCGGCCGGAATCCCCGATCCGCGCCGGCTCAGAGATTGCGCACCATGACCGGCGTGATACCGCCCGCCGGGTCGAAGCCGAAGATCTGGCCGAGGAACGAGAGCTCGGCCGCCGCGGCCGCCACGATTGCCTCGGTGCCCCGGAAGCCGTGCTGCTCGCCCTCGAAGAGCAGGTAGGCATAGGGCAACCCGTTGGCTTCCAGCGCCGCAACCAGGGCCTCGGCCTGCTCCGGCGGCACCACCGGGTCGCTGTCGCCCTGCAGGACCAGCATGGGACACGAGATGCGGTCCACCCGGTGGATCGGCGAGCGCTCGACGTAGAGGTCCTTCTCCTGCGGGTAGGGGCCGACGAGACGGTCCATGTAGTGCTTCTCGAACTTGTGGGTGTCGCGGGCCAGCGCCTCCAGGTCGGTGACCCCGTAGCGGATGAGCCCCGCGGCAAACACGTCGTAGTCGACGAGCGCCTGCAGCACCGCGTAGCCGCCGGCGCTGGCGCCGATGATCGCCAGGCGATCGCCGTCGGCCTCGCCGCAGCCGGCCAGGTGGCGTGCCGCAGCCACGCAGTCGGCCACGTCCGTGACACCCCAGCCACCGTCCAGAGCCCGGCGGTACGCCCGGCCGTAACCGGTGCTGCCGCGATAGTCCACGTCCACCACGGCGATGCCCCGGCTGGTCCAGTAGCGCAGCCCGAGGTGCAGCGCGGTGCGGGCCGCGCCGGTGGGGCCGCCGTGGGCCATCACCAGCAGCGGCGGCGGCCCGGCCCCATCGGGGAGGCGGCACGCCGGGTTGGCCGGGCGGTAGAGGAGGGCGTGCGCCACCGCACCGTCGGTGGTGGGGAACGTCACCGGCTCGGGCTCGGGAGTGAATCCGGGATCCAGGCTCAGCGCCGGCGGGACGTATACAACCTGGGCCTCCGGCCTTGTACCCGCGTGTGCGACATGCAGGATCTCGTTCTCGACCGACGGCGACGCGGCCACGGCGACCACGCCGGACTTCCAGGCCCGAAGGGCGCTGAAGGAGGTGTGGGCTCGGTAGGTCGACAGCGGACCATCCGAGGAGCTCGCCGGCTCAGCGGTGAAGCACAACTCGTGGCCACCGCGACGGGCGATCGCATACGCCAAGCCCCTGCCATCGCCCGGGGCCGGCCAGGTGGCGTAGCGGCTCATGCCGAAGATCCAGGGAGCGGTCTGGATCTCGCCATCGGGCAGGTCGACCCAGCTTCGGGGAGTGGCCTCCGGCGCCAGCGGATCGCCCTCCAGCAGCCACAGCGTCGACCAGCCCGAGCCGTCGCTCACCCAGCTCAGCGCCCCGTCGTGGCGCCAGGCAGGACCGAAGATCCACTCCTCGGCGCCACCGGCGATGCGCTGCGACTCGGTCACCCGGGGACCGTCCAGGCCCCCGACGTGCAACTCGCAGCCGTCCCAGGGCATGTTCGGGTGGTTCCACTGCAACCAGGCCAGCCGGCGACCGCACGGCGAGGGTCGGGGGTCGGAATAGAAGTCGGCGCCGGCGGCGATCACCTCCACCCGGCCGCTGCCGTCCAGTGCCACGCAGACGAGCTCGTTGATGTGCTCCGGCGTGGCGGGACGCTCTCGCACGCACACGAACCACCGACCGTCGCCACTGAAGCGGCCATCGGCATACAGGCTCGACCGCTCGAGGCCGTCGGGCGTGAGCACCACGGGCCGGCCATCGCCGGGACCGAGGCGGCGCAGCCGGAAGTCGGCGTCGTCGGAGTACACGCAGACACCGTTCTCCGCCCACCAGGCGGCACCGCCGTAGGAGTGCACGCGGCTGCGCACGTTGGCCTCCGGCGGGGTGATCTCCCGCACCGACCCATCGGCGCTGCGGCGCATCAGCACGGTCCGCCCCTTGGCCGCGGGCCGCGTCTCGGACCACCACAGGTCGGCCCCGTCGGCCACCAGCGTGGTGATGCGCACACTCCCCGCGGCCAGGGAGGCAGGACTGAGCGGCGACGGCCAGGCCCCGTAGGGCGCGGCGCGACTCGTGCCCCCCGTTCCCGCCACGACCCCGCTCCCCGCCCGCTAGGACAGGAAGTCCACGATGCGGCCGACGCCCTCCGCCAGGTCGTCGTCGGCGAGGGCGAAGGAGAGACGGACGCATCCGGGCGCGCCGAACGCCTCGCCCGCCACCACGGCCACGTTCGCTTCCGACAGCAGCAGATCGGCCAGCTCGAGGCTGGACTCCAGCCTGCGCCCGGCGATCGGTCGCTCCAACACCCGCTCCAGCGACGGGAACGCATAGAACGCGCCCTGGGGCAGCGGGCAGTTGATCCCCGGGATCTGCGAGAGCATCCCGTGCATGGTGCGGCGACGGCGGTCGAACTGCAAGCGCATCTCCACCACGGCACCGAGCGGCCCCGAGACAGCAGCCAGCGCCGCACGCTGGGAAACGTTCGACACGTTGGAGGTCTGGTGGGACTGCAGGGCGGCCGCCGCGGAGGCCACCTGCTGGGGCGCGATGATCCAGCCGACACGCCAACCGGTCATGGCGTAGGTCTTGGCGACCCCGTTGATCACCACACAGCGCTCCGCCGCCGCCGGAGCCACGACCGGAAGCGAGGCGTGCCGGTGATCGTCGTAGGTGAGGTGTTCGTAGATCTCGTCGGTCAGGACCCAGATGCCGTGTTCGGCCGCCCAGTTGCCGATCGCCTCGATCTCGTCGGGCGGATACACGCTCCCGGTGGGGTTCGACGGCGACACGAAGATGAGCAGCTTCGTGCGGGGTGTCCGCGCCGCCTCCAACTGCTCGACCGTGACGCGATAGCCGCTGTCCACGTGGGTCTGCACGACCACCGGCCGCGCCCCGACCATCGTCACCGGCTCGGGATAGGTGGTCCAGTAGGGGGCGGGAAGGATCACCTCGTCGCCGGGATCCAACAGCGTCAGCAGGCCGTTGTAGACGGCGTGCTTACCGCCGGCGGTGATGATCACCTGCTGCGGCGACACTTCGAGGCCGGAGTCCCGCAGTGTCTTGGCGGCGACCGCCTCGCGCAACTCGGGCAGCCCCGGTGCGGGGCTGTAACGATGGTTTCGCTGGTCCTGGCAGGCCTGCACCGCAGCCTCGACGATGTGCGGAGGCGTCGGGAAGTCGGGCTCTCCGGCCCCGAAGCCGATGACCGGCTCCCCGGCGGCACGCAGCGCCTTGGCCTTGGCGTCGGTGGCGACGGTGGCCGACGGGGTGATCGCCGCCACCGCCCGCGAGACCGCTAGAAATGAGGCAGACGGATCGGGTGACGACCGAGGTGATGAGGATGATGACGGGGAACTCACGGGTGCAGTCTGGCAGCCCGGCAACGCAAAAATGACCGGCGACGGCGCATCGAACAACATCGTCCTCCCCGACGGGATACGCCCGAGCGACGGGCGCTTCGGCAGCGGACCGTCGCGGGTCCCCCATGAGGCCGTGGTGGCCCTGGCGGACGCAGCAGACGGCTACCTGGGCACAAGCCACAGGCGCACGGGCGTGCGCAGCGTCGTCGCGCGGCTGCAAGCAGGGTTCGCCGAACTCTTCTCGCTGCCGGAGGACTGGGAGGTGGTGCTCGGCAACGGCGGCGCCACCGGCCTCTGGGACTGCCTCGGCTTCGGGTTGATCCGTCGCCGAAGCCAGCATCTGGCCTTCGGGGAGTTCTCGGCCAAGTTCGCCCGGGCGGTGCGGGACGTGCCGTACCTCGAGGCGCCACAGATAATCGAGGCGCCGGTCGGAACCCATCCCGACCCCGTCTCCGCCGACGTGGACGTCTACGCGCTGACCCACAACGAGACCTCCACCGGCGTGCAGATGGAGCTGCGACGACCGACGGGGGTAGGCCCCGAGGACGGGTTGGTGGCGGTGGACGCGACCTCGGGGGCGGGCGGCCTGCGCTGGGACCCGACCGAGGTGGACGTCTACTACTTCTCACCGCAGAAATGCTTCGCCTCCGACGGCGGGCTGTGGGTGGCTTGCTGCTCCCCGGCGGCACTGGAGCGCATCGCCGAGATCGGCGACAGCGGGCGCTGGTGCCCTCCCACGCTGAGCCTGCCCCTGGCGGTCAAGAACTCCGCCGCCAACCAGACCTACAACACCCCGGCACTTGCCACGGTGTTCCTCACGCTGCAGACCGTGGAGTGGATTTGTGCACACGGCGGCCTGGAATGGGCCGCAAGCCGCTGCGACGCTTCGGCCGAGACCATCTACAGCTGGGCCGAGGCATCGGACTACGCCGAACCGTTCGTGACCGACGTGACCCAACGCAGCCACGTGGTGGCCACCATCGACATCGACGCCGGCGTTGCCGATGCCGGAGAGATCGCCGCAAAGCTGCGGGCCAACGGCATCGTCGACACCGAGTCCTACCGGGCGCTGGGCCGCAACCAGCTCCGTATCGCGCTGTTCCCCGCCATCCCGGCCGAGGACGTGGCCGCACTGTGCGCATGCATCGACTACATCGTGGCCCGGCTGTAGGCGCGGACGCCGGCCCGGGCGGGATCTCAGGAAGTCCGCCGGCCGGCGCCGACCCCTGGGTGGTGCCGTGAGCGAGTTCCACCCCCGCAAGTTGCTGGTCGCCACCCCGCTCATCGGCGACGGCAACTTCGATCACACCGTGGTACTGCTCCTGGAGCACACTGCCGAGGGCGCCGTCGGCATCGTGCTCAACCGGCCGTCCTCACTGGTTGTCTCCGAGCTGCTCACCGGCTGGGAGGACGTGCCGGGGGTGCTGTTCTCCGGCGGGCCGGTCTCACCGGAGAGCCTCATCGGACTGTCGCGGCACTGGCCCGGCTGCGCGGAGTCGGGCTGGACGCGCATCCTCGGCGACGTCGGCAGCGTGGACCTGTCCCGGGGAGCCGAGGATCTCGCCGGCAAGCCCGGGTTGCGCCTGTTCTTCGGCTACGCCGGCTGGGATGCCACCCAACTCGACGGTGAGATCGCCGCCGGGGCATGGTTCGTGGTGGATCCCGAGCCCACCGATGTCCTCAGCGACAACCCCGACGGACTGTGGCGCTCGGTCCTGGCCCGCCAGCCCAACGAGGTGTCGTGGTTCCAGAACTACCCCGACGACCTCCGGACCAACTGAGACCACACGGATCGCCACCACCGACCGTGCGGTCGGGCACTACGAGCGGCGCCGCACTCTCCGGCGCCGCTTGACGCCGCGCCGACCCCGGGACTGCAGCCGCAGGCGTTCGGCACGGGCCTCGGACTGCTGCGCCAACTCGTCCCACAACCGCTGATAGCGCTCGAGCCGGTCGGCGTCCACGTCACCGGCCTGCACGGCCTGCTGCACGGCACATCCCGGCTCACTGCGGTGGGTGCAGTCCCGGAAGCGGCAGTCGCCGGCGCGCCCGGCGATCTCGGAGAACACCTCATCGAGGGCCAGGTCGGCCTCCCAGAGGCTCACGGCCCGCAGGCCGGGCGTGTCGATGAGCACCCCGCCACCGGGCAGCAGCACGAGTTCGCGGCGCACGGTGGTGTGCCGACCCGCCCGATCGGGGCCGCGCACCTCGCCGACAGCCAGGACCGGCGCGCCCACCAGGGCGTTCAGCAGGGTCGACTTTCCCACTCCCGACGGCCCCAGGGCCACGAGGGTCCGCTGAGGTGCCACCGCCCGGCGCAGGTCGTCGAGCCCCCAGCCGGCGGTGGCGCTGGTCTCGATGATGTCGGCTCCGGGCGCCAACGCCGCCACTTCGCGGCGCACCTGCCGCCGGCCGGGCTCGTCCAGCAGGTCGCCCTTGCTCAACACGATCATTGGCTCGGCACCGCTGTCGGCGGCGAGCACGAGGAACCGCTCGATCCGGGCCGCATTGGGCGGCAGATCCAATCCCACCAGAACCCCCACGACGTCCACGTTTGCCGCCAGCGTCTGCTTGGTGACGGTGATTGCCGGGTCGCGTCGCTCGATGGCGGTGCGGCGCTCCAGCACCGTGTCGATGACCACCGACCCGCTGGGATCCTCGCTGAACAGCACCCAGTCCCCCACCGTCGGTGACACCGCGGCCTGCGACCGCTGCGAGTCCGAGGCGGCGATCACCTCGCCGTCGCCGCCCAGCACCACGCAGTGCCCCCGACCGACGGTTCCCACGCGACCCGTCCGGGAGTCGGGGAGTTCGAGTTGGGCCCTCACCTGTTGCCACTCGCTGTCCCAGCCATAGCGCTCGAGGCCTGCCGGGCCGCCTCCGATCACGGCCGCCCGCGCTCGTCACGCACAACGGTGCCAGGAGTGTCCCAACTGCGGAATAGCAAAGAGTCTTGTCCCTTTCGGCGCGGAAAATCCAAAGATGTCTGCGCGCTTTCGCGGACCCTTCCCTGCCAGACTAGGAGGCGACGACCAGACCAACAGCGAGAGGCGGAGCAATGGCCTCGGGTCCCTCCGACGATCACGAAACGGCCGCAGGCAGGAGTCGCCGGTTCCGCCTGAAGCCCCAGCCGGGCTCGACGGTGCCGTGGGCCGCGCTGGCCGGCCTGCTGAGCGCCGGCGCGGCGATCTCGGTCGGCGAGCTGATCTCGGGCATCAGCGACCGCGGCCAGTCGCTGATACTGGGAGTCTCCGACGCCATCGTGGACAGCCGCTTCGTCCCGGGAGCAGTCATCCGCTGGAGTATCGACACCTTCGGGTCGGCCCAGAAGCCGCTGCTGTTCTACGGCGTACTGGCGGCGACACTCGTGCTGGGAGCCCTCACCGGCATCGTGGCCCGGCGCCACCGCTGGGTGATCGCGGTCGTCTTCGTCGCCTTCGGGACCCTCGGCGGCTTGGCCGTCAACATCAGCCCGACCGCCGCGACATCCATGGCTGTGCTGACCGCCGCTCTGGCGGTCGTGGTGGGGGGCGGGACGCTCTGGGGGATGCTGCGTCTGATCTCGCCGATCCAGCCCGCCTCCGCCACCGGGATCAAGCCCCGCCAACCCCACCCGTACCTGAACGAGACCGGGCGCCGCTGGTTCCTCACCGCCGCCGGTGCCACCGCGGTCGGCGCCCTGGCCGCGAGCGGCGTGGGTCGTTTCCTGGGCGGGCGTCGTGGCGACGTGGCGGCCGGCCGGGCCAGCGTGGCGGACCTGCTGAGCAGCGCCGAGGTGAGGACCGACGCCGGGGGCGCAGGAACCGAAACGCCCGCCACGACGGTTGGGGGTGGCACCACCCCCACCACGGTGGGCGGCGGCTCGGCGCCCGCTCCGGTGGACAGCGGCACGACCAAACCGACCAGCGGCCCGGGGGGCGAGACCCTCGACACAGGGGTGGACGAGGCATCGACCGTCGATACCGCCGCCCCGAGCCCCACGACCACCGCACCCGGAGAGACCACCCCGACGACAGTGGCAGCCGACGGGGACCAGGTTGCCGCTCCGGCGCCGGCTCCCGGCCCGGCCCCGGTCGAAAGCGGCGACACCGCCGTTCCCACGACCCAGGCACCGGCCGCACCGGCTGAGCAGGCCGCTTCCGGCACCACACAGCCCTCTGCAGGCGGGAACGCTCCTCCCGTGGGCGACCCCGGCGAACGGACCACAACGACCACCACCCAGGCGCCGCCTCCCACGACCCAGGCGCCGCCCCCACCCCCGCCTCCGCCGCCGCAGCGGAACCGGGCGGGCTACTACGACAACACCGTGAACGGCATCTCGCCCATCGTGACGCCGAACTCGGACTTCTACCGGATCGACACCGCCATCGTGGTCCCATCGGTGGACGTGAACAGCTGGGAACTGTCCATCTCCGGGATGGTCGACCGTCCGTACACGTTGAGTTTCGCCGAACTCATCGACATGGGGCTGGTGGAGACCCCGGTCACGCTCAGTTGCGTCTCCAACCAAGTGGGGGGGAATCTCGTCGACAACGCCGTCTGGCGCGGCGTGCCGCTGTCCGACGTGTTGAACCGCGCCGGCGTGCAGCGCGGCGCCACCCAGATCGTCGGGCGCTCGGTCGACAACTGGAACTCCGGCTTCCCCACCGAGTACGCCTTCGACGGGCGCGTGGCGCTGGTGGCGGTGGCGATGAACGGCGAGCCGCTGCCCCGCGAGCACGGGTTCCCGGTCCGGCTTGTCATCGCGGGCCTCTACGGCTACGTGTCGGCCACGAAGTGGTTGGAGGAGATCCGGCTCACCACCTGGGAGGGGTTCGACTCCTACTGGGTACCGCGGGGCTGGGCCAAGCGCGGCCCCATCAAGACGCAGTCCCGCATCGACGTGCCACGCCGCGGCTCACGCGTGAGGGCGGGCAGGGTAGCCGTCGCAGGCGTCGCCTGGGCACCGACGAAGAGCGTCCAGGGGGTCGAGGTGCAGATCGGCAACGGGCCCTGGGTCGCAGCCGAGGTGAGCAACAACATGTCGGTCAACTCCTGGCGCCAGTGGGTATACGCCTGGGACGCCCGGCCCGGCAGCTACCAGATCCGCTGCCGCGCCACCGACGGAACGGGCTACACCCAGACCTCCGAGGTGCGGCCCCCCGCACCCGACGGCGCCACCGGCTGGCACACCATCAACGTCACGGTGGTTTGAGGCCCCGGGGCGGGGTGCTGTCGACCGCGAGCGCGACCGGGAGGACCCCGGTGTCGACCTCATGTCGAGCCGATGAATCCGAGGCCGTTCACTAGGATCTGGTCATGGGCCTGCGACCTGCCGAAACGCACGACTTGGTGTCGGCTCGCCTCCGTGAGGCCGGCCAGCATTACACCAAGGGCCGGCGGGAACTGGTGGATCTTCTCGTTCGCGCCGGGCGACCGGCGAGCGTCCCGGAGATGCTCGACATGCGTCCTGGCCTGACGCAGAGCTCGCTCTATCGCAACATGACCGATCTCGAGAGCGTGGGCATCGTGCAGCGAGTCGTCGGGGCGAACGACCCGACCCGCTACGAGTTCTCCGAGGACATCATCGGTCATCACCACCACACCATCTGCACCGTGTGCGGCACCGTTGACGATTTCTTCATGCCGGCCGCGGCCGAGCGGAACCTCGAGACATCACTCGACACGGCGTTGGACACGAGCGGGTTCCAGCCAAGCACCCACCGGCTAGACGTGTTCGGCACCTGCCCCGACTGCCTCTGATCGCCGAACGATGACCCTCGACTGAAGAACCTGGGGGGGCGGCTGCGGGGCGCCGGCAACGAGCCAGTCGCACAGGGCGGAGGTGATCGCGGGGTTGTTGATGCCACCGAGCCACACCGATGGCCCGTTGCCCGAGCGGACGATCACGACATTGGAGTGGGCGCACTCGCCGACGCAGTCCACAACACGAGCTCGCGCCAGCGCCGAGATCGCGACGATCTGCCCGTCGTGGTCGACCGCGGGGTGCTTTCGCTCGGTGCCACAGCAGCAGCCGCGACAGATCAGGACCCGCGTGCCGGTCCCGGAGCCGAGTGCGCTTGGCGCCTTGGTCATGGCTCGCCGCCGGTCACCGCGTGAGGGGGCCGAACGCGAGGTGGGGATGCTGCCCATCGGCGAGTCGTCGCACCTCGATGCCGTAGACGGGTTCGAGCACATCGCTTCGCAGAACATCGTCGGGCTGACCCTGATGCACGACCCTGCCCCGGTCGAGGAGGGCGAGATGATCGCAGTAGCGGCCGGCGAGGTTGAGGTCGTGGAGCACCACGATGGTGTCGTTCTTGAGCTGCCGAACCAGCGTGAGCACCTCATGCTGGTAGCGGACATCGAGATGATTGGTGGGCTCGTCGAGCAGGATGACCGGGCTCTGTTGAGCGATACACCGGGCGATCATCACCCGCTGGCGTTCTCCGCCTGACATCTCGTGGAGGTGCCGCTCGGCGAAGCCCGACAGGTCCACCATTTCCAGTCCGTCGAGAGCGACCTTGCAGTCGTCGTCGGTGAATCCCTCATGGTCGCCACGATGAACGTGGCGACCCAGCAGCACGAACTCGCCGACCGTGATGTCGATCCCGTCGGCAGAGGCGTCCTGGGCCACGACCGCGATCGCACGTGCAATCGAGCGTTGTGACATCGACTCGATCGCCTTGTCGTCGATGAGAACGGCGCCTCGGTTCGGGCGGAGCATCCCATACAGGCAGCGCAGCAACGATGACTTGCCGCTGCCATTGGGCCCGATGAGACCGACGACCTGTCCGGGGCGTGTGCAGAGCCGCGCCCCGGACAGGACATCGCTCGCGCCGAGCCGCAGGTCGATGCCGGTGGCCGCGATCATCGGATCGTCACCGGGCGATCTGGGTGCTGAGCACTGACAGTCCCTCCACCACGAGTGGTGTTGGCGGCTCGGCGTAGTTGAACAGGAGCGGGTAGACAGCGCCTTCGGCCACCGCGGTGATGCTGCCGGCGCCCGGGCGTCCGGTGACCATCGCGCTTATCTCCTCGGGAGTGAGACCAGTGTCGTCATAGAGCAGGACCAGGATCTGGGGGTTGCGACCGATGACCTCTTCGATCGAGACCTCGGGCACCCGCTCGCTGAGTTCGGCGAAGACGTTGGTCATGCCGAGGGCCTCCATCAGCGGATGCACCATGCCGAGCGAGGAATAGGCGTAGATGGCGCTGCCGTCGGAGCTGACATAGAGAGCAGCAGCGGTCTTGCCCGCGGCGACGGGCGCATCGGCTGCGGTGGCCACCGCGGCCTCCAGCGCGGCGGCGCTGGCATTGGCGATCTCCGTCGTGCCGAAGATCTCCCCGTAGAGGCGGACCTCTTCCAGGATGCTCTCGAACGACGGTGTCGGTGGGTTGTCGCAGAACGGGGGCATCACATAGAGCTGGATTCCGACGTCGCCGAGCGTGTCGTGGGTGAGCGTTGCGGTGTCGTAGCCGATGACGATGTCGGGTTCGTGGGCGATGATCTCCTCGATCGAGACTTCGACACCGCCGGTCGCGGTGGCCTCGGCCAGCAACGCCGGGATGGCGCGGAGGACGGCCATCTCGTCGGCGGTGTAGTACTCCTCGGGGAAGTCCTCGATGCGAGCGACCACACGGTCCATGGCACCGGCAGCGAACAGCAGCGATGGCGCGGCGGCCTCCATCAACAACACCCGCTCAGGAGCCGAGTCGAGGGTGAACTCGTCGTCGCAATTGGTGAAGGTCAGGGGGAATCCGTCGTCGGTGGCTGCCTGGTCGCCTTCGGCAGGCTCACTTACTGCCGTCGCCTCGCCGTCTGCTCCCTCGGAAGCGGAGGTGGCAGAGGTGGAGGAGTCGTCGCTGCCTCCGCACGACGAGGCCACAAGACCAACGACAACAAGCAATACGACTGCATGCAGCCTGAACAGTGACGGTTTCATGGTTTTCCTTTCGCGAGCGCGGTCGCGCTCATTTGTGGTTGGGGGGCTTGGGGAGTGGTTCGTGTGGTTCGTTTCGCGGGCGCGGTCGCTCTCAGTTGTTGTGCGGGAGCTTGCGGACGAGCGCGACGAGGACCGGCGCACCGAGCACCCCGGTGACGACGCCGATCGGGAGCTCGCGGGGCTGCAGGACCATGCGGGCCGCGACATCGGCCCAGACGAGGATGATGGCGCCGAGGGCGGCGGACGCCGGGACCAGGTGGCGGTGGATCGGACCGACGATTCGGCGTGCGATGTGGGGGGCTGCGAGACCGACGAATCCGATGCCTCCCGACAGCGATACGGCGAAGCCGACGCACAGTGCCACCACGACCACGAGCACCATTCGGGTGCGGCCGGGATCGACGCCGCTCGCCATCGCGGTCTCGTCGCCGAGCGCGAGCAGGTCGAGCCGGCGGCGCCACCAGTACACGAGGACCATGCCGGCACCCATGCCGAGGTAGCCGATCGGCAGCGTCGACCAGTCCGCGTTCGCGAGCGACCCGAGGAGCCAGAACATGACTGCTCGGGCCCCTTCGGCGCTGTCGGCGAAGAGGATCAGCAAGCTGGTGGTGGCGCTCAGCAGGTAGCCGACGGCAACCCCCGCCACAATCATCCGCGAGGGCGTGATCCGACCGGTAGACCTGGCCAGCGCCAGCACAAGAGCAAGGGCGCCGAGGGCACCCAGGAATGCCATGAGAGACACCGACTCCGGCCCCAACCCGGAGCCAACCCCGAACAGGATCGCCGCGGCCGCGCCGGTGGAACCCCCCGAACTCACGCCGAGGATGTACGGCTCGGCCAGCGGGTTGCGAACCAGAGCCTGGAGGGTCACGCCGGCGACGCCGAGGGCGGTGCCCACGATCGCGCCGAGCAGCACCCGCGGCAGGCGCACCTCCCAGATGATTGCGTCGTCGGTTCTCGCCCAGCTCATGACCTCGGGCACCCCGATCGTGTGGTGACCGATGATCCGTAGGGCCGTTGGAGGTATCACTCCGACCGGGCCGAGCCCAATGGCGACGATCATCGACACGACGCTCACCAGCGCGAGGCCAATGAGGGTGGAGCGGCGACTCCACTGCTGTTGATCCCGAGCCTCAGGAAGCGACATGACCGACCTCTATAGGAATGAGAATGATTCCTATCAGTTCAGCGGCGCTTTACCAACCAGTACCTCGGTGGCAATAGGAATAAGAATCAGTACCATTCATGCCATGGTTGATGAGCGGGTTCCTGTGACGGTGCTCACCGGCTTTCTCGGTGCGGGCAAGACGACGTTGTTGAATCACATCCTCACCGAGCAGCACGGCAAGCGGATTGCGGTGATCGAAAACGAGTTCGGCGAGATTGGCATCGACGATGCCATCGTCCTCGATGCCGAGGAAGAGATCTTCGAGATGAACAACGGGTGCATCTGCTGCACCGTTCGAGGCGATCTGATCCGCATTCTCGGCAATCTGATGCGGCGCAAGGACCGGTTCGACCAGATCCTCATCGAGACGACGGGGCTGGCTGACCCTGCACCGGTGGCCCAGACGTTCTTCGTCGACGATGAGATGGCAGCCCAGTTGCGGCTCGACGCCATTGTCACGGTGGTTGATGCCAAGCACCTGGTTCCCCATCTGGACGAAGAGAAGCCCGAAGGGGTCGAGAACGAGGCTGTCGAGCAACTGGCGTTCGCCGATCGGATCGTGCTCAACAAGATCGACCTCGCCGACACCAGCGAGCTAGACGACGTGGAGTCCCGCATCCGGCAGATCAACCCACTCGCGCCCATCATCCAGACCCAGCACGGCAAGGTCGACCTTGACACCATCCTCGAGGTCGGTGCGTTCTCGCTCGAGCGTGTGCTGGCCGATGACCCCGAGTTCCTCGACCCCGACGCCGAGCATCAGCACGACCTCAGCGTGACGTCGGTTGGGATCGAGACCGAAGGCGACCTCGATCTCGACCGGCTGAATGAATGGCTGGGCGATCTCCTGCGCACGAAGGGGACCGACATCTTCCGCTCGAAGGGCATCCTGTCGATTGCCGGCTGGGATGAGCGTTATGTGTTCCAGGGCGTCCACATGCTGCTCGACGGCCGGGCCCAAGGGGCGTGGGGAGACCGCGAGGAACGGCGCAACCGTCTCGTGTTCATCGGACGCAACCTCGACCGAGCATCACTGGAGGCCGGCTTCAAGTCCTGCCTGGCATGACCAGCACCGGGACGACGCCCATCCGTCAATGGCGGGTGGACGTCGAAGACTACGTGCAGGTGCTTGAAGTAAATCGGGACCGCAGCCAGGCTGTCGTCGGCTCCCTGGGTGGCGACGCCGCCCTCATCGACATCGACGACGGCTCGGCCATCGCGCTGGGCCGGCATGAGATGGGAGTCTTGAGCGCTGCCTGGTCAGCCGATGGCAGCCGCCTCGCGGTCGGGGGTCAGGACGGGTACGTACGGATCTATGACCACACCGGAGCCGCTCAGGGCTTCGTTGCCGCGTCGGCCTGGGTGACGGCACTGGCCTGGTCGTCGGCAGCGCCCGTGCTTGCGATCGGGGCGGGCCGGCACCTTCTCATCACCGACCAGGACGGCGCGCTTCTCCACGATTTCGACGATCAACCCTCGACGGTGACGTCGGTCGCCTGGTCGACCGACGGCACTCGCGTCGGTGCGACCGCATACGGCGGCATTGGTTGGCACGATGTCGTGGGACCACGGACCGGCCGTCGACGTCGCTTTGACTGGAAAGGGTCGCTGCTCTCGCTGGTGATGTCCCCAAATGGCTCATGGGCCTGCGCCGGCGCCCAAGATGCGAGCGTACATCTGTGGCGGCTCTGGAGCGGTCGGGACCTCGCGATGTCCGGCTATCCGTCCAAGATCGAGCGACTCGGGTTCCGCCACGACAGCCGATGGCTCGCGGTTGCGTGCCTCGAAGAACTCACCGTCTGGGACTTCGGCGGACGGGGACCCGCCGGCACCACGCCGGCGGTTGCCTCCGGTCACGACAACCACATTGAGGACGTCGCCTGGGACCCATCCGGCAGGTCCGTCGCAACGGGGGGAGGAGATGGCCGCACCATCGTGTGGCCTACCCCGACTCGTGCTGGCGAGGACCTGTCGCCGGTGACTGCAATCGAGTCCGATGCCGCGACCAGTCGACTCCGGTGGGTCAACGAGGACAGCCTCCTGATCGGGCGGGCCGACGGAAGCCTCGTCCGGCTCGCTCTCTGATTGACAGGTTTCGCGTCCCCGCACCTCAGTCCCGCGGCCTGGGCCGCGCCGCAACTGCCGAGCAGGGCCTCAGTAACAGAACCCCGATGCCTGCTGGAGGCGTAGCCGACCGGTTAGCCGGGTGGGTTCAGAGGACCTCGGCGAGCCACTCGCGGGCGTCGATCATCATTTCGATGGTCTGGCTGTGAGCCATGTCGTAGGCGTGATGTCGTAGATCCCACCCACCCTCGGCGAGGGCTGCGATCACCTCTTTGGGCTGATCCTGGCCGATGAAGATGTCGCGGGTTCCCCACTGGAACAGCGCCGGTCGACCGTTGCCGTTGGCCAGGTCGAGGTCCAGTCCTGCTGCGCGCGGTAGGCCGCAGCAGATGGCCCACACGCCGGCGTAGCGGGGTGCACCAGGTCTGCCGACGAGTGCCAGCGACAGGTAGCCGCCTTGGCTGAACCCGCCCACGATGCACCGCTCGAGTGGCACACCCGCCTTGTCCGCCTCGTCCGCGATGAACGACTCGAGCATCTCAAGCGACGGCACGAACTGTGAGAGGTCGGATTCGAAGGTGTCGAGGTCGATGGTCCACCAGCCCGCGCCGTCGCCGTCGGGCATGTCGATGGGTCCTCGCGGCGCGATCGCCGTGAAGCGTTCGTCAGGGTCGACCAACGGCACATACGACGCGAGGTGGTGCTGCTCGGCGGTGTAGCCGTGCATGAGGAAG
>JAPPDX010000030.1 GCA_028824415.1 bacterium | reverse complement strand
CGGAGCACGCTGAGCCTGCGAAGCGTGCGGAGAGGAAGGAGCAGAGCGGCACCCCGGACCGCCGCCCGGACACGCGCAGTCACCCGAGGGCGGGGACGCCGGCGACCCCGACCGGACAGCGATCACTCGCCGGCGATGAAGGCTTCGACGGCGTTGCGGGCGTCCTCGTCGCGCATCTGGCGCGGCGGCGACTTCATGAAGTAGGCGGAGGTCTCGTACAGCGGGCCGCCGATGCCCCGGTCGAGGCCGAGGCGGGCGCAGCGGATGGCGTCGATGACCACCCCGGCGGAGTTGGGGCTGTCCCACACCTCCAGCTTCAGCTCCACGTTCAGAGGCACGTCGCCGAAGGTCGTTCCCTCGATGCGGATATGGCACCACTTGCGGTCCTCGAGCCAGGGCACATGGTCCGACGGCCCGACGTGCACGTCGGAGCCCGGCAGCTCGGACTCCAACTGGCTGGTCACGGCCTGGGTCTTGGAGATCTTCTTGGACTCCAGGCGATCCCGCTCCAGCATGTTCAGGAAATCGGTGTTGCCACCGAAGTTGAGTTGGTAGGTGCGATCCACCCGCACGCCGCGGTCCTCGAAGAGACGCACCAGGTTGCGGTGCACGATGGTCGCCCCCACCTGGGACTTGATGTCGTCGCCGACGATCGGTATGCCCCGCTGCCGGAATCGCTCGGCCCAGGACTCCTCGCCGGCGATGAACACCGGCATGCAGTTGATCAGCGCGCAGCCGGCTTCCAGTGCCTGCTCCGCGTACCAGCGCGCCGCCTGCTCCGACCCCACCGGCAGGTAGGAGACAAGCACGTGGGTATCCGTGTCACGCAGCACCTGCGCGACATCCACCGGAGTCTGCGGCGACTCGACGACGACCTCTGAAAGGTAACGGCCGATGCCGTCGAGGGTAGGGCCGCGCTGCACGGTCACGCCCGAGGTCGGCACGTCGCAGAACGCCACGGTGTTGTTCTGGCCACCCCCGATGGCTTTGGCGAGATCCTCGCCGACCTTTGTGGCGTCGACATCGAAGGCGGCCGTGAATCGAACGTCTCCGATGGCGTAGCCGCCGAGCACCGGGTGCATCAGCCCGGGGATCTCCTCGTCCGCACCGGCATTGCGGTAGTACTCGACACCCTGCACGAGCGACGAGGCGCAGTTGCCGACACCGGCGATCGCCACGTTGATCTGTGCCATGGTTTCCCTCCTTGCGGCGCCCGCCACCGTTGTGGTGGCACCGGTGGTTCGGTTGCGAATCGGCACCGGACCCGGTTCGGAGCAATTCGATGTCTCGATTCCGGCGTGTCAGGTCGCTCGTTGCCGGCCACAATATATTCGATTTCTTGAACGGTGCAACTATTTCAATAGGCAATTGGTTATAGGATTCTCCCATGGCCCCGTCTGCGCGACGGCGACATCCCGGCGGCAATCCCAAGGATCAACCCGGAGATGAACAGGTGCCCCTGAACGTCAGCACCCGCGCCCTCGCCTACCTCCAGAAGGTGGCGGAGCTGTCCTCCTTCACCGAGGCCGCGCGTGAGTTCGGGATCAGCCAGCCGGCACTGTCGCAGAGTCTCTCGCAGCTGGAGCAGCGCTTGGGGGTCGTGCTGTTCGAGCAGGACGGGCGGCGCCGGCGCCTCACTGAGTCCGGCCGAATGGTGGCCGACTTCGCCGCCGAAGTGCTCGGGCGCACCGGCGAGTTGGAGACGTGGATCCGGTCGCGACAGCACGGCGACGCCGGCAGGCTGCGCATCGGCCTGACCGACGCGGCCACCCTGTACCTGCTCCCTGACGCCTTGATGATCTTCCGCGAGACGCATCCGAGCGTGGAGATGCAACTCGTCGTGGACTCCACTTCGGCTCTCTGCGACCGGCTGGTGCGCTACGACCTGGACCTCGTCTTCGCCGTCGGCCCCCCGCCGGAGGGACTCGTCGGCGAGGTGTTGGGCACAGAGGAGTTGCGCATCTTCGCCCGCCGGAGCGACGAGGCGGCCGACCCGGCTGCTGCTGAGGTCGAGTGGGCGCTGCCGCCGGAGGGGTCGCGCACCCGGGCGCTGATCGAAGCCGGCCTGGCGGCGCGGGGCATCGAGCCCGTCGTGACCCTCACCTCGCAGAACCCCGACGTGTTGCGCCAGGTGGCGGCGGTGGGCCTGGCGTGGACCGTGCTCCCCGAGGCAGTGGGCGGGAACGATCCCGAACTCGTCGACGTCGGTGGCGAGGCCGTGGCGCACCGGCCGCTGGCCATGATGCGCCGGGAATCGGCCCCTGATGACGCCCGCGTGGCGGCGCTGAGCCGTCTCGCCCGGGACATGGTCCGGCTTACGGGCGCAGCGACACTCGCGCGATGAGGTCCATCCCGAAGGTGGTCATGATGGCGAGGTACAGCAGGCCCGTGCCGGCCATGACCGCGGCGTAGCGGCGGATCCGCAGCGCCGCCTCGGTGGCGCCCAACAGCACTGCGCTCCCTGCCGCGCACATCACCCAGTACCAGCCCAGCAGGCCTCCGAAGCCGTCGTCGACGCTCCCGGTGAGGATCGAGACCACACCGGTGGGCCACAGCAGCACCGCCGTCTCGGCGGCCCAGATGGCCATGCTCCAGCGCACGAGCTGCACGAGGGGAGCGCGGCGCAGGCCCGGCTGCACGAGGTACCAGTGCCCGAGCAACATTGCGTCGGACACCGCCCCGAAGAAGAGCGCTCCGACGACCACCCGGGCCACTGACAGCGCCAACGGCCCGCCCGCCACCACACCCCCGGCGATCACGCCCGCGAACGCCACCAGCGGAGCAATGAGGTCCAGAGCCGGCGGGAATCCCGGGCCCTCGGCTGCGACGGGTTCGCCGGGGAGGCGGCCGAGCATCGCCGCCACTCGGTTGCGGCGGCGCAATGAGTCGGCCCTCTGCGCCGAGGTCGTCGCGGCGCGGCGCCGGTAGGCCACGACGAGCACGCCCAAGGCGACGGCTGCGGCCACCAGGGCAGCCACGTCGCGTGCCGGCCGGAACCCGGCAGTTGCGCCGGTGATGCCGGCGAGCGCGGCCAGGGCCGCATACAGCGATCGCAGCAGCCAGCCGTACCCCGGCCCGACCTCGCGCCGCCGCGTCGTCACCCACCCGAACAGCAGGCCACCCGCGGCCCACTGAAGCAGGACGGTTGCGGCGTGAACCTCGCTCACGGCAGGGCCGCCGGCCGCGAGCGGTGGCCCGCTCCCTGCGGCGCCTCAGGCACCGTCGGCAGCGGTGGCGACGGCGCGGGCCGCGCCCGCGGCGTGATAGCTCGAGCGCGTCAGCGGGCTGGACTCGACGTGGCCGATGCCCAACTCCTCGCCGATCCGGGCGAGGTCCTCGAATTCCGGCGGCGACCACCATCGCTCCACGGGCAGGTGGGCGCTGGAAGGCCGCAGGTACTGCCCGATGGTGACGATGTCGCAGCCGACCCCCGCCAGGTCGCCCAGCGCCTCGACCACCTCTTCAGCGGTCTCGCCCAACCCCACCATGATGGAGGACTTGGTCACCAGACCGCGGTCCTTGGCTCTCGCCAGCACCGCCAGGCTGCGGGCGTAACCGGCGGAGGGACGCACCAGCCGCTGCAGCCGGGCCACGGTCTCGATGTTGTGGTTCAGCACGTCGGGGCGCTCGTCGAAGATCACCGAGAGCGCCGCGGGGTCACCCTTGCAGTCCGGGATCAGGACCTCGACGGTCACCGACGGGCGCCGGCGCCGGATCGCCCGGATGCAGGCCGCGAAGTGCGCCGCGCCCCCGTCGGCCACGTCGTCGCGGGCCACCGCGGTGACCACGGCGTGCTCAAGGCCCATCCGGTCGACGGCGGCCGCCACCCGCTCGGGCTCCTCGAGATCGAGGGGTTCGGGCCTGCGGGTGTCGATGAGGCAGAATCCGCAGGCTCGGGTACAGCGCTCGCCGCCGAGCATGAAGGTGGCCGTGCCCTGCTCCCAACACTCGTAGATGTTGGGACAGCCCGCCTCCTCGCAGACGGTGACGAGATCGAGATCGCGCATGACGTTCTTGATCCGGAGGAATTCCGGCCCGGTGCGCGCCACCACCCGCATCCACGGCGGCTTCCGCTCGACGGGGGCGGAGCTCCCCGGCACCGGGTTCCCGCCGCCGAGACGAGCCGGCACGGGCTGGGGCTGCACGCCACCGTCTGCGACGGTGCGCTGCGCCCCCGAGGCAGCGAGGAACGTGACACGCGCCGGCCGTGCCGCGCGCGGCGTCCCCGTCTCGGGAGCCGCGCCGGTGGTCGCCCCGGCCGCCAACCCCGCCGGTTGCGGTACCGGCGCGCGGCCCGATGCCGCGACGTCGGCCCGGTCCCACCCGGTTGCGCCCCAGCGCCCGGTGGCTCGCGCGGCAACGGCGTCGACGACCTCGGGCATGGTGGCGGCCACTCCCTCGGCCGCCAGCGACGTGACCGGATGCTCGCGGATCCCGCACGGAACGATCCGGCCGAACCAGTTCAGGTCCGGATCCACGTTGAGGGCGAACCCGTGCAAGGTACGCCCGCGGCGCACGCGCACGCCGATGGCGGCGATCTTGCGCGGCCGCGCCCCGCCGGGGTCGAGCCAGACCCCCCGGTGGCGCTCGAGCCGTCCCGCCCCGTCGAGCCCCAGGTCGGCAAGGACCTCGATGAGCAGGTCCTCGAGGCTCTCCACGTACGCCGCGGCCGCGCCTAACCCACCGGCCCGGGGCCCGCCCAGCGTCACGATCGGGTAGCCGACGACCTGGCCCGGGCCGTGGTAGGTGACGTCACCGCCCCGGTCGGTGCGGCAGAGTTCGGCGCCGGCGGCGGCGGGATCCATCAGCACGTGCGCCGCCGGGGCGCGCGGACCCATCGTGATGACGTGCGGGTGCTCGAGCAGCAGGAGGTGGTTGCGGGAACTGGCGGCGTGCAGGCCCCGCTGCAGCGCCCAGGCCTCGTCGTAGCCGACCCTGCCGAGCCAGCGGACGGCCAGGTGGAGCGGGGCCACAACCTCCGCGGCGGCAGTCCCGCCGGCGCGCCCTGCGGGCGCCGGGCGACTCGCCGCCGGCTCCGGCACCACTAGAGGATCTCGGCTTCCCAGTCCCGCGTCTGGATGATGTGGCGCAGCCGGTCCAGGAACGCGGCCACGTAGACGCCGTCGAAGGCCCGGTGATCCCAGGCCAGCGCCAGCACGCCGACCGAATGGATGGCGATGGCCTCGTCACCCTGGTCGCCGGTCACGACGACGGGCCGCCGGCGGATGCCGTCGGTGGACAGGATCGCCACCTGCGGCTGGTTGATGATCGGGAACTGCATGAGGGTGCCGTACTGGCCGGGGTTGGTGATGGTGAATGTTCCCCCGGTCACCTCGGCGGCCGAGAGCTCCTTGCTGCGGGCGCGGGCCGCCAGGTCCATGACCTCCCGGGCGATGGCCCGCAGGCGCTTGGTCTCGGCATCCCGGACCACCGGGGCCAGCAACCCCTGGAAGTCCAGGTCGACCGCCACGGCGAGGTGCACGCTGCGGTGCACCACGAGGTCAGTGCCGTCGATGCTGGCGTTGATGTGCGGGAAGTCGGCGATTGCGTCGCAGGTCGCCCGGGCGATGAACGGCAGGTACGTGAGGCTGAATCCCTCCTCGGCCCGCCATGCGGCCCGAGCCTTGCGGCGGACGCGCTCGACACCCTCGAAGTCCACCTCCACCGCCGTCAGCACGTGCGGCGAGGTGGCCTTGGAGGCAACCATGTGGCGGCCGATGGTCTTGCGAATGTTGCTGAGTGGCACGACCAGCGGGGCGCCGGGGTCGACGTCGGTCGGGGGCTCCTCTGCGGCCGGCGCCGACTCGGGCGCCTGCCGGGGCGCACCCTGGCGCTCGCGGATGACGCGCTCCACGTCCGCACGGGTGATGCGGCCGCCGACACCGCTGCCCTCGATACCGGCGACATCGATTCCGTGCTCGTTGACGAGCCTGCGTACGACCGGTGAGAGCAGGCGCGGCTGGGACCGCTCGCCGTCGTCGGGTGCCGCGGGCGGCTCCGCAGCGGCCGTTGCGGGGGCCGGCTCGGGCTCCGGGGCTGGCTCGGGCTCGGTAGCAGCCGCCGCGGGCGACCCGGAGGCCGCAGCAGGCTCCGGAGCGGGCTCGGGGTGCGGCGGTGGCTCGGGAGCCGGCTCCGGCGCGGCCTCGGGCACCGCCGCGCTGTCGGAAATGACCGCCAGCAGGGCGCCTACCTCGACCGTCTCCCCCTCGGGGACCACCACCTGCGTCAGGATTCCCGACGCCGGTGAGGGAACCTCGGAGTCCACCTTGTCGGTGGAGATCTCGAAGAGCGGCTCGTCGCGGTCGACCTGGTCACCGACCTGCTTGATCCAGCGGATGATGGTGCCCTCGGTCACCGTCTCGCCCAGCTGCGGAAGAACCACGTCGGCCATTGCGCCCGTCCTTGTGTTCTCGGTCCTGGTCTCTTCGGTCTGTCGGAGTCCCCGCCGGTCGCCGGCGCCGCAGAGCCGCTAGCCGTGCAGCGACCGGCCCGTCAGCGACAGCACCGTCTCGCCGAAGAGTTCGCTGAGGGTGGGGTGCGGCTGAATGAGGCCGGCCACGTCGGCCACCGTGGCCTCCCAGTTGACGGCCAGATACCCCTGCCCGAGTTGCTCGGTGGCCCACGGCCCCACGAGGTGCACGCCCAGCAGCCGCCCGGCCCCGCCATCGGCGTCGCGCTCGGCCACCACCTTCACGAAACCGTCGGTGTCGCCCACGATCATCGCCCGGCCGTTGGAGGCGTAGCGGTGCTTGGAGACGACCACCTCCAGCCCGGCGTCAGCGGCGTCCTGCTCGCTGAGGCCGGCGAAGGCCACCTCGGGACGGCAGTAGATGCACCAGGGGACGTTGGCATAGTCGATCGGTGCCGGTTCCTCGCCCAGCAGGTGCTGGGTGGCAAGGATTCCCTCGGCGAAGCCCACGTGTGCCAACTGCGGGGTGTCGATGACGTCGCCGACGGCGTAGGTGCCCTCCTCGCCGGTGCGGCAGTACTCGTCGACGGTCACGAAGCCGCGCTCGTCGACCTCCACGGCGGTGCCGTCCAGACCCAGACCCTCGGTGACGGGCCGGCGCCCGACGCTCACGACCACCAGGTCGGCGCGCACCTCGCCGCCGTCGCCGTAGCGCACGACCATCGAATCGCCGTCGGGCTCGGCGCCGGAGGTGCTCACGCCGGTGTGCAGCGTGATGCCACGGCGCTTGAAGGATCGCTCGACCTGCTTACTCACGTCGGCATCGGCCCCGGCCAGCAGACGCGGAAGGAGCTCCAGCAGCGTCACCTGGCTGCCCATGTCGCACAGCATCGAGGCGAACTCGCACCCGATGGCGCCCCCGCCGATCACCACCGAGCTGGCCGGCACGGACTCGACGGACAACAACTCGTCGGAGGTCACCACGCGCTCGCCGTCCACAGTGAACCCGCCGAGGGTGCGCGGCACCGAGCCCGTGGCCAGGATCACATGGCGGCCGGTCAACGTCACACTCTCGTCACCGCCGGTGACGGTGACGGTGCGGCCCGACCCCAGAGCGCCGCTGCCGTCGTAGACGGTCACCTTGCGGCTGCCGAGCAACTTGGCCAGCCCGCCGGTGAGGCGGTCGATGATGCCCTGCTTGCGGCCCTGCGCCACAGACATGTCCAGCGTCGGCGCCGAGGTCCCCACGCCAAAGTCGCCGGCGTGGCCCACCGCCTGAAAGACCGCGGCGGTCTCCAGCAACTCCTTGGCGGGGATGCAGCCCACGTGCAGGCACGTACCGCCCAGCTTGGAGCGCTCCACGAGGCCCACGTCCAGTCCGGCGCTCGCCGCGTACAGCGCCGAGGCGTAGCCGGCGGGGCCGCCGCCCACCACGATCAGGTCGTGCGACGTCACGCGCTCAGCCTACCGGTCGCCTCCGGCCGGTCCCGAGGGGCCGGGCAGCCCGGGCGGCCGGGAGCGTGCCGGGCTGTCCTACAGGAGGTACTGCCGGGGGTTCACCGGGGTGCCGTCGATGCGCACCTCGAAGTGCAGGTGCGAGCCCTGGGACAGCCCGGTGTTGCCCACGTAACCCAATACTTGGCCGATGGAGACGGTCTGGCCCGCGGTGACGGCAAATCCGTGCATATGCCCGTAGAGGGTGGTCATCCCGCCGCCGTGGTCCACGATGATGGTGTTGCCGTAGCCGCCGATCCAGCCCGCGTAGTCCACTCGGCCCGACTCGGCGGAGTAGATCTCCGCGCCGGTGGCGCCGGCGATGTCGATCCCCTCGTGAATCCGTCCCCAGCGCGGGCCGTACTCCGAGGTCACCCGGTCGACCAGCGGCCAGCGCACCGCGCTCGGAGGGATCACGACGCCGACGGCGGGGCAATCGATCCAGGTGCCGTCGCCGTCCAGGGGCCGGCGCGGGTTACCGAAGCAGATGGCGCGTCGCCGATCTCGCTCGGCGGCCTCGAGTTCGATCTCCACGACCCTTGAGGCCATGATGGCCGCGACCTCCGCCTGGGCGGCATCGAGCGCCTCGATCTCGGCATGCAGCTGACTGATCCGAGCCTGCAACTCGGCGTGGAGTGCCGCCTGGCGATCCCGGTTTCTACCGTTCTCGATGAGGACCTCGCCCTCCTGGGTGGCCAGCGAATCGGTGGTTCGCTGCAGGGAGTCCAGGGCCTCGCGGCGCTCGTCGATCTCGACCACGGCGGCATCGAGGCTCGCCAACAGTTCCTTGTCGTGCTCGCCGACCATGGTCAGCAGAACGTGGCGGTTCTCCAGGTCGTGAACGTCGCTCACCTTCCACGACAGGGCGGTGCGGTGCTGGGTGGAATAGACGTACATGTTGACGAGTCGCTCGGTCGCCAGCCGGCGTCGCTCGGCGAGAGCGATCTCGGCGCGCTCCAACGCTCTCTCGGCGGCCCCCTGCAGGTCGGCGATGAGGGCCTGGCGAGCGGCGATGCTCTCCAGGCGGGCCTCAGAGAGCGCGATCAGGTCGGCTGTGCGCGCCAGTTCGGCCTCGAGTTGCGCCGTCGAGAGCTGCAGGTCGGCGATCTCGCCGCCGAGGAGGCCCTGCTCGGATCCGAGCTGGTCGAGTTCCGCCCTGGAGCGGTTCAGTGAGTCGTCGCCGGCAAGCCGGTCCTGAAGGTACTGGTGGTCAGCGGAGTCCTGGGCCTGGGCAGGCAGGGAGAGCAGGAGGACAAGCAGGCAGGCGACGAGAAGCCGCGCACGTCGAGACATGTGTTGTTCGGGCCCTCAACCCCACTCGCCATTGACAACATTAACCCCACTAGCGGCCAGTAGCAACAGACGAAGGGGTGGGATTCCCGGCTGAACCTGCAGTAGTCAGCGTGGCGCGACCCTGGTTCGGGCCATGCGGCGGCATCCCGCCGCCAGGAGACTCAGCGAACGAGCACCTGGAACGCGAATGCTGCCAGGATCGCCAGGCCGCACAGCAGGGTCAGCGCGATCAGCATCCGTGTGCTCACCGCGGCGACGCTAGCGGCCGGCACCGACCTAGCGTTGACCGCGTAACGTGCGGTGAGCCCGGGAGGTGCCGTGAACCGGTCAGACGGCGGACCTGTCGTGATCGCAGGGTCGAGCGGCCTCATCGGTCGGGCGCTCACCGCCGAACTCCGCCGGCAGGGAGTGACCGTGCTGAGGCTGGTGCGGCGCCCCGCCGCCGCCGGCGACGAGATCACGTGGGATCCGGCCGCCGGCAACCTCGACGCCAGGGCCCTGGAGGGTGCCGGGGCGCTGATCAACCTGGCGGGTGCGGGCATCGGCGACCGTCGCTGGAGCGCCGGCCGCAAGCAGGTGCTGCGCGACAGCCGCATCCGCAGTGCCGCGCTGCTCGCCGCCACAGTCTCGAACCTGTCGCAGCCACCGGAGGTGATTCTCAGCGCCTCGGCCATGGGCTTCTACAGCGAGCGAGGCGACACCGTTGTGACCGAGACGACCGGACCGGGCCACGGGTTCCTGGCCGAGCTATGCCAGGACTGGGAAGCCGCCGCCCAGCCGGAGGCCGCCGTCCGCACGGTGCGGATGCGCACCGGTGTCGTCCTGTCTGCCGATGGGCCGTTCCTGCGCCGGCAGCTGCCGCTGTTCAAGCTGGGACTCGGCGGCCGCCTGGGCCCCGCCGACCGCTGGGTGAGTTGGATCTCACTGACCGACACCATCGCCGCCATGGTCCACCTCCTGGGAAGCGAGATGGACGGCCCGGTGAACCTCACCGCCCCCAACCCGGTCACGAACGCCGAGTTCACCCGCGCCCTCGGCCGCACACTCAACCGACCCGCAGTCCTGCCCGTCCCCCTCCTGCTACCAAGCCTCCTGCTCGGCTCCGAAGCAGTGGCCGGCCTGACCCAGAGCGTCCGAGTGATCCCCGAAGCCCTCCTGACGGACGGCTTCGAGTTCCAACACACCGAAGTGGCCGAAGCCCTGTCAGCAGCCCTCGGCCGCTGAAGGAGCCGCGCAGCCGAGGCCTGGATTCCGGCTTTCGCCGGAATGACGAGCGAGGAGCCGCAGACACCTGAGGGCGGGGGTCCGGGGGGCCGGGCTGCGACGCCTGCGGAGCACGCTGAGCCTGCGAAGCGTGCGGAGAGGAAGGAGC
>JAPPDX010000070.1 GCA_028824415.1 bacterium | reverse complement strand
GTTCCCCATCGCCTTCGGCGACGAGCAGGGCGGGGCGCACTATCCCGAGTCGCTGGTCGCTCACAACTCAGTCGACTACGTGCGGGTCGACGTCACGACGATGGGCGGGATCACCTCGATCGGCGACATCCTGGTGCAGGCGGACGCGGCGGGCATGCAGGTGGCGCCGCACATGAACGCCCACGAGCACGCCCAGATCTTCGGGGGCCTGGGCCGGCCGGACCTGCCGCTGGAGTGGGGCATCGTCGGCAGCGGCGTGGACCAGTTCGCCGACTCGCTGATCCAGCCGGTGGTGCGCGACGGCCTGATGGACCCGCTGCCCGACGAGCCCGGCTTCGGCCGGCTCGTCAACCCCGACTGGCTGCGCAGCGTGCCGCACAACGACCCTGGGGGCATCATCGACGAGGCGGCGGCGCTGGAGGGTTGATGGGCGGCGAACCTGATTCAGCGGCCGGCGGTGGCCGGGTCTTCGAGGCGCGCGAGCGGCGCTTCGGGGGCTGCTTCGAGGACTTCGAGGTGGGCGACGAGTACCGCCACTGGCCGGGCAAGACCATCACCGAGGCCGAGAGCCACATTTTCTGCATGCTGACCCTGGCGGTGCACCCGCTGCACGTGGACTCGGCGCACTTCGACGGCACCCAGGGGCCGTTTGAGCGGCCCGTCGTGGCCGGCCCGCACATCTACTCGCTGCTGCTGGGCATGAGTGTGCCGGACATCTCGGGGCGGGCGCTGGCCAACCTGGGCACCACCGACCTGCGCCACACCGCGCCCGTGTTTCCCGGCGACACCCTCTACGGCACCAGCACCGTGCTCGAGACCCGCTCCAGCCGGTCGCGCCCCGACGCCGGCATCGTCACTGTCGAAACCGTTGGGCGCAACCAGGACGGCGAGGTGGTCACGACCTACAAGCGCTCGGTGCTGCTGCCTCGTCGATCCACAGATGGTGCCTGACGGGGCCGGAGCCGCGCCCGGGCGGGGCCGGGTCGTCGGTGGCGGCGACACCGGAGCCGGCGCAGATGGCTGACGTAACCGGGCCCGGGGCCGGAACCGGGGAGGGCGCGGGGCCACTGGCCGGCGTCCGGGTGGTGGACATGGCGACCGTGGTCGCCGGTCCGGGTGCCGCCCGGCTGTTCGGCGACTTCGGGGCCGACGTCATCAAGGTGGAGTCGCCGAGCGGCGATTCGGTCCGCCGGCTGGGTTGGATGCCGCCCGATGGCGACGCCGACTCCTACTTCTGGAAGCTGGCGGGGCGCAACAAGCGCGCCGTGGTTCTCAACCTCAAGACCCCCGAGGGCCTCGAGGCGATGCTGGAGTTGATCGACGGCGCCGATCTGCTCGTGGAGAACCTGCGTCCGGGCAAGCTGGAGGCCCTGGGGCTGGCCCCCGACGTGCTGCTCGCGCGCAACCCAAAGCTGGTGATCCTGCGCATCACCGCCTTCGGCCAGGAGGGCCCCTACGCCCAGCGGCCCGGTTTCGCCACCCTGGCTGAGGCGCTCAGCAGTTACGCGGCGATCAGCGGCGAGGCCGACGGGCAGCCGCTGCTGCCGCCGGTGGCGCTCACCGACGAGCTCACGGGCACCCTCGGGGCATTCGGCGCCATGGCGGCGCTGTGGGAGGCGCGCCGCAGCGGCAAGGGGCAGGTGGTGGATCTCTCGCTGGTGGAGTCGGTGATGCACGTCATGGGCCCGCTGCCCTCGGCGTTCGCCCACCTGGGCTACGAGCAGCCGCGCCTCGGCGCCGGCATCCCGTACTCGGTGCCGCGGGGCACCTACCAGTGCGCCGACGGCGAGTGGGTGGCGCTCTCGGCCTCCAGCGACACGGTGGCGAACCGGGTGCTGGACCTCATCGGCGCCGGCGGCGACGAGCGCTTCGTCACGTTCAACGGTCGCTTCGAGAACCGTGACGCCCTCGAGGCCCTGGTCTCAGGCTGGATCGCCGAGCGGCCCTCGGCCGAGGTGATCCGCCGCTTCGAGGAGGCGGACGCGGCCATCGCCCCCGTCTACACGATGGGGGACCTGTTCAAAGACGAGCACTTCCAGCGGCGAGGCTTGTTCACGACCGTCGACGACGTCGTGATGCAGGCCGTGTCGCCGCGCCTGTCGCGCACCCCCGGCAAGGTGTCCTTCGTGGGGCGCCCGCTGGGGGCCGACACCGACGAGGTGCTGGCCGAGCTGCGCGCCGAACACCAAGCCGACGCCGATAGAGAGGGAGCGACCGATGAGTGATGCAGCGGAGTACCTGGTTCACATCCAGGTCAACTGGCCACCCGACGGCGACCTCGTCAGGCGAGACGAACTCATGGCCGCCGAGCGGGCCCGCGGCCGGGAACTGGTCGAAGCGGGGACAATCCGCCGGCTCTGGCGCGTCCCGGGTCGCTGGGCCAACTGGGGCGTCTGGCGGGCCGACTCGCCCGACGAACTCCACGCCGCCCTGGCCTCCCTGCCGTTCTTCCCCTGGCTCGACATCCAGGTCATCCCCCTGGCGCACCACCCCAACGACCCGGGATAGCAGACGGATGGGCATTGCTGCGGACGGCCCATCCCGTCATTCCGGCGAAGGCCCGAATCCGGGACTTGGCCGCCCGACCGGCATTGCCAGTGGACTACTCAGCACTCTCCTCGGACTGCGCTGAGCCATGAGCAGGCTCCTCCGGCGTTGGATGATCGTCGGACTGGTTGCCGTGCTGCTGGCCGGTCCCGGCTCGGCTGTCAGCGCGCAAGCGACCGATGGGGGCGGTGAGCCCTCCGACACTTCACCACCCTTGGCTCCTGAGGTCTCCGCACCGCCGGTATCGGCAGACTCCTCACGTGCGGCCCCGGGAGATTCCGCGCTTACGGCTCCCGATGAAGCCCGATCGGGGCCGGAGGGTTCTCTCACTGTTGGCCTGACCGAGGGCGAAGAGAGCGAGGGCGACGAGAGCGACGGCGAGAGCCCGCCGACTGTGGGCCAAGTCGAGGGCGAGGTGCTCAGCGACGAGGAGATCCGCGCGGTGATCGACCGGCTGCCGCCGTGGGACAACGACGACTCGGGCGCGGTCGGGTTCAAGCGTCCAGTTGATTCGCTGCCCCCGCCCCGCACCGGCAAGACGGTCGATCAGCCGTTCCCGGCCGGACCGGGTGTCGCAGCTCCGGCTACCGATCCTGGGCCATTGGAGATCCTGAGGGTTCAGCCGGAGGGTGAAGTGGACATCGCTCCGTTCGTGAGCATCACCTTCAACCAGCCGATGGTGCCGCTGGCCACGGTCGGCCAACTCGACGAGGTCGACCCTCCCGTGAAGCTCACGCCGCCGTTGCCGGGTCGCTGGCAGTGGATCGGCACCCGCACGCTCCGCTTCGAGCATGACCAGGAGATCTTCGATCGTCTGCCGATGGCGACCAGCTACGTGCTGGAGGTTCCTGCGGGGACTGAATCGCAGTCCGGCGGCGAGTTGGCCGAGACGTTCCGCGCGGAGTTCGAGACACCGCCACCCGGCGTGGTGCGGCTCATCCCCGACGACGACACGCTTGGGCTCGAACCGATCTTCCTCGCGACCTTCGACCAGCGGATCGAACCGGCCGCGGTGCTCGACGCCATCACACTTCTCGCCGATGGCCAGGAGCGCGAACTCCGTCCTGCCAGTGCCGCCGAGATCGAAGGCGCTGACTACTCGATCAGGTACTACGCCGAGCGCGCCCTCGAAGGCACGTGGGTCGCCTTTCGACCGGCGGTGCCTATCGACCCCGACTCCGCGCTCGAGATCACTGTCGGTCCCCACGTGCCGTCGGCCGAGGGCCCGAACACCAGCGAGAACTCGGAAACTGTGGAGGCCCGCACGTATGGGCCTTTGCGGATAGTCGACACGGAGTGCTACCGGTACTGGTATTCCGAGTTGCCCTGCGGGCCGAATAGTTCTCTTTCGGTTTGGTTCAACAACCGACTTGATGCCGCAACGGTGAACGCCGCCGATTTCTCGATAACGCCGGAGATCCCGGGAGTCAGGGTCTCTGTCTCCGGCGACCGTCTGTACATCGCCCGTCCCAAGGTGGGCGGCACCGTCTACAAGGTCGTGATCCCGGCGACGGTGGGCGACGTGTTCGGTCAGACTCTTGGCGAGCCGGAGACCGTTGAGTTCGAAGTCGAGGAAGAGCGCCCCCGAGTCTGGTTCCTGGGTGGACTGGTCACCACGCTTGATCCGTTCGGAGCCGGGCAGACGATTCCGCTGATCGTGCGCCGTTGGGAGCAGCTTCGCGTGCGCCTCTATGACGTGGATCCGAGCGACTATGAGTCGTACATCGAATTCGAAGATGACTTTCCTTATGTACGTGACCCGGCTGAGCACGACTTGTCGTGGCCTCTGATAGCAGAGAAGGTGATCGACACCGGGATCGACCACGACGATCTGACCGAGGTTCCTCTCGATCTCTCGGGTGCCCTCAACGGCGAGCACGGACACTTGGTCATGATCGTCGAAGGAGCCGGCCGGCACAGGGAGACGGCGGACTACTGGACCCGGACCCACGGATCCTCGGTGCTCACTTGGGTGCAGGACACCGATATCGGCGTCGACCTCGTTACGGGCAATCGCGACGTGGCTGTATGGACCACCGACCTGCGCACCGGCGACCCGCTGGCCGATGTGGAGATCCGGTTCGGAGTCCGAGGTTCGACGCTCGTCAGCGACGGCAACGGCCTCGCCCGCGCCTCGTTCGGCACAGGCGGGTTCGATTGGGTTGTTGCCTCACTTGGCGCGGACCGGGCCGTCTACCCCGCGGACATCGAGGCCGGGGACGATCGAACAATCTGGTACATCACCGATGACCGCGGTGTCTACCGCCCCGGCGAGACAGTGAACCTGAAGGGCTGGGTGCGAAATCTCGACGTGAACGGCGACGGCGATCTCGAGTTTCTCCCCGAGGGAGCGGTGATTACCTACACGGCCGTCGGCCCGCTCGGCAACGATCTCGGTAGCGGTGAGATCCGTACCGATGGCCACGGCGGCTTCGATCTCACCATCGAATTGAGTGAGGGGGCGAACCTGGGTTGGATCTGGATCGAGTTCCGGCTCCCGGGCGCCACCGGTTACTGCTACTACACCAGTCGCTGCCATCAGCACTCGTTCCAGGTGGAGGAGTTTCGCCGGCCCGAGTTCGAAGTGGAGGCACGTCTCGAGTCGGCCGGCCCGCATTTCATCGACGAGTCGCCGGTAGTGGCGGTAGATGCCCGGTATTACTCCGGCGGCCCCGTCCCCAACGCCGAGGTCAACTGGGGGGTGATCACGCGCCAGACGTCGTATTCCCCGCCGAACTGGAGCGGGTTCACGTTCGGTGTGTGGCGCCCGTGGTGGTATTTCCATCACTGGTCCCCGTCGTACGAGGTCGAGACCTTCTTCGGGACGACCGACGCCGCCGGCAGCCATTACCTGCACATTGACATCGAGGACGGCGGCGATCATCTACCGACGGCGGTGATGGCCGAGGCACAGGTGCTCGATGTGAACCGCCAGCGGTGGGCATCGACAACCGGCTT
The DNA here is from genome assembly GCA_028824415.1 of bacterium. GTDB lineage: Bacteria > Actinomycetota > Acidimicrobiia > Acidimicrobiales > CATQHL01 > VXNF01. The sequence continues at coordinate 78,995 of JAPPDX010000070.1, read as the reverse complement.
CCTGGTTCACTCCGCCGATCTCTATGTCGGCATTCGCTCTGCCCGCACGTTCGTCAGGGCCGGCGATCGGATCGACATCGAGGCTGTCGTCACCGATCTCGACGGCAACCCGGTCGCCGGTCGACCCTTCGAGGTGACCAAGGAGCGTCTTGTCAGCAGGCGCGTCGATGGCGAGTGGGTCGAAGACGCGCTGGACGCTGAAACCTGCGAGGTCACGTCCCGGCAGGTGCCGGTCGACTGCGCATTCGCCACCGGCGCCGGTGGCCGCTACCGCATCACGGCCCGAGTCGTCGACGACTCGGGGCGAACGAATCGCAGTGAGATGACCCGCTGGGTCACCGGCGAAGAGGTCGGCGTCCCGAGCCGCAACATCGAACTCGAGGCCGTCAACCTCATTCCCAGCGCTGAGACGTACGCCGCGGGGGACATCGCAGAGATCCTCGTCGTCTCTCCCTTCGCCTCGGGCACCGGCCTCCTGACGGTCGCGCACAACGAGATCATCGAAGCCCGCAGCTTCGAGATCACCGACCACGCCGCGGTCCTCGAGGTGCCGATAACCGAGGACCATGTTCCTGCGCTCAGACTGCAGGTCGATCTTGCCTCCACCGTCGACCGAACCTCGGCTGACGGTGCCGGCCGCGACGGCACGTCCCTTCGGCCCGCCCATGCGTCGGGGGAAATGCTGCTGCGGATCCCACCCGTTCAGCGAACTCTCGACGTCACGGCCGCGCCCGCGTCGGCGGTCGTGCAGCCGGGCGCCGCCACGAGTGTCACCGTCGAGGTCAACGATGCCGGCGGGGCTCCGGTCAGGGGGGCCAACGTCCTTGTGATCGTGGTCGACGAGGCGGTGCTGGCCTTGTCGGGCTACGAACTGATCGATCCCATCGATGTCTTCTACCGCCCCCGGGCTGCGCGCCTGGACGCGGCCCGAAGCAGGAGCAGGATCCTGCTCGAGGATCCGCACTGGCTGCCCGAGCAGTTCGAGGAGTCCGGGGTAGACATGGGCCCAGCTGCGGACGCGGCAAGCGACGGAGGTGGGATCGCCCCCGGCCGAGTGGCGGTCCGCGAGAACCTCGACGCTCTGGCGCTGTTCGAGCCGGACGCGTTGACCGACGCCAGGGGCCGGGTCACCGTCGAGTTCGACCTGCCCGACAATCTGACCCGCTACAGGGTCATGGCCGTCGTCGTCGATGGCGCCGATCGTTTCGGGGTGGCCGAGTCGTCCATCACCGCGCGCCTCCCGCTGCAGGTTCGGCCATCGGCGCCTCGATTCCTGAACTTCGGCGACGAGTTCGAGTTGCCGATCGTGGTCCAGAACCAGACCGACTCCGCCATGGAGGTGGATGTGGTCGTGCAGACCTCCAACCTCGAACTCGTCGGGTCGGCGGGAAGGCGGATCCTGGTGCCGGCCAACGATCGGGTCGAGGTCAGGTTCGCGGCGCGGACGGATTCGGCGGGCACGGCCCGCTTCCGCGCGGCGGCGGTCTCATGTGCCCTTGCCGGCGCCCAGGTTGTGTCCACTGTCACCGAAACGCCTCCCGTTGCGTTCTCGGAGGCGTCTTGCGATGCCGACGCCCAGGTTGTGTCCCTGCCTGTGTACACGCCGGCGACCAGCGAGGCCTTCGCCACGTACGGGGTGGTCGACCAGGGCGCGGTCATCCAGCCGGTCACCGCCCCCGAAGACGTGTTCCCGCAGTTCGGCGGACTCGAGATCAACACCTCGTCGACCGCGCTGCAGGCTCTGACCGACGCCGTGCTGTACGTCGCCCGCTACCCGTACAGGAGCTCCGACGCGTACGCCAGCCAAATCATGGCCATCTCAGCGCTCCGTGATGTGCTCGCAGCCTTCGAGGCCGAGGGTCTCGCCGGCCCTGACGAACTCGATGCCACAGTGCGCTACGACATCGCTCAACTGTCATCTCTTCAGAAATCTGACGGCGGCTTCCCGTGGTTGTCGCGCCAGCATGAATCGTTTCCGTACGCGTCGATCCAGGTGATGCACGCGCTGGTCATCGCCCGGAACGAGGGATTCGAGGTTCCGCCTCGGGTGATGGAGAGAGGGCACCGGTATCTGGGAGATATCGAAAGGCGGCTCCCGGACGATTACAGCCTGCGGAGCAGGGACATGCTGATGGCCTACGCGCTGCACGTGCGTTGGCTGGACGGGCAGCAGGCGGCTCACGATGCTCGCGCCCTGTGGGAGCGCCGGGGCGAAGCCCTCGAGTTGGACGCCCTGGCCTGGCTCTGGCCCGTGGTCGACGATGACGGCATCGAAGCCGAGATCGAGCGGATCCTGAAAAACCGGGCTGTCGAGACCCCCGGCGCGGCCACGTTCGCCACGGACTACGGCGAGGATGCCTATCTGCTGCTGCATTCCAGCCGTCGCGCCGACGGCATCGTTCTCGATGCCCTTATCACGATGGCGCCCACGTCGGATCTCATTCCCAAGGTCGTGACCGGCCTGCTCGCCCACCGGGTCCGGGGACGCTGGCGCAACGTCCAGGAGAACACCTTCATCCTGTTGGCCCTCGGCCGCTATTTCGACACCTTCGAGGCGACCGAGCCCGACTTCGTCGCCCGCGTGTGGTTCGGTGACCTCTACGCGGCAGAGCACACCTACGGCGGTCGCAGCACCGATCGGGGCTCCACCCTGGTGCCGATGGCCGAACTGCTGGACGCGGGCGACTCCGATCTCGTAGTGCAGAAGGACGGCGAGGGTCGCCTCTACTACCGCCTCAGCCTGCGCTACGCCCCTGACGACCTGGATCTGGAACCTCTGGATCGCGGCTTCGTCGTGGAGCGCAGCTACGAGGCGGTCGGTGACCCTGGCGACGTGTGGCTCGACGACGACGGTGTCTGGCACGTACGGGCCGGCGCCGAGGTGCGGGTCAAGCTGACCATGTTCAACGACAGCCGACGCACGATGATGGTGCTGATCGATCCCCTGGCGGCTGGCTTCGAGCCTCTCAACCCCGCCTTGGCGGTGACCGGCAGCTTCGACGCCCGCGGCGGCGGTTGGGGGTGGACCTGGTATCAGCACCAGAACCTGCGAGATGATCGTGCCGAGGCATTCTCGACGTATCTCCGGGCGGGAACTCGCAGATACAGCTACGTCGTTCGAGCCACCACTCCCGGCACGTTCGTCGTACCCCCCGCCAGAGCCGAGGAGATCTACGCCCCGGAAGTCTTCGGGCGCTCCGGCACCGACAGGGTTATCGTCCACGACACCCGCTGAGCATTCACGGGAGTGCCCGCGGCTGGCTGCACGGCAAGCGGATTTGCACGGCTCCCCGCCGGAGCGTCCGATCAGCACTGTTTGGCGAAGTCTGACCCGCACGTGTACGATGTGTGACATATGCCCACATCTGGAGGTGATCCCGGTGAGTCAGCATCTTTCGGTTCGCGTGGACGAAGAGGTCTTGGAGCGGCTCGATTCGGAGAGCCGGAGGATTGGTCGCTCGCGGTCCTGGTTGGCGAAGCAACTTCTCGATGAGGGACTTCGCATGGAGCGACATCCAGGGATCGTGTTCCGCACTGGACCGGCGGGACGGCGTGCGGGGCTGATGAGCGGGCCGGATGTTTGGGAAGTCGTGCGTGCGGCCGTCGGTGACGAGAACACGCGGGAAGATGTCGCTGAGCGGATGGGATTGACCTACGAGCAGGTCGGGGTGGCACTGCGCTATTACGCGGAGCACAGGGACGAGATTGCGTCCTGGATCCGAATGGTGGACGAGGAGGCGGAGCGGGCCGAAGCTGATTGGCGGCGCGAGCAGGAACTCCTCGCTAGGTGAAGCTGCTGCTCGACGAGATGTGGGCGCCCGCCATAGCGACAGCGCTCCGCGAGCGTGGTCACGACGTCGTGGCGGTGGCGGAGCGTTCAGACCTCCGGGGCAAGCCTGACGAGGTGATTTTCGCTGCGGCGCTGGCAGATGCGCGCGCGATCGTCACCGAGAACGTCGTCGACTACCGGCCCCTGGCGTCCGTCGCGTTGCGGGCCGGCCGTACCTCTCCGACCCTCATCTTCACCAGTAACCGCTCCCACCCGAGAGCAGCCCGGCGAACGGCAGGCCGGCTGGTGCTCGCTCTCGACGCCCTGCTAGCGACGCGGGAAAGCCTCGACGGCGAGCGCTGGCTCGAATAGCAGTCGAAGGGTTCCCGGGAAGACCAACTTCTTCCCGGAGTATCGATCGACGAACCCGTCCCGGAGGAACACCGAGACCTGTTCAGCCCTTGTGAGGGAGCGTCTGGTTCGTTCGAACGGCTCGAATGGCAACTCGGCACGAGCCAGCGCCGCTGGTTCGTCGGGAGAATTGCCGGAGATCGCGTGGCAAATTCACTCGACTGCTTCTGGTTCGTACCTCATGACCGCGCTCTGTCGGGGATGGCGGCGATGGCCTCCATCTCTACGAGCATTCTTGGGTCCACCAGGGCGCTGACCTCGATCAGTGTGCTGGCCGGCCGGGCGGCGCCGAAGAACTCCTTGCGGACGGGGTTGATGGCGGCTCGATCGTTGACGTCGGTCAGGAACACCGTGACCTTCAGCACGTCGCACATGTCCGCGCCGACGGTTCGCAGGGCGTCACGCAGGTTCTGCAGCACCTGGCGTGCCTGGGCCACGACGTCGCCCTCGCCGACCACGTTGCCCTCGCCGTCGAAGGGAGCGATCCCCGACACGAACAGCAGGTTGCCGAAGCGGACGGCGTCGGTGTAGTGGCTGATCGGCTCGCTGGCCCCCTCGACTCGGATCTCTTCCCTCTTCACCACGCCTGCCTCCTTCGTTCAGCGGGATCGACACCGCGCAGGGACCTGTCGATCGACTGGACGAGTCTCGCGCCTCGGTCGACTCGCGTGAAGTGCCCTGACCTCGACGTCACTCGGCGCCGCGGGCCGGGGAGTGGGCCGGCGGTGCTCCCGTCGCCGCATGGGCGGCGGCTCGGAGGTGGTCGGTCAGCTCAACCAGGGACGTACGGGCGTTCAGGCCGCTGGTGGAGGGCATGAGGTAGGCGGGGCGGCCGCCGATGCGGCGGTCCTGGATGCCCGGGGCGGCGCGACGGTCGACGGCTGCCCGCCACCCGGCCAGGCCGACGAAGCAAACGACCCCGGGCTCCAGGCGTTCCACAAGACGCTCGAGGCGTGCGAGGCCCTCGGTGTACTCGGCTGCGGTGAGCTCGGCGGCCTGTCGGGTCGGTCGCTTCACCAGGTCGGTCATGCCGATGCGGTGGGCCACCAGGGCGTGGCGGGGATCCCGATCGCGGCTCACCAGTCCCGTGGCCCGTGCTGCCCGCCAGAACCGGTTGGAGCCCCGGGCGAAGCCCACCCCGACGTCGGCGGCGTAGATGCTGGGGTTCAGCCCGCAGACCAGCAGTCGCATGCCCGGGGCGACGGTGTCGGCGAGCGTGTGCAGCCGCGTGGCCGCCACCAGCAGCACGTTCTTACGGTTCTCGATCCCCTCGACGCCGAATCCCGCGCCCACCAGCACGTCCCGCAGCCAATCTTCGGGCCAGCGGGAGAAGCGTCGCCCGGGGAAGTCGTCGTCGGCCCGCTCGTCCCACTCTGCGTCGCCGGCGAAGAGATGAAGCTCGACGGCCGCGCCGGGCATCAGCGCCCGGTGCAGGTCGGCCAGCGCCAGGGGTACCTGGGCGCGTGCCAGGTGGATGTAGGAGCGCGAGGCCCACGCACCCCGCAGGCAGCGGTCCCGCAGCGGCAGGGCGCGCAGATCGCCGGCCACCCGCAGCGGGGCGATGCCCCCGGCCCCCGCCCCGACCTCGGCCAGCATCGCCCGGCTGGCATCCAGCGCCAACACCGGCTGCGGCAGCCCATCGACATGCCAGCCGGGCCCGCAGCCAAGGTCGGCGACCGGACCGGCACGTCGCGTGTCGCTGTCGCCGATGCCGGCGGGTGGCGGCTGACGCCGAGAGCTTGGAGGCGAGGGACCGGCACGCCGCGTGAAGCTGTCGCCTGTGCTGGTGCTCCCCGGGCCATCGCCTCTCGCCGGATCGTCGCCCGGATCGCCGCCCGCCGGGCCGGGGCCTGCCGCCCCGCCGCCGGGGTCGCGCGTCACCCGGGCGACGAAGCGCTCCAGCCGGTCGCCGTACTGGCGTGTGCGCCGATCCATCCACTCCCGCGAGCGGGATTCATAGACGGCAACACTGGGTTCTCTACCCATGTCTCACCTCGGTCCGATACTGTGGCACTACAGACGGACAGCCGGGGAACCGGATGGCCGCCGACCTGTGGCGGGACAGTCGCAGGACGGCGATCCGAACGTCGCCGGTGCGAGAGGAAAGGATCGGACCATGCCAGAAACCGCCGCCCCCGCCACCGACGAGTCCACCAACACCGCCCAGGCCCTCGCTCTCATCGACGGCAAGTTGGGCGAGATCGGCATGCGCGAGCTGGTGTCGCGCACCGAGTTCACGAACCTCCTGCTGGACCTGCGGCTTCTCCTGTCGGCCGACAGCGAGGGGGTCTCGGTCAACTGACCCCGCACGTGATCTCGCCGGGACGCGCACGGGTTCGAGTCTGACGGCCTCGTCGGGTGTGGCGCGGCACCCAGGGGGCGATCGGGAAGGGAGACCCGAAGGGGGGCATCGGTGACCACGCGGTTGATCGGTGAGCGCGTTCTGCGGTCCGAGGATCGGCGAAGCCTGACCGGCGACGGGACGTTCATCGACGACATCGAGCCGGCCGGTTGCCTGCACGTGGCGATGGTCCGTTCCACTTGCGCGAACGGGCGCATCCTGCGTGTCGAGACCGCCGCGGCGGCGGCCCGGCCCGATGTCGTGGCGGTCTACACGGCTGCCGATCTCGGTGAACTCGGCCGCCAGGCGCTGCCATTGCTGATCCCCAACCCCAATCTCACCGAACCCCGGACGCAGTTCCCGCTGGCGGGCGAGTACGTGCACTTCGTCGGTGAGGCGGTCGCCATGGTTGTGGCCACGAGCCGGTACGCGGCCGCCGACGCCGCCGAGTCGGTGGAGGTGACCTACGAATCGCTGCCCGCGGTCGTGGGCCCAGTGGTCGCCTTCGAGGGTCCGCACCTCGTCCACGCCGACATGACCGACAACGTGGCGGCGCACTTCACCCAGGAGCACGGCGACGTGGAGGCGGCCATGTCCGTCGCGCCCCACACGCTGGTGCGGCGGTTCTGGGTGGAACGCAGCGCGGCGACGCCCATGGAATGCCGTGGCGTGGTGGCGATCCCCGACGAGTTCGGGCACCTGCTGGTCTACGACACGTCCCAGGCACCGAGCACCATCCGGGCGGGGCTGTCGACCTACCTGAATCTGGCCGAGCACGAGGTGGACGTCGTCGCTCCCGACGTCGGCGGCGGCTTCGGGGTCAAGTTGCCGGTCTTCTATCCCGAGGAGATCCTGGTTCCCTGGGCGGCGCGCCGGCTCGGCGTTCCCGTCAAATTCATCGAGGGTCGCCTCGAGCACTTCGTGGCCTCCAACCACGAGCGGGCCCAGTGGCACGAGGTGCGGGTGGGATTCGACGACGAGGGACGCATCCTCGCGCTGCACGACGAGTTCATCCACGATGCCGGCGCCTACTGCCCCTACGGGATCATCATCCCGATCGTCACCGCCTCCCGCCTGCCCGGCCCGTACAGGCTGCCCAACTACGGCAGCGAGATGCACGTGGTGTACACCAACACCGTTCCGGTCACTCCCTACCGCGGCGCCGGCATGCCCCAGGGGGGTTTCGTGATGGAGCGTGTGGTGGATCTGATCGCCCGGGACCTGGGAATCGATCGGGCCGAGGTCCGTCGGCGGAACTTCATCCAGCCCGACGAGTTCCCCTACGTGGTCGGGCTGATGGACGAGGACGGCCTGACCACCACCTACGACAGCGGCGACTACCCCGCGGGCCTCGAGGTGCTGCTGGAGGCGATCGGCTACGAGACCTTCGCAGCCGAGCAGGCCGTCGCGCGGGCCGAGGGTCGCCGGATCGGCATCGGCCTCGGCTGCTACGTGGAGGGCACCGGCAGCGGGCCATACGAGGGGGCGCGCGTCCACGTGGAGCCCACCGGCAAGGTGTTCGTCACGACGGGCGTCTCCACCCAGGGCCAGGCGCACGCCACAATCCTGGCCCAGGTGGCCGCGGAGATCCTGCAGGTCCCCTTCTCCGACGTCGTCGTACGTACCGGGGACACGCGCCAGTTCAAGTGGGCCACCGGGACCTTCGCCAGCCGGATCGGCGTCGTGGCGTCCAATGCGGTGGCCCAGGCGGCGGAGCTCGTGCGGGTGAAGGCGGCGCAGATCGCCGCCCGCATCCTCGAGGCGAACGAGGCCGACATCGTCTTCTCCGAGGGCCACGTATCGGTCCGGGGCTCACCCGATGTCCGCGTCCCGCTCCGGCAGATCGCCGTGCTGGCTAATCCGCTGCGCTACGCCTTCAGCAAGGAGGCGCTGGCCGCCACGCAGTTCATCGGCGAGGGTGGCGAGGGGGAGGCGCCCCCGGTGTCAGAGGTCGCCCCCGGCCTCGAGGCGACCGCCTACAACAGCCCACGGCACGCCACGTTCGCCAGCGGCGCGCACGCCGCCGTCGTGGAGGTGGACGTCGAGACGGGCGTCGTCCGGCTGCTGCGCTACATGGCCGTGCACGATTGCGGCAGGATGATCAACCCCGCAGTCGTGGAGGGGCAGGTGCACGGCGGGATCGTCCAGGGCATCGGCGGTACCTTGTTCGAGAAGATGCACTACGACAGCGACGGGCAACTTCGCAACGCCGGGTTCGCGGAGTTCCTGATCCCCTCGGCGGCCGAAGTGCCGAGCCTGGGCGTGGAGCACCTCGAGACCCTCTCGCCGCTCAACCCGCTCGGTGTCAAGGGAGTGGGGGAGGCGGGCTGCATTGCCGTCGCGGCGACCATCGTCGGCGCCGTCTCCGATGCCACCGGCGTCGAGATCACCGAGACGCCGCTCAGCCCCCAGCGGCTGGTGGAGTTGATCCGGGGGTCGAACGGGCCGGGCTGTTCGTGACTGGACGGCCATGACCAATCCTGTTGCCGGAGCTGCGCTTGGGGCGCTCGACGAAACCGGCGTCACCGCGGTCGGCGTGCGCCCGGCAGGCGAGGTGACCGCCGCGGTCGGCGAGCGCCGGTACCTGCATGCGGGGCCGCCGCTCGGTGGCGAGGGCATGGTCGGGCCGTTGCGCGGCGCACTCATCGGGGCGCTGATGCTCGAAGGCGAGGCCGACTCGCCCGAGGCGGCCGCCCGCATTCTGGATCGGGGCGATCTCGAGCTGGCTTCCTGCCACGACAACGGCGGTGTCGGGGCCATGGCCGGAGTGGTCACGCCGTCCATTCCGGTCGTCGTCATGGAGACCGACGGCGGCTCCCGGGCGTTCTCGCCCCTGAACGAGGGCCTCGGCAAGGCGCTGCGCTTCGGCTCCTACGATCCGGCGACGCTGGATCGCCTCCGCTGGCTGGGCGCGGTCGCCGGCCCCACGCTGCACGCGGCGCTCGGAGCCGTCGGTGGGCTCGACATGGTCGACCTGTGGGCGGAGGGTCTGCGCCGGGGCGACGAGTGCCACAACCGGAACGTGGCCTCCAGCGCCGCCGTGCTCGCCCGCCTGGCGCCGGCGATTGTGGCCGCGGCCGACCGGCAGGACGCCGTCGACGTCCTGTCCTACATCGGCGCCAACCCCCACTTCTTCCTGGCCTTGTCCATCGCCGGGGGGAAGGCCGTCAGCGACGTGGTCCACCGGAGCGGCGACCCGGGCGTCGTGACGGCGATGTCGTCCAACGGCGCGAGCCTCGGGATCCGGGTCAGCGGCGCGGGCGACCGCTGGTTCCTCACCAAGTCCCTGATCGGCGAGCCCAAGCTCTTCGAGGGCTACACGCCGGCTGACGCCTCGCCGGTGCTCGGGGACTCCTTCATTGCCGAGACCGTCGGTCTGGGCGCCTTCGCCCTGTCGGCCTCGCCGGCCATCGCGTCCTTCGTCGGGGGTGATCCGCTGACCGCCTCGGAGCGGGTCGAGGAGTTGCGGGGCATCTGCCGGGGCACCAGCTCGCGGTTCCTGATCCCCGCCGAGGGGTTCCGCGGGACGCCCATCGGGATCGACGTGCACAAGGTGGTGGCCACCGGCGTCACACCCCTGGCCAACGCCGGACTGGCCCACCGTGAGGCCGGGCGGGGCCAGGTCGGCGCGTGCCTGTTGCGCCTTCCGCCGGCGCCCTTCGCGGAGGCGGTGGCCTTCCTCGATGCCTAGCTGGATTCCGGCCTTCGCCGGAATGACGGACAGGGAGTCGAAGGCGTCGAGCGGTTGATTCCCGGGCCGGAATCCATCCGGCCAGCGCTCCGCCGTCGTTGCCGGGGGACGACCGGGGCGGCGGTCAGCCCCTCAGGTCAGCCCGTCAGGTCAGCCCGTCAGGTCAGGAGGTGCAGGGCGGTCGCCGTGTAGACCTCTGCCGTGAGCGCCACGGCGTCCAGGGCGACCGACTCGTCGATCGTGTGCCACATCTCCTGCTCGCCCGCTCCGAGCATGACGGCGGGGATGCCGCGGCTCGAGAACAGCCCGGCGTCGATGCAGCCGTGTGAATAGGTGAGTGGGGGATCGGGGTGCCCGGCCGCCGCGAACGCCGCCCGGAGAGTGTCCACGAACGGGGAGTCGGGTGCGACCTCTGAGGGGTACATCAGAGGCCCGGGCTCCACGTCGATGTCCCAGCCGTCGATGCTCTCGAGCGCCTGGCGGATGTCTGCGAGGGCTGCTTCGGGATTGTCGCCCGGCAGGAGTCGCCGGTCGACGGTGACCTCCACGAGATCGGGAACGGTGTGGGTGGCGTTGGGGCTGCTGTGCACCGCCGTGGGGGTGAGGGTCGGGCGCCCGAGACGCGGGTGGTCGCCGGCCAGTGCGATGCCCTCCAGGCATCTCAGCACCAGGCGGGCGCCCTCGATGGCGTTCTTGGTGCGCCAGGGCATGGAACTGTGTCCCGCCACCCCGGCCACCTTGATGGTGGCGTCGACCCGGCCCTTGTTGGCCACGCAGATGGCGTTGTCGGTGCCGATCCCCACGATGCACGCCGCCGGCGGCGTCCGGTCCCCGTAACGGGACAGGAAGCTGCGGGCCGTGTCATGGCGTCCGGTCTCACCCGCCGGGGAGACGCACAACACGAGCGGTCCCGCCAGGTCGGCCGCCCGCTCGGCCAAGGTTCCGGCGGTCAGCACAGCCGCCGCCAGCGCCCCCATCTGCTCACTGGCGCCACGCCCACGCAGCCGGGTGGCACCGTCTTCGCCGTCGAACCTGCTCGCCACGAACGGATCGACCATCCGCCCCGCAGGATGGGTCATCGCATAGCAGAACAGAACCAGCCCCGGCGCCTCACCACCGCCGATCTCGCAGATCAAGTTGCCGGCCTCGTCAGTGGTCGTGTGCAGTCCGAGTTGCTCGAGTTGAGGGGCAACCACCCCCTGCAGGAACGCCCGGATCTGCGGGTCGTCCTCGAAACGGTCCGTCTGCTCCGAAGGCGTCTCCAGCAGCGGCCGTAACACCCGCTCCACGCTGCCGACGTCGAACGTGGGAATCCCCATCGTCTAGCGGCGGAGGCCCATCTTCTTGAGGCGGGGGAAGATCTCCTCCTCGATCTGCTGCAGGCCCAGGAACGGGTCGAAGAACGACACCAGCACGCTCTCGATGCCGGCCTCGTAGAGCTCGCGCAGCATCTCAGCGACGGTGTCGTAGCTGCCCACAACTTGGTGGGCGCCGATCCCCAGGGCCATCCGCAGGAACCTCTCCTTGCCGATCCCGCCGTAGGGGTCGGTGCTCTCCTCCTCGGCCTCGTCCCAGCCGAAGGTGGAGGACACGTGCTGGCGCTTGGCGGACTGGATGAAGTTCATCGTGGCCACGTGGTCGACCTCCTCGGCGATCCACTCGGCGGTGGCCTGCGCGGCGGCGTCGGTCTTGTCGATCACGGGCCAGAGTTGTGTGGCCACGAGCACCTTGCGGTTGTAGGAGGCCGCCTTGTCGTGGATCTCCCTGGCGATGTTCCGGTAGTGCTCCATGGTGGGCTGGATCTGGAAGATCCACTCGGCGTGCCGGCAGGCGAAGTCGATGCCCACCTTGGACTGCCCGGCCTGCATGAGCAGGGGGCGCGGTTTGCGGGTGGGCTTGGGATTCACGTAGGCCCCGTAGCACTGGTAGTACTCGCCCTCGAAGATGACGGGCACGTCGGAGGCCCACAGCGCCTTGACGAGGGTGAAGAACTCGTCGGCCCGCCGGTAGGACTCGTCGTGCTCGGGCGGTTCGATGTGGCCGAACGCGGCGTATTCCTTGGCCGAGTAGCCGGTGACCATGTTGAGACCCCAGCGTCCGCCGGAGATGTGGTCGACGGTCACGCCGAACTTGGCGAAGTGGAACGGGTGGAAGTCGTAGTTGCTGTGGGCGGTGGAGAACTGGAGCATGCGGCTGGTGAGGGCCGAGGCCGCCGCAGCGGCCGTCAGCGATTCCAGGCAGGTCTCGCTCCAGTCGGAGTCGCCTCCCTGGCCGATCCAGCGGGCGAACGGCACCTGGTAGTCGAACCCGATCCGCTCGGCCTCGGTGATCAGCTGGGAGGCCAACGGCCATTTCCAGTAGTTCTGGTAGCGGTCGGGGTCGGTGAGCACCGCCTTGGAGCCGGTGGAACCGCCCTGGATGTTCCAGGCGAACAGCCCGAACTGCAGGGGCTGGCCGAGGTGCGGGTCGGGCTGCCCGTTCGGCTCGTACGGTCCGGTGAGTTGTTCGATCCTCACCGGCCTGGTGCCATAGCGAGTCGTTACCACGATGTCCCCCTTGGTTCTGCGAGTCTCTGCGAGCTGGTTATGCGAGTTGGTTCTGCGAGCTAGTCCTGCGAACTCTGTGGATCGTCCGGTGGCGGTCTGCGATAGATCGGACCCCGGCCGATCACCTCGTCGATGAGTTCCTCCTCGATGTAGGCCGGGAGCTCCCCGACGTCGATGCGGAGCGCTTCCTGTCCCGCGTAGTGAAGCAGCTTCCTGACCTCGGCGCTGATGTAGTAACCGCCCAGCACCAGGACCATGAGCGCGCCGAAGCCGTCGGGATCGGTGGCGGCGAGCTGCTCGAGTGCCTGGGGGCTGGGAGGGTCGGCGCATTCACGCACGGCTCGCCGGCAGTCGGCGACCAGGTCGGGGCGGGCTCGCAGCGCCTTGTCCAGCAGGTCCCCGTCGATCCCGACCGAACTCGCCGCGGGCATGCCCTCATAGGCGGGCACCAGCACGTCGGCGATGCGCGCCAGCCGGGCACGGAACGCCTCGTCGAAGCCGTCGGGGTGTCGGGGGTCCGTCATGGCACCTGCTGGCTCCGGCGTGTCTCGATCAGGCGTTCCGTGGCCCGCAATGCCAGGGCCGAGATCGTGGCGGTGGGGTTGACGCCGCCGGAGGTGACGAAGACGCTGCCGTCGATCACGTACAGGTTCTCGACGTCGTGGCTCCGGCACCAGCGGTCCACGACGGAGGTCTCGGGGTCGTCGCCCATCCGGGCTGTGCCGAGGAGGTGCCAGCCGGTGCCGCGCACCTGGGGGGTGACGACGGTCTCGTAAGCGCCGGCCTCGCGGAGGGATTCGGCGGCCCGGGCCGCCTGGAACTTCAGCAGCCGCCGGGAGTTCTCCGACACCCGGTAGCGGATCCGCGGTGCCGGGATGCCGTCGGGGTCCACCAGCTCGCCGTCGAGGGTCACCGTGTTGTCCTCGTCGGGCAGGTCCTCGCCGATGATGCCCCACATGATCGAGTGGCCGAGGTTGGTGCGGACCCGCTCGTGCAGCGCTGTTCCCCACACGGGGTCCCCCCCGAAGCCGAGGGCGGCGCCGAGGGGGCCGCCGGTGGGCTGCAGCCCCCATTTGGCTCCCCGCACGAAGTCCCGCTCGGGGTCGGTCTCGTAGAACTGCATGCACTGCAGGCTCTGGCCCCAGTGACCCTGCCAGCTCGGCCAGTGGCGGTCGAACAGCCCGATCACCGTGCCGAAGGGATGCATCATCAGGCGCCTGCCCACCATGCCGGAGCGGTTGGCGAGGCCGTCGGGGAAGCCCGCGGACCTCGACAGCAGCAGCAGGCGCGGCGTGCCGATCCCGTTGGCGGCCACGAGCACCACCGAGGCCGCCTGGTGCTGCTCGCGGCCGTCGCGGTCCACGTAGTCGGCGCCGGTGGCGAGGCCGCGCTTGTCGAGGGTGATCCGGCTCACGCGGGCGCCGGTCGCGAGGCGGGCGCCGAGGCGTTCGGCGTCGGGCCAGTGGGTCTGGTCGGTGGACCCCTTGGCACCCTCCCCGCAGCCCCAGGCGCAGGTGCCGCGCTGGACACAGGGCCGCCGGCCGCGGTAGCGGCGGGATGCGATGGCGTTGGTGCCGGGCCACCAGTGCCAGCCGAGGCGGTTGTGGGCTCGGGCGATCTCGGTGGCCACGTCGGGAATCGGCAGCGGCGGCAGGGGAGGGTCGGCGCCGGGCGGGTAGGCGGGATCGCCGCCCAACCCCGAGACGCCGAAGTCCACGTCGGAGCGCTCGTAGAAGGGCTGGAGCTCCTCGTAGCTGAGGGGCCAGTCGTCGGCCACGCCGTCGAGGCTCCGGACCCTGAAGTCCGAGGGCGCCAGCCGGGGCCACTGGGCGGCGAATTGCACGGTGCTGCCGCCGACCCCGTTGAACATGAGCGGGTCGATATCGGACTCGCTGACGTCGACGGGATAGTCGGCGCGCGCCCCGCGGATGTTCGGATCCCAGGTCCACCGCTTGAGTCCGGTCAGCTCCCAGTCGTCGTAGGCGCCGCGGTAGGCGCCCGGGTCGGTCCGCTCGCCCTGCTCGAGGCACACCACGTCGAAGCCCGCCTCGGCGAGGCGCCGGGAGGCGACGGCTCCCGAGGCGCCGGCCCCGATGATCAGCACGTCGGCCGCGCTCACGTGACCGCCGGGATGATGTCGGATCCGAACACGTCGATCAGGTCGAGGGGCAGGTCGTAGGACGGGAAGCCGCGGATGTAGAAGTTCTTGACCCCTGCGTCGCGGGCCTGGCGGATCTTCTCGGTGCACTCGGCGGCCGTGCCCACAACGCAGAACGTCTCGGCGTAACGGCGCCCGTCCTCGTCGCTCACCCAGCGCCCCGCCACCTCGGCGGCGTGCATCCAGTCCTCGGCGTGGGTCATGTCGGGGTAGACGTCGGGCACGACCGCGGGAACGTCGATCTCGATCCCGGCGAGTTGCAGAGCGCCGGTGGCGCCGACCTGCGCCAGGCCCACGCAGACCGGTTTGGCGACGCGGGCCGCCTCGGTCGGGTCGTCGGTGATGTGGCAGAAAGTCCCGACGCAGACATCCAGGTCCTCGAGTGACCGCCCGGCGCGCGCCGCACCGTCGCGGATGTGGCCGAGCGCCCGCTCGAGCAACCGGGGGGCGAGCCCGGCCAGCACGATGACCCCGTCGGCGACCTCGCCGGCGAGCTGCAGGGCCTTCGGGCCGGTGGCGGCCATGTAGACCGGCACCGGTGTGGGCACCTTGCCGTGGAGGTGGATCTCTCGCCCGCCGTAGTCCGCCGGGTGACCCTCAAGAAGCTGGCGCACGGCTTCGATGTTGCGGCGCATTTCGGCCAGGCGGGTCGGCTTCATGCCCAGCAGCTTGATGGCGCTGTCACCGCTGCCCACGCCGAGGATCGTGCGCCCGGGCGCGATCTCGGCGATGGTGCGGGTGGCGGCCGCGGTCACGCTCGGGTGCCGGGTCTCGAAGGTGGTCACACACGAGCCGACCCGGATGCTGCGGGTCTCCAGAGCGGCCACCGCCAGGGTCGCCCAGACGTCGCGCCACAGGAACTGCGAGTCCGGGTACCAGGCGATGTCGAAACCGGCCTCCTCGGCCGCCCGGGCCGCGGCGCCGGCCGTCCGCACGTCGGCGCAGGGAGGGATGCGGATCCCGAAGACGGGTGGCGCGGCGCTCACGCGCTGAGATCGCTCACTGGGACAGAACTCAGTCGGCCAGAGCTCACTTGAAGAGGTAGAGCGGGCGGCCTTCCTCGCGTGGCGGCAGCACCTTGCGCCCCGAGACGGCGATGGCGAGGATCGTCGCGATGTACGGCAGCGCCAGCAGCAACTCGCCGGCCACGGGGATGTCCCGGGCCTGGAGCTGGAAGCCGAGGGCATAGGAGGCGCCGAAGATGACCGCCGCCGCGGCCCCGCCAGTGGGATTCCAACGCCCCAGGATGACGATGGCGATGGCGATGTAGCCCCGCCCGCGCACGACGTCGTGCAGGAAGAGCCGGATGTCGGCCAGAACCATGTAGGCACCCGCGAGACCCCCGAGGATGCCGCTGACGGTCATCGCCGCCAGCCGTACCCGGAGCACGTTGACGCCGGTGGCCTGGGCGCCCTCGGCGTACTCACCGCAGGCGCGCAGGCGCACACCGATCCCCGTCCGGAACATCAGGTACCAGATCACGGGCACGCACAGGTAGGTCATGTAGGCCATCCAGTGCTGGTCGGCCAGCACACCGATCCCCGGAATGGCTGCCAGGCCGGGGATGCGCTGCGTGATCGAGCCGCGCGGGACCGACATGGCCTCCAGACCGCCGCGCCGTATCAGCACATCGAACAGGTAGCTGGTGGCACCGAGGGCCAGGATGTTGAAGGCGATTCCCACGACGACCTGGTCACCACGCAGCCCGACGGTGATCCAGCCCAGCAGCAGCCCGAAGGCGCCACCGAAGAGGAACGCGAACCAGAAGCCGGCCAGCTCCGCGCCGAAGGCGGCCGCAGCCCACGCGGACACCCAGGCCCCCAGCAGCATCAGCCCCTCGAGTCCGATGTTGAGGACGCCCGAGCGCTGGGCGATCACACCCCCGAGGGCTGCGAGCAGCAGCGGCACGCCGGCCACGACGGTGGCGTTCAGGATGTCACTCACGCGCGGGTGCCTCGCCCGAATTCAAGCCGGTCCCCAAGCCGGTCCCGGTGGACCGCGACTCCCCCCATGGGAACGATTATGACAGACAGCCTGCGCCGCTGTTGCGGGCACCGCCGATGCTGCCGGATCGTGGCGGGTCCGTCGTGTGCCGGATCCCGCCGGTGCCTCGGCCCCCGCAACCGGCGATCGCGGAGGCGGTCCGGGGTGGCTGTTCATTCTTTCCGGCGTCGTCGCCCGGTGTATAGTCCCGCGCCGGGGGCGCCTTGCCATGAGCGGTCAGAACGACCAGCACGTCGTGCGGCATCTTGATTTGGGGGGTGGACAGATCCACCTGATGCGTGCCGGCGCGGGGGAGGAGTTGCTCTTCCTGCACCCGGCGGCCGGTGCCGGATTCTGGCTTCCCTTCCACGATCTGCTGGCGGAGCGCTTCGATGTCATCTCCCCCGATCACCCCGGCTTCGGCGAGTCCGACCGGCTGGAGTGGATCGACGGCATGGAGGACCTCGTCTACTTCTACCTCGACCTGCTGGAGGAGCTCGAACTGGAGTCGGTCCACGTCGTCGGAGCCTCTCTCGGAGGATGGCTGGGCGCCGAGTTGGCCGTGCACCAGCCGTCGAAGGTGCGCAGCCTCGTGATGGTCGACCCCATCGGTCTCGACCTGCCCGCCCACCCCGTCGAGGACATCTTCGCCATGAACCCCGACGAGTTGCGGGCGGCGCTGTTCGTCGACCAGCAGCTGGCGCTGCAGTTCATCTCCCCCGAGCCCGACCTCGACATGCTGATGCGCGCATTCAAGGAGAAGACGAGTTTCGCGCGCCTGGCGTGGAACCCGTTCTGCTGCAACCCGAAGCTCCACCTGCGGCTGCATCGCGTCACCGCGCCGACCCTGGTGCTGTGGGGGAGTGACGACCGCCTCGTGCCGCTGGCGCACGGCGAGCACTACCGGGATCTCATCGCCGGGGCGCGCCTGGAGATCATCGAGGACTGCGGCCACGCGCCGCTGCTGGAGCAGCCCGACCGAACCGTGGCGGCCATCGGGCGGTTCCACGACGAACTCGCCCCCGATGCCGAGGAGAGGGCCCGCTGATGAAGTTCTTCATGTTCCACCTGATGCCCTACCCGCACCTGCCCGAGGACTTCGACGAGCGCGAGTCGGCCTGGGTGACACTGTCCAACAGCAACTACGACCCCACCATCGGCACGGGGCTCTACAACCGCTACCTGGATGAGCTCGAGTACGCCGAGCAGCTCGGCTTCGACGGCATCTGCGTCAACGAGCACCATCAGAACGCCTACGGCACGATGCCCTCACCGAACCTCATGGCCGCCGCCCTGGTGCGCCGCACCGAGAAGCTGCAGATCGCGATCGTCGGCAACGGCCTGCCGCTGCGCGACCACCCGCTGCGCGTCGCCGAGGAGGTGGCGATGCTGGACGTCATCTCCGGCGGTCGGATCATCTCGGGGTTCGTGCGCGGCATCGGCGACGAGTACTTCTCCATGAGCATCGACCCGTCGACGTCCCGGGAGCGCTACAGCGAGGCACACGACCTCATCATCAAGGCTTGGACGACCGAGGGCCCGTTCCGCTGGATCGGCAAGCACTACCGGCTCAACTACGTCAACGTCTGGCCGCGCCCGCTGCAGCAGCCGCACCCGCCCATCTGGATCCCCGCCTTCGGCAGCACCGAGACCATGTCCTGGGCCGCCGAGCGCCACTACACGTACCTGTCGGTGTTCGCCCCGTCGAAGCTGCTGAAGCGCTGGTTCGACGGGTACCGCGCCGGCGCCAACGCCGCCGGCTACGAGGCGCCCCGGGACAAGATCGGCATCCTGCTGCCCATCTATGTGGCCGAGACCGACAAGGAGGCGCACGACCAGGGGCGCCAGTACGTCACGTGGCTCTATCACAAGGGCCTGAAGCACAAGTTCGAGCACCTCTTCCCGCCCGGCTACATGACCGACCACTCGTGGGGCCGGTTCCTGCAATCCGGTCTCGGCGCCTACTCCGACGTGAGCTACGAGGACCTGGTGAAACAGGGCTACGCGGTCGTGGGCAGCCCGGCGACGGTGCGGGAGCGGCTGGCCGAGCTCGCCGAGGAGCTCGGCTTCGGCCTCGTCAACGCCCTGCTGCACATCGGTGACATGCCCCACGACCACACGATCCGCAACATGGAGCTCTTCGCCCGCGAGGTCATGCCCCACTTCAGGGCCCAGAGCGCCGCCGCCTGACAGGCCCACCGTCGGGACCACCCGAGCCGTCGGGCCTCACAACCGGCAACCAACAACCACGAAACACCAACCACCTACCACCAAGACCGCGACAACCATTAGGGGGACCCAATGATCACTCGACGTACACCAGCCGGGAGGCTGCTCACGCTTCTCCTGGCGCTGCTCGCAACCCTGGCCCTTGTGGCCGTCTCCTGCGCGGAGGACGAGGAGGAGGCGGCACCCCCGCCCCCGCCGCCGGCCGAGCCGGCGCCCGAGCCACCGCCGCCCCCGGAGCCGGCGCCCGAGCCGCCGCCCCCACCTGAGCCCGCCGCTCCGGCGGGTCCCGAGGTGGGCAAGGCCTCGCCACGGATCGCGCAGCTGCATCCCGACGCCGTGAACGCGGCCGGCTGGTATCGCGACGGCTTCGCGGCCTTCGAGAAGATGGCGGCGATCCTGGACACAGAGCCGGACGTCCTCGAGCACATCTCCTACGACCAGGCACCCCAGACGCTGCGCCAGCTGGCGGAGGACGGCTACGACATCATCGTGCCGCACTCCAGCGGCTACGAGGCCGCGGTCCTGGAGGTGGCTCCGGAATACCCGGGGACCTGGTTCATCATCTACTCGGACCTGTCGACCACCAACGACCTGCCGAACGTGGCGGGTTGGGCGGTCCACTGGAACCAGGTGGGCTACATGGCCGCCGCCATCGGCTGCGCCGCCTCCGACGCCAAGAGCATCGGCATGATCGTGAGTGCCCCGATCCCGGCGATGACCCGCTGGACGGGCGGCTCCTACCAGTTCAGCGAGGACTCCCCGGACGTCCTCGGCTACGGCTGCGAGTTCAACGACGTGTGGACCGGTGACTTCCTGGACGCCGCCAAGGCCAAGCAGGCCGCGCAGGCTCTGATCGACGGGGGCGCCGACGTGCTCTTCGATGCTGCCGATGCCGCAGGCGCCGGAGCGGTGGAGGCCGCCGTGCAGAACGACGTCAAGTATGTCGGCGGCGTGTCGGACCAGTGCGAGCAGGCGCCGGGCATCATCATCACGAGCGTCATCATGAACTTCGACGTGGCGTATGAGCAGATGGGCGAGTTCTACAAGGACGGCTCGCTGGAGCCCGCGATCTATTCCATGAACGTCGTCAACACCGGCATCGACATCGCCTCGAAGTGCAACCCCGACTCCGACGTGGACGCGGCCATCGACGCCGTGATCTCCGGCGTCGAGGCCGGTGACATCGTCGTCGATCCGACGCGCGAGAAGACCCCGTAACCCGGTGAACGGTCGCTACTAGCGTCTCCGGTACGTGGGAGCGGCCACAGACCACGCGGGGCCGGTGACGGCCAGGGAACCTTCGACCCTGGCCGTCACCGGCCTGCACAAGCACTTCGGCCGGGTCCGGGCCAACGACGGCATCGACGTCACCTTCCGGGGCGGCGAGGTGCACGCCCTGCTCGGTGAGAACGGGGCCGGCAAGTCCACCCTCATCAAGTGCCTCACCGGCGTTTACCGGCCCGACTCCGGGCGCGTCACCGTCGACGGCCGGGAGGTGACCATCCGGGAGCCCGCGGACTCCCGGGAGTGCGGGATCGCGGTGGTGCACCAGAGTTCCACCCTGATCTCCCGCCTGACGCTGCTGGAGAACGTGGTCCTGCAGGAGGGGCGCCTGGGGCGGATCCGCAGCGAGCTGGCGGACCGCCTCGTCGATAGCGGCAACCGGTTGGGTTTCGCCATTGATCCCAAAGCCCGGGTCGAGAACCTCTCCGTCGGCGACCTCCAGCGAGCCGAGATCGCCCGGGCCTTCATGCAGGAGGCCTGGCTCGTCATCCTCGACGAGCCCACTGCGGTCCTGGCGCCGGCCGAGCGCGCCAGTCTCTTCGACCTGTTCGGCTCGCTGACCGCCCAGGGCGTCGGGGTGGTGTTCGTGACCCACCACCTCGCCGAGGCGCTGTCGGAGAGCAGCCGCACCACGGTGCTGCGTGCGGGGCGAGTCGTCGGGCGCCTCGAGTCCGGGCATCAGGTGGACGAGCAGGAGTTGGTGCGGCTCATCGTCGGGGACGACGCCCCTCACCCGTCACTGGTGGGCGAGGTGAGCGGAAGTCCGCTCGGGGCCCCGGACGCGCCGCGGACCGGCGAAGGGGCGTCGAGCGACGGGGCGGGTATTGACGGGGCGGGTGACGCCGGGGAGGTACGGGTGGAGGTCCGCGGCGTCTCGGGTGCGCCGCTGTGGGGTCGCGCCCTGCACAATGTCGACCTGGCGATCCGCCGCGGCGAGGTACTCGGCGTGGCCGGCGTGGAAGGCAACGGCCAGCGGGAACTCTCCGCGCTGCTCACCGGCTCGTGGTCGCCCGACAGCGGTTCGGTCCTGCTGGACGGCAGGCCGCTGGCGGACTACCTGCCGCCGGAGCGCTCCAAGCTTGTCGGGGACGTGCCCGACGACCACTTCCTGGCCACCTGCGGCGAACTCTCGGTCTGGGAGAACCTGGCTCTGGGGACCTTTGCCTGGCAGGAGGCGCCGACGCCGGGCCGCAAGGCGCTCCGGCGTCGCTCGGCCGCCGACTTGGTGAGCGAGTTCGACATCCGGACCGCCGGGGTGAATGCCGCGGTGCGCCAGCTGTCCGGCGGTAACCGCCGACGCGTCATCCTCGCCCGGGAGTTGAGCAAGCATCCGGTGCTGCTGGTCGCCACCTATCCCACGCGGGGCCTTGACGTCCGCTCCGCGGAACAGGTCCGGTCCTGGGTGCGTCGCCTCGCCGACGGCGGGAGCTCGGTGGTGTACATGAGCACCGAACTGGAGGAGATCATCGAGGTCAGCGACCGCGTGGCGGTGATGGTCCGGGGGCGTGTCAGCGGGGTTCTCAGCGAGGCGATCACGATCGGCGGGATCGGCAATCTGATGCTTCAGGAACGATGAGCACCCGACGCGCCGGCCGGTTGGTCCGCGGAACATCGTCATTCCGGCGGAGAGCCTGCCCCGGACTCGATCCGGGGCCGGAATCCAGGGTGACATGAGCGCCGGATCCCGCGGCCGGGCGCGTGTACCGGATGCGGCCGTGCCCGTTCTGGCGATCCTGGCCTCGCTCGTGGTGCTGGCGCCGCTCGTGCAGATCGGCGGCGCCGGATTCGCCGAGGGCTACAAGGAGCTCTTCAAGGCGTCGTTCGGGTCGATGGTCGGGGTGGGTTCGTGGCTCACCTCCTCGCTCCCGCTGGTGCTCGTCGGCCTGGGTGTGGCCCTGCCCTACCGGGCCGGCCTCTTCAACCTGGGCGGCGAGGGACAGCTGCTGACCGGCGCCCTCGTCGGGGTCTACATCGGGACGGCCTTCGGCGGAGGACCGGGTGCCTTCCTGTTGCCGCTGGTGGCGGCGTTCGGCTCGGCCGCCGCCCTCGGGGCCGTGGCCGGTTGGCTGAAGGCCTGGGGCATGCACGAGATCGTCACGACGATCATGTTCAACTTCATCGCGTTCTTCTCCCTCACGTTCCTGCTGCGCGGCGGGTTGAAGGACCCCGACCTCCCGTATGCGGCCAGCAGGGCGGTGTCCGACGGGTTCCGGATCGGCCGCTTCGCCGGCGATGACATCCCCTATGGCATCTTCATCGCCCTCGTCGTGGTGGCGGCCACGACCTGTCTCGTGGACTACACGCGCCTCGGATGGCGGCTGGGTGTGCTGGGCCAGAGCGACGCCGTGGCAGTCCGCCAGGGGATCAACCTGGCGCGCAGCCGGACGGTGGCCATGGCGCTGGGCGGCGGTCTGGCCGGGCTGGGCGGGGTCGTCGAGTTGCTGGGCAACCAGTACCGCATCGGGGCCCACTTCTCGCCGGGTTGGGGGTACATCGCCTTCGTCGTGGCCCTGCTGGCGCGCGGCAAGATGCTGCCGGTGGTGCCTTTCGCCCTCTACTTCGGGTTCCTGCAGAACGGCGAGGTCCGACTCCAGGCGATCCTGGGCCTTCCCGGGAACCTGGTGCTGATCCTCGTCGCCGCCCCGGTGATCATCGTGGCCGCGGTCTACGGCTTCCAGGCGTATCGCCGGACGGTGAGGGTGGGAACGTGATGAGGAGGAGGTCGCGGTGAGCGGGAACGGTGAGGATCGCGCCGCGGCGGCTTACGCCGTGGCGGTGGACATCGGGGGGACCTTCACCGATCTGGTGGCCGTCGGCGCCGACGGGGAGATCGTCCTGGCCAAGCAGCCGTCGGTGCCGGCGGACTTTCTGCGGGGCGTGGACGTCGCTCTGGGCGACCTGGGCGCGGCAGGCATCGTCGACTTCCGCCACGGCACCACCGTGGGCACCAACGCCATCATCCAGCGCAAGGGCGCCCGGATCGGGCTCATCACCACCCGGGGGTTCCGGGACATTCTCCTGGCGGCGCGGGCGAGCCGCATCGATCTCTACGACTCGGTGTGGGATCCGCCGCCGCCGCTGGTGGCGCGCCGCGACATCCTGACGGTCACCGAGCGGCTGGACTATCTGGGGCGTACGGTCACGCCGCTGGACGCCGGCGAGGTCCGCGAGGCGATCGGGATCCTGTCTGACCGCGGCATCGAGGCGGTGGCGGTCTGCTTCCTGAACTCGTTCGTGAATCCCGCCCACGAGCTGGAGGCGCTGGAGATCATCGCCGCCGAGGCGCCGGGGATCTTCGCCTGCGCCAGCAGCAGGGTGGTGCCGGAGATCCGCGAGTTCGAGCGCATGAGCACCACGGTCGTGAACGCCTATCTGGGCCCACCGATGGCGACCTACCTGCGGGGTCTGGATGATCTGCTGGAATCCCACGACTACGACGGCGACGTCTTGATCACGCACTCCGGTGGTGGGCTGATGACGTCCCGGGCGGCGACGCGCATCCCCGCCCGCGTCTGCCAGTCGGGGCCGGCGGCCGGTGTCATGGGCGGACTGGCGGTCGCCGAGAGGGTGGGGTTCGACAACGTGATCACCCTGGACATGGGCGGCACCAGCGCCGACATCTCGGTGATCGTGAACGGCGCGCCCATGTTCCGCTCCGAGTGGCACGCCGAGTTCAACGTGCCGATCATTTTCCCGGCCATCGATCTGGTGACCATCGGCGCCGGCGGCGGCACGATCGCCTGGGTGGACGCCAGCGGCACGCCCCACAGCGGACCCCAGAGCGCCGGCGCCGACCCCGGCCCGGCCTGCTACGAGCGGGGTGGCACCGAGCCCACCAACACCGACGCCAACGTGGTGCTCGGGCGGCTGCGGCCCCAGGCGTTCACGGGCCGGCGCAGCGACATCACCCTCAGCGCCGCCGCGGCGCACGAAGCCATCGAGCGCCGCATCGCCCCGGTGCTGGACTGCTCGGTCACCGACGCCGCCGCCGGCATCATCAGGCTCTCCAACGCCTCCATGCTCAACGCCGTGCGGCTCATGACCGTCGAGCGGGGCTACGACCCGCGGGACTTCTCGCTTGTGGCCTTCGGCGGGGCGGGGCCGCTGCACGCCGCCGACCTGGCACGCGAGCTGCGGATCCCCACGGTGGTGGTGCCGACCTATCCCGGGCTGGTGTCGGCAATGGGTGCGCTGCAGGTCATGCTGCGACACGACCTGGTCCGGCCGGTGTTCCAGCTGCACTCCGGCGTCGACCGCTCGGTCCTGGCGGCTGCGGAGGCGGAGTTGCTCGCCGAGATCGACGAGTTGCGGGCCAGCGAGACGCTGGCCACCGAGTGGAAGGTGCACTGGCGGGCCGACATGCGCTACTACGGCCAGATCTCCGGCTACCTCACGCTGGATCTGCCCCACGGCATCGACTACCTGCTGGGCCGCGACAGCCTGGAGCGGTTCCAGGCCGAGCACCAGCGGGAGTTCGGCTACGTGCTCACCGACGACGTGACCGATGTCGAGATCGTCAACCTGCGGGCGGTGCTGGTCGGCGACGTCGAGCCGGTGAGCCTGCCGGCGCGCCCCGCGGGCACGCCTTCGCCGCCCGAGTCGGGTGAGGCGTACTTCTTCGAGTCCGGCGCTGTGGTCCCGACGGCGTTCGTGCAGCGCGAGGGGCTGTCGCCGGGCGATGTCGTGACCGGTCCGGCGATCGTCGAGGAGTGGGACTCCACGACGGTGGTGCCACCCGGCGTGGTGGCGCGGGTGGCGCCGCACGGGGAGCTGGTGATGGAGATAGGAGCAAGCGAATGAGCCAGGCAGACACATCTCGCACATCCCGCGGCGTCGACCCCATCACCGTGGAGGTGCTCTCCAGTGCCTTCCGGGCGATCTGCGACGAGGCCAGCGCACTGCTGGCCAAGGGCGCCTACGGGACGACGATCAGCGAGGGGCACGACCACTCGGGCTCCCTGCTGACGCGGGAGGGGCGTCTCGTAGCGCACGGCCGGCGGGACCAGGCGGCCCACCTGGGAACCTTCGAGGAGTCCATCAAGACGACGATCGAGCACGCCGGCGGGTTCCGCGAGGGCGACGTCTTCGTCTTCAACGATCCGTACCACGGTGGGACCCACCAGCCCGACGTCAAGGTCATCCGCCCCGTCTTCGTGGACGGGTCGCTCTTCGCCTTCACGATCTCCTGCGGGCACTGGGCCGACGTGGGCGGGCCCATCCCGGGGTCGTTCAACCCCCTGGCCAGGGAGTGCTTCGCCGAGGGTCTCCGCATTCCCCCCATGCTGTTGGTGGATCAGGGCCGTCCCGTCCGCTCCACCTTCGAGATCATCAAGGCCAACGTGCGGGTGCCCGACGAGAGGATGGCCGATCTGCACGCCCAGCAGCGGGCCGCCGAACTGATGGAGCGTCGCCTGCTGGAGTACGTGGCGCAGTTCGGCGCCGAGGTGGTCGAGCACACCATGGACGCGCTCATGGATCGCAGCGAGACGCTGCTGCGCGAGGGCATCCGCGAGCTGCCCGACGGGACCTACGAGTTCGAGGACTTCGGCGACTGCGACGTGCTGCACCCCGACAAGCCGCGCATCCGGGTCCACGTCAACATGACCATCGCCGGCGACCAGGTCACCTTCGATTTCAGCAAGTCCGACCCGGCGCCCATCTCGCCGTTCGGGTTCGCCCGCCCGGCGCTGCTGTCGTCGGTCTACGACGGCACCATGCACTGCTTCCCCCATCTGGTGCCGCTGAACCACGGCATCACGAGGTCGATCGAGGTGGTCTCGGTGCCCGGCTCGTGCGTCGACGTGCTGCCGCCCACGCCGGTGCTGGGGTTCGCCTCGGGTGCCTATGAGAAGGTGGCCGCCGCGGTCATGGCGTGCTGGGCGCAGGCCTTCGCCACCGTCGACCCCTCGCGGATGCACGCGGCGACGGTGAACCTGGCCAATCTGGCACTCAGCGGCAACCATCCCGAGACCGGGGTGCCCTTCGTCTCGTACCTGTGGAACGAGGGCGGCCAGGGGGCGCGCAGCTACAAGGACGGCAACAGCTTCCAGCTGATGATCTTCATCGGCGGGGCCACCAACCAGCCGATCGAGGTGCTGGAGCGGCTCAACGCCATCCGGGCGCTGTCGTGCGAGGCGGTCGGAGCTTCCGCCGGCCACGGCACGTACCGTGGCGGGTTCGGCATCGACCGCTCCTTCGAGGCGACCGGCGACATGATCCTCACGATGCACGGTGATCGGGCCGAGGTCACGCCGTTCGGCCTGGCGGGAGGCTGCAACGGTGGCGGCAACGTGCTGGTGCTGAACCCCGGCACCGACTCCGAGCGGTGGCTGGGCATGCACGCGGTCGGTGAACACATCCGACAGGGCGACGTGCTGCGCTACTCCTCCAACGGCGGCGGGGGCTTCGGCCCGCCCCGCGAGAGAGCGCCCGAAGCGGTGGCGCACGACGTCTCGGAGGGGTACTTCGGCCCCGAGTTGGCCGAGCGGATCTACGGCGTGGCGCTGGTCGAGACCGACTCCGGGTTCGAGGTCGACACCGAGGCCACCGCCGAGTTGCGGGCGAACGGCATGGAGGACCCGCCGGAGGGATACGGCCCCGGAGAGGTCCATCCCATGGGCCGCGACGTGGTGCCCCGTCCGGCCTGAGTGGCCGGATAAACCCTGCCGATCGTCATTCCGGCGAAGGCCGGAATCCAGGGCTCCAGCAGTTCCGACTCTTCCTGTCTTCGACTGACCGGCACCCGGCCTGAGCCGGCAGAGCAACCCTTCCGATCGTCTTTCCGGCGCAGGCCGGAATCCAGGGTTCACCGGCCGGAAAGCAGGATTCAGCGGGTCGGGCTCTCCTGGCCTTCGACTGTCCGGCAGCCGCGGGCCTCACCCCGTGGTGCCGGTACCCGGCGGTGTCTCCTGGGCCGAGCGGGCCGGCGGGTGCTCGAAGGCGCCGCCGCCGAGCGCGCCCCGCTGCCAACGGTCGGGGGTGAGCACCAGGGCGCGGGGGTAGTCCTCGAACAGCCAGCGGGCGAAGTTGCGGCGGGTCCAGGGAGTCGCACCGGAGATCCCCACCGCCGCGTTGCAGCCCCGGGGACTGCGCAGGGCGCGCCCGAGCATGCGGGTGAAGACGAAGTCCCGCTCCAGGTGACGCGCCACGCCGGACCGGTAGCGCTCCCGGGCGGCCACCTCGTCGTCGGGCCCCGCCCCGGCTAGGGCCTCGGCAGCCAGCAGCCCGCTCAGCAGCGCCTGGCCGATGCCCTCGCCGGTCATGGGATCTCCCACCCCGGCGGCGTCTCCGCAGAACAGCACCCGCTCGGTGGCCAGAGGCAGGTCGCCCAGGCGCGTGGGGATCGGCCAGGCGCGGGGCCGGTCCTCCGGGGTCGCCCCCGGGCCCAGCACGGCGGCGATATGGGGGCGGCTGCGCAGCTCGTCCCACAACCGGGCGAGGCTGCCGGTGCGGTGCGTGGCGCGCGACACGCCGAAGCCCATGTTGGCCGCGCCCCCCGGCAGCGGGAACGACCACACGTAACCCGGCAGGATCTCGGGCTCGAACCACACGCGCATCGACGCCGTGGCCTGTGGCCCGACGCCGGTGAAGTACTGGCGGAAGGCGTGCCAGTCGCCCCGGTAGGCGGGCAGCGACAACCCCAGCATCCGGCGCACCGGTGACCACATGCCGTCGGCGGCGACCGCGTAGCGGGCATGGAGGGGACCGGTTCCCGACAGCTTCAGCACCACGCGGTCGGCGTCGACGGTGATGCCCTCGCAGGCGTTGCCGTCGAGCACCTCGGCGCCGGCCTGCCGGGCCAGGGTCACCAGAGACGCGTCGAGTTGGCGGCGCTGGACGGTGGCGGCGTACTGGCCGCGCCGGCTGAACGGGTAGCTCACCTCCAGGCCGGACGGGGCGCGGATCACCAGGCTCGTCGCCGCCTGCCAGGAGGAGATCGACGCGGGGTCGAGTCCCAGGTGCTCCAGCAGCCGCAGCGCCCCGGTGGTGAGCCCGTCGCCGCAGTATTTGTCGCGCGGGAACGGTGAGCGGTCCACCACCACGGCATGCCGGCCCGCCCGCGCCAGCCCGATGGCGGCGGCGGCTCCGGCGGGTCCGGCCCCCACCACGGCCACGTCGGCGGTCAGGGGCCTCATGCGTCGTCGATGGGTTGGGCGTCCGTCTCCGCCTCGGCCTCGGCTTCGGCATCGGCAGGGGCCTGCTCGGGTTCGACAGGGGCCTGCTCGGGCTCGATCACCGTGGCGTCTCCAGCGGTGCCTTCGGCCGATGGCTCCTGCGGGGCGCCGGGACTGCCGGGAACGTCCTCGGGGCGTGCGCAACTGCCCCGCGAGGCCTCGGCGTCATCGGGGCCGCAGAGCGGGATACACACCGGTGGCTCCCCGCCGTCGGCGGTGGCCTCCGTTTCGGGCACCGCGCTGCACACCGGCACGCAGTCGGTGCCGGGTGTCTCCGCGCCTGCCTCCGCGCCGCCTGCCTCCGCGCCGGTTGCCCCCGCACCGGCCGTGCCGTCGCCGCCGGCCCCCTCGGCGCCAGGCTCGGGCACCGGGCACAGCGCCCGGCAGGACTCCACCCAGCCGTCGTTGTCGGTGTCCACCGCACCCTCGCCGGGCGCGCAGTCCGGCGGGGGCACGAAGGGCTCGCCCTGGCAGTTCAGGCCCTCGGCGGGCTGGTAGAGCGCCGTCACGACGTCGGTCGTGGAGCTGCCGTCGGCGAAGGTCCGGGTGCGCTCGGTGAAGACCTCGGTGCACTGGTCCTCGGGCTCCTCCCACTGGTCACTCTGGATGACGGTCATGTGAAGGGTGCTGTAGATCCGCACGGTCACCGAGTCCTCGGTGGAGGTCGGCCACAGCAGCATCGAGTAGGGCGTCTTGTTGATGAGCTGTAGGTCGGGGTGCGGGTAGGAGATCGTGGCCTCGCGACCGTACGGGTAGCGGCTGATGTAGATGGAGTGCGCCTGGTACTCCCCGAAGTCCAGGCCGGCGAAGAAGGCCGCGTTGAAAATCGTGGTGGCGAACTGCGAGACCCCGCCGCCGACGTCCTCCTGGAACTTGCCGAGGTAGATCACCCCGGCGGGCACGAAACCCTTCGCCTCGGTGCGGCGCCCCACGTAGTCGTTCACCGACCAGGTCTCACCGGGCTCGATGATCGCCCCCTGAACCAGTTCGGCGATGCGGCGGATGTTGCCGACCCTGTCCTGGCCGGGCGTGAAGTAGGTGGTGAACTCGCCGACGAGCTCGCGGATGCCGCTCTCGGCGAGCAGGTCGCCCTCGCTGCCTAAAACGTCGGTCAGGTGCAGCGCGATCTCGTGCTGGCCCGCCAGCAGGGCGGCCAGCGCCGTCTCACCGGCGTTCGGCGCGCAGCAGCGGCGACCGGGCCGGGCGTCGATCGCCACCGGCACCCCGTCGACGATGTCGAACCTGCCCGAGTGGCCGGGCACGGCCACGTTCGCGAGGCGGGTCTCGATCACCTCGGTCACATAGGCGGTGTCGAGGGTGATGACGGGCGGGTCGGCGGGGGTGATGGTGAGCCAGCTGCGCACCTCGGCCGGCAGGAAGTCCCTGATCGTGTCCTCGACGTAGACGGTGAGGCCCCGGGCGGTGAGGGCGTTGGCGTAGTCGGCCGTCGCCTGGAGGTCGAAGGCGGTGACCGGCGGCGGGAACGAGGACGGTTCCACCACGATCACGTCGGGAAGCGTGCGGTCCGCTGCGGTCTGCCGGATCGCCGACCGGATGTCCTGGGATGTAACGGTCAGACCGGTGACGCCGGGCTCCACGACGAAGACGCCGTCGCGCAACTCCATGCGGGCCGGCGATGCGTCACGCACCAGCACCGGGGGGAGAGCATCGCTGAATTGCTGCGCCACGAGCTCGTCCCAGGTCACGATGGCGCGCAGATTGTTCTCGCCGAAGAACGACGATGCCCAGGCGATCGGCGAGGCGCCCCTCTGCCCGGCGGCCAGGGCGGCGCTCACGTTGGCCTCCACGTCGAGGGCGAACCCCAGTTGACCGGCGGTGGCCGCCACGGTGCCGGCGGGGGTGAGCAGCGGCAGAGGACGGTTGGCGTAGTCGGTGGCCAGCTTCTGGACCTCGGTGCGGATCTCGTCCTCGGAGAGTCCGCCCACGGGGGTGCCATCGATGGAAGTGTTGCGGTCCACGTCGCCCGAGTCCACTAGTACATCCGCGAGATAGACCCCGAGGAAGCCCATCACCAGAGCCCCCACGAGGATCGCGAGGATTCGCCAGTAGCGCGGGCGCCGATGCCCGTCGTAGCTGTCCGGAGGCCCCCGGTCAGGGTGCGGGAACTCAGGTGCGACTATGCCCTCAGGGTACCGGTGCCCGTCACGTTCAAAGGGGACGGCGAGTCACATTCAGAGGGGGCGGCCTGTCATATTCAAAGGGGAGGAAATGCGTCTCGGTTGCCGCCGAGTGGCGGCTGCTGCCACGGGCCTCCGCTCAGAAGAGCCGCAGATCCTCGGGTTTGTCGCCGCGGAGCGCGGCGTAGTCGACGACCTTCCAGCGGATTCCCCGGGCGTCGGCCAGCACTCGTGCCTGCGGCTTGATCTCCTCGGCCACGAGCATTCCCTGCACCGGGGACAGGGCCGGGTCGGCGTTGAGGAACTCCAGGTAGCGGCTCAGTTGCTCCACGCCGGCGGTCTCGCCGCGCCGCTTCACTTCCACCGCGATCGCTGCGCCGGCCGCGTCGCGGCACAGCAGGTCGACCGGCCCCACGGCGGTCGGGTACTCGCGGCGCACCAGCCTGTAGCCCTCCTCCAGCACCGAGGGATCGGCCGCCAGCAGCTCCTGCAGGTGGGCCTCCACGCCGTCCTTGCGCAGACCCGGGTCAATGCCCAAGTCGTGGGTGACATCGGAGACGACTTCGGTGATGTTGATCACGAGTTTCTCGCCCCGGGGGTTGGTGACCGTCCAGGACTCGGGTTCCTCGTTGAGGGTGTTGGGCGGGTTCATCCAGTTGAGCGGCTTGTAGGCGCTACCGTCGGCGTGCACCGCGATGCTGCCGTCGGCCTTGACCATGATGAGGCGCACCGCCTCGGGCAGGTGGGCCGCCAGGCGACCCTGGTAGTCGACGGTGCAGCGGGCGATCACGATGCGCATGGGCCGGTCAGCCGGTCGCTTGGGCGGCGCGGGCCGCGGTCGCGACGAGGCGACCCTGGTGGTCGACGGTGCAGCGGGCGATGACGATGCGCATGGGCCGGTCAGCCGGTCAGCCGGCCGCCGTGGCGGCGCGGGCCGCGGTCGCGGCGAGGGCGGCTGCGGCCACCTCGGGGCGGCAGATCAGCAGGTCGGGGAGTTCGACGTCGGGCCGGTTGTAGCGCAGGGGCCGGCCGTCGAGGCGGGAGGCGTGCAGCCCACAGGCCAGCGCCACGGCCACCGGGGCAGCCGAATCCCACTCGGACTGGCCGCCGGCGTGCACGTAGGCGACGGCCCGGCCGGCGATCACCTCGGCCACCTTGGCGCCCACCGAGCCGAGGGTGACCAGGTTCGCGCCGAGCGCCGCCGCCACCGCCTGGCCGTCGGGGATGGGCCGGCTGCGGCTGGTGATCACCTGCTGCCTGGTTCCCGGGCGGTCGCCGCCGGGCGGCCATGGGGCCAGCGTCGGGGGCTCCGCGGTGCTCAGCGTGATCCCCTTGGCGGGGAGTGCCACGGCGCCCACGGTCGGTGCGCCGTCGACGGCGAGCGCGACGTGCACGCCCCAGTCCGTGCGGCCCGGTTCGCCATACTGCTTGGTGCCGTCGAGGGGATCGATGATCCACACCCGACGGTGGTCGAGGCGCCGCCGGTCGTCGGGGGCCTCCTCGGACAGCACGGCGTCGTCGGGACGGGCCTCGGCGAGCTCGCTCGCCAGGAACTCGTGCGCCAGCCGGTCGCCTGAGCGGCGCAACTCGTCGTCGGCGCCAGGGTCGGCGGGGTCGAACCGGTGCTTGCGTCGCAGCTCCACGAGCAGGGCGCCCGTCCGTGTTGCCAGCTCGGCCGCCAACCGGTGGTCCTCGGCCGTGGGCTGGACGGCGTCGTTGGGAACGTTGCACGCCTCGGGAGCGTCCCCGCCGGAAAGCATCCCTTCACCCTAATGAGGCAACTACCGCAGGAACGCCAACCCACCTTCGCCCGCTGGTGTGAAGCGAGTGGATCCCGGCCTGCGCCGGGATGACGGCGGTGGCACCGCGAGGATCGTTGTGACTTTGGCGAGGAGCCTGCCCCGGGCTCGATCTGGGATCGGAATCCCGGCCGTCCTCGTCATTCCGGCGGAAGCCGGAATCCAGGGCTCAGCGGCGGCGGTTGGCCCGGGCTACGGCGGCGCGGTGGGCGGCCTGCTCCAGGCTGTCGTCCAGCGGCTCGAGTTCGAAGGACCGCCCGTAGCGGTGCTCCAGCGCCCAGGTCAGCAACAGGTCGGCCAGCCAGGGGTTCTTCGGCAGCAGCGGACCGTGCAGGTAGGTGCCCACGGTGCGATTCGCCACTGCACCCTCGGTGCGGTCCCGGCCGTTGTTGCCGTGTCCCTTGACCACCCGCCCGAGCGCCGTGGTGCCGCCGCCCAGCGTGGTGCGCCCGGCGTGGTTCTCGTAGCCCACCAGCCGGCCTGCCTCGGAGCCGGCCCCCAGATCCGAGGCCAGCACGATGTCGCCGATCAGCCGGCCCTCCCCGGCGGCGGTCTCGAGATCCAGCGCGCCGAGTCCTTCGACCACTTCGCCGGCGGCGGTGCGGTAGCTGTGCCCGGCCAGCTGGTAGCCGCCGCAGACGAACAGTCCCACGGCGCCGCCCTCCAGCAGCCCGCGTACCGCGATGGCCTTCGTGGCTGCGAGGTCGGCGGCCACGTTCAACTGGTCCCGGTCCTGGCCGCCACCGAGGTACACGAGGTCGACCCCGTCGTCGGGCAGCGTTGTGCCGGGTCCGCCTTCGTGGAGCACCAGGTCCAGCCCTCGCCGGCGCAGCCGCCCGCTCAGCACGGCGATGTTGCCCCGGTCGGCGTAGATGTTCATCTCACGCGGGTACAGGTGCCAGAGCCGCACGGTGGGCGTGCTCACGGGCGCCTCGCTCTGGTCTCAGAGTTGCAGCGGACCGGGCGGTGGGTCGGCCGCATCGTGGGGGCGCTCATGGGCGTCTCGCCGGCGCCCCGGCGGTGTCCCGCGGGGCGGCAGGTGCTCGGGTTGGGCGCGCCCGGATCACGCACGCGTCTCGTGTAGCGGGCACCGGACTGCCGTGCTGCCACAGACGTGCCCGCAGCAGGAGAGCTCATGTCTCCTGCCAGAAGTCGTGGGTGGCGCCGCGGCGCACCAGTTCGGCGCGCAGGTCCAGCAGGGCCGTGTAGGTGGGCAGCGCGTACAGCACGCCGCCGGGCGGGGTGGCGGCCACAGCGCTGTCGAGTGCTTCCGGCAGGCTCTCCCGCACCTCGAAGCGCGCCGGGTCCAGCCCGCCGTAGGAGAACCGCAGGGCCAGTTCCCAGCAGCGGTCGCCCGCCAGGGTGAGGCTGCCGATGCGATCCCACAGCGGTTCGTAGTCCACGTCCCAGATCCACGACGGGTCGCGCCCGTCGGCGGTGCGGTCGTTGAGTGCCACCAGCAGGTTCAGCGGCCCGGGCTCGGCCAGCAGGCAGCGGATGTTCTCGTTGGCGCCGGTGGGGTTCTTGGCCAGGAGCAGCCTCAGCGTGCGCCCGTCGAGCCCCACCTGCTCGGCCCGGCCGAACGCCGCCTGCACCCCGGCGATGCCTTCGGTGACGGCCTCGGCGGGAACGCCCAGTGCGACCGCCGCCGCGATCGCGGCGGTCACGTTGTAGGCGTTGTGCAGGCCTCCCAGGGCGGCGCTGATCTCGAGGTCGGCGCCGCCGGGGCCGTCGGTTCCCGCGATCGTCAACTCCAGGCGGTCGAGGCCGTCGAGCCGCACGCGACGGGCGCTGATGTGGGGTTGGGGTCGCTGCAGGCCGCAGGCCTCGCAGCGCCAGTGGCCGAGGTGCCCGACGGTCACCAGGTCGTGGCTCAGCGGGCCGCCGCAGTTGACGCAGCGCACCGTGTCGGCGGCATGCGGCAGATCGGGACGCCCGACGTCCGGGTCGTCGATGCCGAACAGCACCACGTTCGGGGGATCGCCTCCGATCCGTTCCAGCGCCGGCGGCAGGAATCCCGCCGATGCGGTCGGCTCGGGAGGGTTCGCGCCGGCGGCCTCCGGTGCCCCCGCCGGCGCCGGTGGCCGGGTTGCCGGAGCATCAGCGGGGTCGCCGGCGATGCTCTCGGGCGCCCCCTCCGGCCAGTACGGCTGGAACATGGGTGCAGGGTTCCGGAGCGAGCCGAGGTGGGCCAGCGCCGGATCGTCGGCGTTCAGGACCAGCGTGGTGGCCGGTCCCAGGCTGCGGCCGGCGAGCAGGTCGCCCCAGCGCTCGGCGATGGCCTCCAGCTCGCCGTAGCGGTCGAGCTGGTCTCGGAACAGGTTCATCAGCACCACGGCCCGGGGTTGCAGCGAACCGGCAATCGCGGGCAGCGCACCCTCGTCCACCTCGAAGACGCCGATCCCGCCGCAACCCGTCACTTGGGCGTCCGCGTTGTCGCGGCCGTGCGCGCCTGCGTGGTGGTCGCCGCGCTCGGCGCCGTCGGCGCCGTCGCGGGTCTTAAGGCTGCCGGGGCTTTTCGTGCCGTCGCGGCCGAGGGTGCTGCCGGCGTGTCGGGGGGAGGCCGGCCGGTGGAGGAGGCCCACCGTGCGGCGTCCGGCTCGCTCGGCTGAGCGCCGGTGTCGCTCCCGGACCAGCAGCGCCGTTGTCACGCCGCTCGCCAGGTTGGCGCCGGCGGCGTTGGCCGTGACGTCCCGGCCGTCGGCGCGCAGGCAGGCGCTCAGCAAGCGGGCGGTGGTGGTCTTGCCGTTGGTGGCCGAGATGTACACGGCGCCGCCGCCGAGCCCGCCGCCGAGCCGGGCCAGCGCACCCGGTTCCAGCCGGTTCAGGACCATGCCCGGCAGGCTGGTGCCTCCACCGCGCCCGGTGGCCCGGCTCAGGGCGCCGGCCGAGGCGGCGATCATCTCGGCAAGGCGACCCACGCCCGCATCGTACCGACGCCCCGCCGGTGCCCCGGGCCGCACCGCGGCGACGTCCGCGCCTTTCAGGCGGCGACGCGCCGGGGGTCCTCCCGTGGCAGCCAAAGTTCCGCTTACGGGCCACTCGGGGCCGAATCCCGTGCGGTGGCCGGGCTGTCGCCGCCGGAACCGGCCTGAACCAGTCTGAACTACTCTGAGCCGATGACCAGCGCGACCGTCGTCGGCCCGCCCGACCTGGCGCCCGGTCCCTTGCCCGACGGCGACGAGGCGGTCGAGGCGGCTCTGCACCCGCCCTCGTTCACCACCGACCCGTATCCCGTCTACGCCCGCCTGCGCGACGAGGCGCCCGTGTACTGGAGTCCGTACTTCGGGCAATGGCTCGTGAGCCGGGGCGAACTCGTCGTCGAGATCGCCCGCACCTGGGAGATCTTCTCCAGCGTCGGCTGGGACAGCTTCTTCCTGAGCCAGCTGCCGGATGATCTGCGACCCCAGATCCCCACGGTCATCGACCACTTCCGGACGGTGAACATCTCCACGCAGGATCCGCCAGTGCACACCCGCCTGCGCCGGCTGCTGTCCAAGGCGTTCACCCCGCGGCGCGTCGCGATGCTGGAGGACAAGGTGCGCGCCCGTGCCGAGAGGCTGCTGGACGACCTCGGCGACGGGGACGGCGACGGCGTCGTGGGCTTCGATCTGATCGAGTCCCTTGCGTACCCGCTGCCGGTGGCGGTCATCGGCGAGCTCTACGGCGTCGGCGACAGCGATCACGCCGATCTGAAGCGCTGGTCGAAGGCGGTGGTGGCCTACACCGGTTCGTCGGTCGCCCACCCGGACCTGGCCAAGGAGCTCGACGTGGCGCTGGCGGAGTTCCGAGCCTACCTGCGGGCGCTGGTCGTCGAGCGCCGGCAACGACCGCGCGATGACCTGCTCAGCGATCTGGTGGATGCCGTGGACGGGGGCGACCGGCTCAACGAGGACGAGTTGGTGGCGACGTCCATCAACCTGCTCTTCGCCGGTCACGAGACCACCACCAACCTCATCGGCAACGGCACGCTGTCGCTGCTGCGCCACCCGGACCAGTTGGCGACGCTCCGCCGCCAACCGGAGCTGCTGCCGGGCGCGGTGGAGGAGTTGCTGCGCTACGACAGCCCGGTGCAGCGGGTGCGTCGCATCACCACCTGCGACATCCTGATCGGCGGCCGGGAGATCCCCAAGGGCACACCGGTGACGGCGTTCCTGGGCTCGGCCAACCGCGACCCCGAGCAGTGGGACCGCCCCGACGAGCTGGACGTGACCCGCCCCGACGTGTTCCCGATGAGCTTCGGCGGCGGCCCCCACTACTGCATCGGGGCCGCCCTGGCCCGCCTCGAGGGCCGCGTCGCCTTCGAGATGCTGTTCGACCGGTTCGACGAGTTGCACCTGGCCGAGGACTTCCAGAACCGCTGGCACCCCAACGTGGCGTTCCGCGGCCTGGTGGAGTTGCCGTTGCGGGGGGTTCTGGCCGACCGCTGAGCCCGGCCCGGACCGCCGGCTCAGCCGGTCAGCATCTCGATGGCGTCGACCGAGGCGAAGGCGGCGTTGAGGAGCTGCGTCTGCTCCTGCAGGTGGATCTGGCGGGAGCCGGTGGCGGGGCTGGCCGACTCGGGGCGGCTGACGCAGACCAGGCGGGCACCGTCGAGCGTGTCCGCCAGCCGGTCCCGGGCGAAGTTCCAGGCCCCCATGTTGCGGGGCTCGTCCTGCAGCCACACGAACTCGCCGGCGTCGGGATAGCGGGCCAGGGTCTCGACGATCTCGTCGTCGGGCCACGGGTACAGCTGCTCGACGCGCACCACGGCCACGTTGGCGCCAAGCGAGTCCCGCTTGGCGGCGGCCTCGTGGCCCACCTTCCCCGAGCACAGCAACACCCGGTCCACCCGGCTCGGAGGCGCCGGGTCGTCGAGCACCGCCCGGAACGATTCCCCGGCGAACTCCTCCAGCGCGGAGCGGGCCGGCCGCGCCCGCAGCAGCGACTTCGGGCTGAACACCACGAGCGGCCGGTGCAGGTCCCACAGGGCCTGGCGCCGCAGCAGGTGGAAGTACTGGGCGGCGGTGGTGGGCTGGGCGAGGATCATGTTGTCCTCGGCCGC
Organism: bacterium; assembly: GCA_028824415.1. Classification (GTDB taxonomy): domain Bacteria; phylum Actinomycetota; class Acidimicrobiia; order Acidimicrobiales; family CATQHL01; genus VXNF01. The sequence continues at coordinate 41,428 of JAPPDX010000070.1, read as the reverse complement.
CAGGATCAGGAACCGCTCGATGCGGGCCGAGGAGTGCTCGGGACCCTGGCCCTCGAGACCGTGGGGCAGCAGCAGGACCAGCCCGCTGCCCTGGCGCCACTTGTCGACGGCCGCCACCAGGAACTGGTCGATGATGATCTGCGCCCCGTTGGCGAAGTCCCCGAACTGGGCCTCCCACAGCGTCAGCACCTTCGGGTTGGCCAGCGAGTAGCCGTACTCGAACCCCAGCGCGGCGTACTCCGACAGCATCGAGTCGTAGATCCACAGGTGGGTGCGGGGCGCGCACAGCGCGGCGAGCGGCGTGTGCTCGGCGCCGGTGACGTTGTCCACGAACGTGCTGTGGCGCTGGGAGAAGGTGCCCCGGCGGGAGTCCTGGCCCGAGAGGCGCACCGACGTGCCCTGGCGCAGCAGGCTCCCGAACGCCAGAGTCTCCGCCAGCGCCCAGTCGGTCTCGGAATCCGCGAACATCCGGTCACGGGCACCCAGGTGCTTAAGCACCCGGGGATGCACCGAGAAGCCCTCCGGCAGCCGGCCCAGCGCCGCGTAGATGTCGCGCAACTCGTCGAGCGGAACTGCGGTGTCGATGTCCGGCAGCGCCCCGGTCGGCGGCTTGGGCGGTAGCGCCATGGACTGCCCCTCGGGGAGTTCGGCCCGGGTGGCGTCCAGCGCCTCGTGCAGCATCGACTCGAAGCCGTCCAGCGCCTCGGTGGCGGTGGCCATGTCGAGCTCGTCCTGCAGCACCAGCCGCTCGACGTAGCCCTTGCGGACCGGCCGGTGCTCGGCGATCCGGTTGTACATCAGCGGCTGGGTGATGCTGGGGTCGTCGCCCTCGTTGTGGCCGTGGCGGCGGTAGCACCACAGGTCGATGACCACGTCCTTGCCCCAGCGCCGGCGGTACTGGAACGCCAGCCGCCCGGCGCGCACGCATGCCTCGGGGTCGTCGCCGTTGACGTGGAAGATCGGCGCCTGGACCGTGCGGGCCACGTCGGTGGGATAGGGGCTGGAGCGCCCCTCCTGAGCCGTCGCCGTGAATCCGACCTGGTTGTTGATGACCAGGTGGATCGTGCCGCCCACCGCGTAGCCGTCGAGTTGGGACATGTGCAGGGTCTCGGTGACGACGCCCTGGCCGGCGAAGGCGGCGTCACCGTGCAGCACCAGGGGCAGCACGCCGGTGCCGGCCCCATCGCCTGCGGCCTCGCCGGCGGAGCCTGCCCCGGCAGCATTGGCCTCGGATCCCTCGGCCCCGGAACCCTCGGCCCCGGAACCCTCCGCCCCGGAACCCTCCGCCCCGGAACTATTGGCTTCGGAATCCTCGGTCCCGGAATCCCTCGCCTCGGCCTCGACGGCCAGGGCGTCCATGCGGGCCTTGGCCATGCCCACCACCACGGGCCCCACCGCCTCGAGGTGCGAGGGGTTGGCCGCCAGGTCCACCTGCAGCGGGTTGCCGGCGGGGCTGGTGAACGTGCCGGTCATCCCCAGGTGGTACTTCACGTCGCCCGAGCCCTGCACGGCGTCGGGGTCGATGGCGCCCTCGAACTCCCGGAAGAGCTGCCCGTAGGTCTTGCCGACCACGTTGACCAGTACATTCAGGCGGCCCCGGTGGGCCATGCCGATGATGGCCGAGTGCATGCGGTCGTCGGCGGCCTCGGCGAGGATGGCGTCGATGGTGGGGATGACGCTCTCGGCGCCCTCCAGGCCGAAGCGCTTCTGGCCCACGTAGCGGGTGCCCAGGAAGGTCTCCAGCGCCTCGGCGGCGTTCAGCCGGTCGAGGATGCGCAGCTTCTCGTCGGGGCCGAGGGCCGGCTGCGGGCTCTCGATGCGGTCGCGGATCCAGCGCTTCTCGGCCGGATCCAGAATATGGGTGTAGTCCACGCCGAGGGTGCGGCAGTAGGCGTCGCGCAGCAGCCCCAGGATCTCCCGGAGCGGCAGGCGGTCACGGCCCCCGGCGGCGGCTGCGAGGCCGTTGGACTCGCTCACCTCGAACTCCCGGTCGAGGTCCCAGATGGTGAGCCCGTGGCCGGCGGGATCCAGGTCCTGGTGCAGTTCGGGCTCGTTGAGCGCCAGGGGGTCCAGGTCGGCGATGAGGTGGCCCCGGTCGCGGTGGGCGGCGATGAGGGCGTCCACCTGTGACTGCTTGGTGGTCATGGCCGTCGCCGTGTCGGAGCCCATGACGTCCCGGTGCCACTCGACCTCCTTGTACGGCACGCCCAGATCACGGAATATGTCGTGGTAGAAGCCGTGCTTGCCGACGAGCAGGTCGTGGACCGCGGCCAGGAAATCCCCCGACTGGGCGCCCTGGATGATCCGGTGGTCGTAGGTGGACGACAGCACGACGACCTTGGAGATACCCCAGTCGGCGAGCGTGTGGGGGTCGGCGCCCTGGAAGGCCGCCGGGTAGTCGATGGCCCCCACACCCACGATCAGTCCCTGGCCCGTCATGAGCCGCGGCACTGACCAGCGGGTTCCCAGCATCCCCGGGTTGGTGAGGGTGAGCGTGGTGCCGGCGAAGTCGTCGGCGGTGAGACGGTTGGCTCGGGTGCGCATCACCAGCTCGTCGTAGGCGTCGGCGAACTCCCGGAAGCCCAGCTCCTCGGCGTGGCGCAGGCACGGCACCAGCAGCGTGCGGGTGCCGTCGGAACGCTCGTGGTCGACGGCGAGGCCGAGGCCGACGTGCGGGTGGCGCACGATCCGGGGCGTCCCGTCGGCGCCGGTGACGAATGCCGTGTTCATGTCGGGGGTGTGGTCGGCGACGGCACGCACGATGGCGTAGGCGATGAGGTGGGTGTAGCTGACCTTGCCGCCCCTGGTGCGGCGCAGGTGGCCGTTGATGACCAGGCGGTTGACGTCGAGCAGCTTGGCGGGGACCTCCCGGTAGCTGGTGGCCACCGGCACCGCCAGGCTGGCTTCCATGTTGGCGGCGAGGCGGGCGCCGGGTCCTCGCAGCGGCTGACCTTCGGGGGCGAGTTCGACGACCGGGGCGAGGTCGCTGCGGGTGGGGACGGCTGCTGGCCCGGCCGGGGGCGCGGGGGGCGCTTCCTGCTCGGGCGGCGCGGCCTCGGGGATGTGCGACCGGTAGTCGGCGAAGAAGTTCCGCCACCCGGCGCTGACCGAGTCGGGGTCGGCCTGGTAGCGGGCGAACATCTCCTCGATCAGCCAGGCGTTCTGGCTGGTCGGGAAGTCCGAGGGTGGAGTCTGCTCTGACACCACGGGTCGAGTCTACGAGAGTGCTCTGTTCGGCTGCGAGTCGGCTGCGAGTCGGCTGCGAGTCGGCCGCGGCGGTCCGGGCGCGGGCCGCCGGTGTCCGTCGGCGGATCGTCTGGCGAAATCGATCCGGCGCCGGCCCCCGGCGTCCCCCGCCCTCATTGGTCTGTGTCTGTCCGGGCGTGGGCCGCGGGTGTCCGTCGGCGGATCGTCTGGCGAAATCCGGCGCCGGCCCCCGGCGTCCCTCGCCCTCGTTGGTCTGTGTCCGTCCGGGCGCGGGCCGCTGGTGGCGAGTCCATCTGTCGCCTGCGTAAATCGATCCAGACTTCGCCCCCGGTGTCTTCCGCCCTCGTTCCTCGTCATTCCGGCGTAGGCCGGAATCCAGTCGGGGGTGCACCGAGTGGCGCCGGCTCCCGGCGTCCCCCGCCCTCGTTCTGTGTCATTCCGGTGTAGGCCGGAATCCAGTGGAGTTGGGCGTGGGCCGCCGGTCCAGTGCGGTGTTGCGGGCTACTCTGCGCGGATGCGCCTGGCGACTTGGAACGTGAACTCGCTGCGGGCACGGATGGAGCGGGTGGAGCCCTGGCTGGCGGCCGTCGAGCCCGACGTTCTGTGCATGCAGGAGACGAAGCTCGCCACTGAGGACTTCCCCCACATGGCGTTCGAGGCGCTGGGCTACGAGAGTGTGCACCACGGCGAGGGCCGCTGGAACGGGGTGGCCATCTGCAGCCGCCTCGGCCTGGAGGACCCCGCTGCCGGGTTCGCCGACGGGGCCGGCGAGGACCCCGACGCCCGCATCGTGTGGGCCACCTGCGGCGGGGTGAGGGTCGCCAGCGTGTACGTGCCCAACGGCCGCGAGGTGGGCCACGACCACTACCGGTACAAGCTGGCCTGGTACGGCTGGCTGCGGGCTCACCTGGAGTCGGTCTGCGACCCCGCGGCCGACGTCGTCGTGGCCGGCGACTTCAACGTGGCGCCCGAGGACCGGGATGTCTGGGACATCGAGGTGTTCGCCGAGTCCACCCATGTGACTTTGCCGGAGCGGGAGGCCTGGCGGGCCGTCTGCGACTGGGGCCTGGTGGACGTGTTCCGGCGGCGTTATCCCGACATCGACGGCCTCTACACGTTCTGGGACTACCAGGCGGGCCGCTTCCACAAGCGCCAGGGCATGCGCATCGACCACGTGCTGGCCACCGAGGCGCTGGCCGGCCGTGCCGGCGGCATCGTCGTGGACCGCAACGCCCGCAAGGGCACCAAACCCTCCGACCACGCCCCGCTCGTGGTGGACTTCGACGTGTGAGAGCAGGCGCGCCGGTGATCGGTCACTCCGCGGCTCATGCCCGTCGTCGTTCCGGCGAAGAGCCTGTCCCGGACTCGATCCGGGGCCGGAGCCCAGCTGCGCAGGGCACGACCGGTGTGGTCCATGATCGGTCCCGCAGAGCCGCCGGGGACGGTGGCTCCTGATGCTGGCCGCCACCGCCGACCTGGCGCACGCCGAGTACGACCTGCTGGTCTTCTGGGTGCAGCTGCTGGCCCTGGTGGTCGGCGCCCGCACCCTCGGCTGGGTGATGGTGCAACTGGGCCTGCCGCGGGTCATCGGCGAGTTGGGCGCGGGCGTGATCCTCGGCCCGTCGCTGTTCGGTCACTACTTCCCCGAGCAGTTCGCATGGTTCCTGCCCGCCGGCGGCGAGCAGGCGGCCGCGCTTCTGACCGTGAGCTGGATCGGCGTGGCGCTGCTGCTGGTGCTGGCGGGCTTCGAGACCGACCTGGGCCTGATCACCAAGCTGGGTCGCCCCGCCGTGCTGGTGGCGCTGGGCAGCATGCTGGTGCCGGCGGCCGCAGGAAGCGCCGTGGGCTGGCGGATCCCGGGCGAGTTCCTGGGCCCCGAGGCCACGCGCAGCACGTTCGTGCTGTTCGTGACATTGGCCGTCAGCGTCTCGGCCCTGGCGGTGGTGGCCAAGATCCTGTCCGACCTGGGGCTCATGCGGCGCGACTTCGGCCAGATCACCGTGGCTGTCGGCATGGCCAACGACGTGGTGGGCTGGGTTCTGCTGGGCGTGCTCACCAGTGTGGTGGCCGCCGGCGGCGTCTCCGCGTTGGAAATCCTGGTCTCGGTCGGCGGCCTGGTGCTGTTCATGTTGCTGGCCCTCACGGTGGGACAGTGGCTGGTGGACCGCTGGCTGCGGCGCACCCGCCGCAGCAGCGACTCGCTGGGTGCGGCGGTCACGGTGGCGGTGGTCACCATGCTGGGCTTCGGGGTGGTGACCCAGGGCCTGGGGGTCGAGGCGGTGGTGGGGGCGTTCGTGGCCGGCGTGGTGCTGCACCGCTCCCGCTTCGTGGACGAGCGCCTGGAGCATTCCCTCGAGCGTTTGACGTCGTCGTTCTTCGCCCCGGTGTTCTTCGCCACCGCCGGCCTGCAGGTGAACCTGCTGTTGCTGGACGACCCGACGATCCTCACCTGGACCATTGTGATCGTGGCGGTTGCGATCGTGGCCAAGTTCGCCGGCGCCTACGGCGGGGCTCGGGTGGCGGGGCGCAGCCACCGGGCCGGGATGGCGCTGGGGGCCGGGCTGAACGCCCGGGGCACCCTGGAGATCGTCATCGCCTCGGTGGGCCTCAGCCTGGGGGTCTTCAACACGGCGTCGTTCACGATCATCGTGCTGGTGCCGCTGGTGACGTCGCTCTTCGCTTCGGTGGTGCTGCGGATCGTGGTCTTCAACTGGCGTGGCGACGCGGGGGAGATCCGCCGGCTGGAGCGCGAGAAGGCGCTGAGCGAGAACCTGGTGGTGCGCACGTCCCGGCTGCTGATCCCGTCGCGGGGCGGGCCGGCCTCCATCACCGCCGCCCAGCTCATGCACTACTCGTGGCCCCCGGAGGCCGAGGTGACGGTGTTCACCGCCGCCGACCGGCGGGCGACGTTCGACTTCGGGCCGCTGGAGAACGTGCTGCACGGCCGGGAGCTGGACTTCGAGCGGGTGCGGGAGCGTGATGTGGCCGAGCGCATCGCCCGGGAGGCCGCCCTGGGCTACGGGGCGATCGGCATGGGTGTGGAGAGCAGCGAGGAGATCGGCCAGGTGATCTCGCCGCTGGTGGACGAGGTGCTGCGGGTGAGCCCCATCCCGGTGGTGGTGGTGCGACGGGCCCGCGACCTGGATCGCCCGCTGCCGGGGGCCTACGCCAAGGCTCTGGTGCCGGCCTCGGGCGGCCCTGCGAGCCGCGCCGCGGCCGAGGTGGCGGCCCATCTGAGTTCCCAGCTCGGCACGCAGATGGTGCTGGCCCACGTCGTGGGCTCCGCGGATGTGATGGGCGGCCTGCGGCGTTTGCCCGGGGTGGCGTCCGGCGCGATGTGGCCGGGAATCTGGCACGACGACGAGGAGATCGCCGAGGCGGTCAGGGTGCTGGCCGCCGATGGGCCTCCCGGGCCGGCGGCCGACCCTGAGGGCGCGACAGACCCAGCCGGCGCCGATCCTGACCCCGGGACCGATGGCGGATGGGTGGAGAGCGTGGAGCCAGGCACGCCGTCAGAGAGCGGCTCCGCCCTTGGCCCTGCGGGGCTGCCGGCCATGGGGTCGCTGGCCATGGGGTCGCTGGCGGCCAGGATGACGAGGCTGTTGCGAGCGCCGCTGGATCTGCTGCGGCCCCGGCGCCTGGCGATGCTGCGCTCGCCGGCGCGGGCCACCGACATCGGCGAGCAGGTCCTGGGCCAGGCGGCCCAGCTCGTCGAAGGGCTGGGGGTGGAGCCTGAGCTTGTCACTCGCCCCGGCACCTCGGTGGCCGTCGAGCTGCTGGACCTGGTGCGGGAGACCGAGGCCGACCTGGTCGTCATGGGAGCCAACCTCAGACGGCTCAGGGACCGCCCCTTCCTGGGTCACACCGTCGAGACGGTCCTGCGCCGCTGCGACGCCACCGTGGCGCTGGTGCTGGTGCCCTTCGACCTGTAGGGCGATGCCCGTCGTGGCGCTGGTGCTGGTGCCCTTCGACCTGTAGGGCCGCTGAGACGAGCGCGAAGGCGAGATCTACGACCTCTCGGTGCCGCCGCCGTCTTGGCCTGGACTCGCCGTCGAATCTCCGCTCCAACCCGACCGGCTCCGACCGTGCCGGAGGGCGACGGCGAGACCGTAGACGAGGCCGGCGAACTCGATGAGCGCCAGGCTCAGCGCCGAGTGGAAGAACTGGTCGCTGTGTTCGCCGACGACGTTCGAGTGCAGGTCGGCGGTGTCCAGGACGAAGTGGAACAGGTATCCGAAGACGAACGAGGCGGCCATCGCGGCTGCGAAGAGCCGCGCCCCCGATCGCTGGTCCTTCCAGAACGCCACCGCGACGGCGAGGAGCGGCAGCACCGTGACCACCACGATGACGTAGGCGAGTTGCGCGGCGGTGATCGGCACATCCGCGGCGAGGTGGCTGGAGCCATGCGCCAACTGGGCGGCGAGATGTGCCAGTGCGACGATCAGCAGCGCGAAACGCTCGAATCTCACACGCATCGGCTTCCTAGGAGTCAGCGATAGCCATTACAGGATCACCCAAGCTACGGCTGTTCGGCCTCGGGCGGGGGTAGCGGCTCGACCGGTCGCGGCGGCTCCTGGATGCTCGGTGGCGGCTCGCCCTCGGCGACCGTGGTCGGTGGCAGGCGCACCGGCCGGACTGGCCCTGTGTCATTGTCGGAGCCGCAGGCACCGCCGAGAACGGCCGCTGCGAGGACGACCGAGAGGATCACGGTGATGCAACGGAGCCGGCTGCGACGGATTGCGTTTCCGGGCACGGGCGGATTCTCTCAGACCACAGCTCAGCGCCGCTTGGTCCGGGACTGTTCGGAGAACTGGCCGATCTGGGCCGGCATCCTGTCGGACGGGTCGACCGGTCGCTAGATCTCGACGGTTCCCTGGATGCAGGTGACGACCGCGCCGCCGACCCAGATCGTGCCGTCGGGGTCCCGGTCGATGTAGACCCGGCCGTCCCGACCGAGGGCCGCGCCCTGGCTTGCCACATAGGGGGCGGTGGCGTGGCCGGCGGCGGTCAGCCACTGGCCGAGTGAGGCGTTGAGACTGCCGGTCACGGGATCCTCGGCGAGCGCGCCGCGCACCGGGAAGAAGGCCCGCACCTCGAAGTCTGGTGAGTCTGCCGGGTTGGCTGGGTCGGCTGCTGGGTCGGCTGAGTCGGCTGCTGAGCCGGGCGGATATGGGCCCACCGCGCCGACGAACAGGTCGTGCGGATTGGCGGCCTCGGGGCGCAGATTCAGCACATCCTCGGCTGACCGCAACAGCAGTCCCAACCAGGGCGGCCCGTTGTCGACCCAGTTGGCGTTTACGACCTGTGTGTTGGGATCGATGCGCAGGAGTGCACATGCGGCAGCGAGGTCATCAGCCGAGACTGGCCCTGAGCGCACCAAGGGGGGTGCGGCGAAGGCCAGGCGGCTGCTATCGAGGCTGTTCCCGGGGCTGCTATCGGAGCTGGACCCGGAGCTGGATCCGGGGCTGTTCTCGGGGCTGTTTCTGGGGTTGTTACCGGGGTTGTTCCCGGGGCTATCTGGGCTGGTCCCGGGGTTGTTCCCGGCGCTGCTACCCGAGTTGTGGCTGGAGCGGATCTGCACCAGCCCGGCCCCGCATTCCTGGACGATCACGCCGGGCGTGCGGGGCACGCCGCCCTGCTCGAGCCACACGGCGCAGCTGCCCAGGGTGGGGTGGCCGGCGAACGGCAACTCCCGGTCGGGCGTGAAGATCCGCACCCGGTAGTCGGCCGTGGCGGAGTTCTCGGAACACGGTTCCAGCAGGAACGTGGTCTCCGAGAGGTTCATCCATGCGGCGACACGCTGCATCTCCTCGGTCGTGAGACCGGTGGCGTCACCGACGACGGCGAGAGGGTTGCCCCGGTACGGCACAGCCGTGAACACGTCTACTTGCGCGAAGGACCGGCGCAAAGCGATCAGCAGTCCCCGTTAGCGGCTCGGACTATCTCTGGGGTGATCTGCTGACTGTCGGGGCTGACGGCGAAGCCTGAAATCCTCCGCCCGGTGCCCGTGGACGGCGCTCCCAGTCCAAGTCGCGCCAAGTCCGATAGTGCAGTACCGAGCGAGATGCCCCGCTGCTGTGCGAGCGAGCGGGCGCCTGCCAACACATCGGCATCCAGGTTCACGGTGACGCGCACAGAAGCATCATGGCATCGCAGAGCCGTCGTTGGCAGCCGAACTGATTGGCTGCGGCGTCCGCCACTTGGTCCTCAGCAGCGGAGGGGTTGGTTTGCAGTGGCCGGTCGACGGCTGTTGGACTCGTCGGGGTGGCGCGGGGGACGCCTGCGGCGTTTCGGGGCGGGTGGTCGGTTGGACGGGAGTTCGAGGCTGAGCTTGCCGTCTGGGGCGCGGACGAGTTGTGCACCGAGTTCGTGGATCTGTTTGTGGTGGCAGTCGCTGCACAGCAGGCAGAGGTTGTCGATGTCGGTGGGGCCGCCGTCGGCCCAGTGGAGGACGTGGTGGGCCTGGCAGTAGCTGTTGGCGGCGCCGCAGATGACGCAGCCCCGGTCGCGGATCGCCAGGGCGACCCGTTGGGCGACGCTCGCGGTGCGGGTCTTGTGGCCCAGCCACAGGGGTTGGCCCTTGGTGTCGAACAGGGCGGGCAGGATGTCGGCCTCGAGGGCGATCTTCAGGAGTTCGCCAGGCGCCAGGGGGGTGCCGTCGACCAGCCGGGCGTTGTCCAGTTGGCCGCCGACCAGGTCGTAGTCGGCAACGACCACGAGGGTGGTGCGCTGCGCCTTACCGTTGCTGCCGGTGTCTTGACGGGTGATGAGCGCTTCGAGCGCGTCCGCGTACCGCTGGGCGGGCGTGGCGCGGTTCTTGGGATCCTCGTTGTGCCAGAGTTGGTTCGCCATCGCCGCCAGCGCCGTCTCGACGCGGGCGCCTGACACGGGGTCGAAGGTGCCGAACAGCTTGTACATGCCGTCGGACTCCTGGTTGATGTTCGCCTCCCGCCGGGACCGCTGACGCCGCCGACGCTCCTCGAGATCTTCTGCCGCGGTGCGCTCGTTGATGTGATCGCGGATGGTGCGGGCGAAGACGTCGGCGGGTTCGGCTCCCGCGGCGTCCAGCAGTTCGTCCTCGTCGATCGGCGTGTGCGCGGAGGCGTCGGCGATCGCCCGGGCGTGCTGGGGCGTGATCGAACCGTCCGCCAACGCCTCGGCCGTGCCGGGGAGGTCGCCGAGCCGCCCGGCGAACTGCACCTCCCGGCGGGCGCCGCCGCGGGACTGCTTCAAATCGTCCCGTAGAACCGCCGCGGCGTGCGCCTCGCCCCGCCACCGCGCCAGTTCGGCGACCTTGTCGGCCTTCACCGCCGCCAACCGTGCCTCACACCGCCCGAGGAGGCGCAGGCACTCCTCCAGGCGCCCACCAACCAACCCGTCCAGACCACCAACCAGCGCATCCAACAGCCCCAACAACCGCTCCGAGGACAAGCCGCTGCGGACCGATTCGCCGGCGGCGGAGGTGGTGGGCGGCGCCGGCGCCTCCGGCTGGTCGGGGAGAGCCCGGGAGGTGGGTTCGTCACGGTCGGACTCGTCGGCGGGGGAGGTGGTCGGGGTCGGCGCTACCCGCCGATCCGACCGACAGGTGGTGTCCGCTGTGGTGCCCTCATAGACCGCAAGCCGTGGGGCATCGCCGACCTCTGTGGCCGGTGGGGTCTGGTCGGAGAAGAGGCTCAACTCGGTCATCGGTGGCTCCCCCAGGGAACGCATCGCTGTCGGACTCGGGTCGGCCGGGCCGACAAGCCGGTTGGGGAAGCGACCCCCGTCGCATCAGGGGTCATTGACCGGTACCCGTACTCTATGCGACTCGTGTGACAGTCGCAACGATTGTTCGTGTTCATATCTGAAAATATTTGATAAGCCACCAGCCACCAGAAGTCCCGACAATCGCAAAGGCGATCTGGATTCCGGCCTTCGCCGGAATGACGCCGTCGGGGTTGGCGGGGCGGAATGGTTGGCGGGGGAGGAGGTCGGTTCGCCGGCGTGTCGCGGCCCGGTTGGCGGGGGAGGAGGTCGGTTCGCCGGGGTGTCGCGGCCGGGTTGGTGGGGGAGGTGGCCGGGTCGGCGAGTGACACGGTCGAGTTCAGGAGTGACACGGTCGAGTTCAGGGGGACACGGTTGAGTTCAGTAGCGACACGGTCGAGTTCAGTAGCGACACGGTCGTGTCGGCGGGGTGAGGTGGCCGGATCTGGCGGGCGATGGCGTTGGGCGTGGCGGTATTTGGCCGTGCGGATTGCCGGACCCAGAGATGCCGGTCGGTACCCTTCAGTCATGAGGCCTCGCCGGTCGTTGCGGTCGCTCGCCGTGCTCCTGGGCGCACTCTCGGCCGTGCTAGCGACTGCCTGTGACTACCAGGTCTTCCGGCTGGCGTTCGCCGATGTCGAGTACAGCCTCGGCGACCTCATCGACGAGCAGGTGCGCCTCGACGAGAACGGCGAGTTCTTCGACGAGGAGGCCATGGTCGACTCGACGTTCATCACCGGGACCTCCGGCGATCTCAACGGCGACGGTCTGCTCGACGGGGTCGCTGTTCTGGCCACGAACACCGGCGGCACGGGATTCTTCTACACGGTCCACGCCATCCTCGCCGACGGCGACGGCGGGTTCAGCGACGTCGGCAACGTGTTCATTGGTGACCGCGTCGCCGTAACGGGCGTGGAGGTGAGCGGCCCGACGATCGAGGTGTCGAGACTTATCCGGGCCGACGACGAGCCGTTCGTCGCCGAGCCCACGATCCTCTCCGTGGTGCGCCTGACGTTGGCGGACGGCGAGTTGGTGGTGACGCCGGCGAGGTGACGGAGGAGCGGTCGCCTCCAGCCACAGGTCCGAGCCTCGGTTGGCGGCACCGCGTCCATCTGCCGGAGAGTTGGCGCACGCGGATCGGGCGGCGACGTTGCTGCCGAGTGGCGGCGACTCTGGTCGCGCGCGGGCGAATCGAGACAGGCGGCGAGCTCGGTCAGCGGAGTCCGCGGCAGGTGGCGAGCTCGGTCAGCGGAGTCCGCGGCAGGTGGCGAGCTCGGTCAGCGGAGTCCGCGGCAGGTGGCGAGCTCGGTCAGCGGAGTCCGCGGCAGGTGGCGAGCTCGGTCAGCGGAGTCCGCGGCAGGTGGCGAGCTCGGTCAGCGGAGTCCGCGGCAGGCGGCGAGCTCGGTCAGAGGAGTCCGCGGCAGACGGTGAACTCGTAGACGGCGTCGCCGAACCACTTCCGGGTGTACATCCAGGGCCGTGCCAGCTTTCCGGTGACGTAGCGCCGGCGTGGGCGGCGGGTGGTGGCGGCCTTGGCGTAGACCTTGGCGGCGGCCGTCACATGCGTACGGTGCTCGACGGCACCCGGGTCTGCCATCAGGCTGCTGAGCGATTCGATCTGAGAGTGATAGGGGCTGGCGTCGGGGAACTTCTCCATGAGGGCCACCATCACGTCGCCGAACTCGGTGTGGATGGCACCGGGTTCGATGAGGACGACCTGGATGCCGAACGGCGCGGCCTCGAGGCGCAGGCAGTCCGACCAGCCCTCCAGGGCGTGCTTGGTGGCGACGTACCAGGCCCCCATCGGCGTGAAGACCTTGCCCACCATCGAGGAGATGTTGACGATGCGACCCGAGCCCTGCGCCCGCATGTGCGGCAGGACGAACTGGGTGAGGTGGGCCAGGCCGAACAGGTTCACCTCGAACTGGTAGCGAGCCTCGTCGATCGGGATGTCCTCGACGGGTCCGTAGAGGCCGAAGCCGGCGTTGTTGATGAGGACGTCGATCCGCCCCTCGTTGTCGAGGATCCGGCTGACGGCCCGCTCGTTGTCGGCGGCCTTCGTGACGTCCATTTCCACCGCGGTGACGCCGTGGTCGGCCAATTCGACCAGCCGATCCACCCGGCGAGCGCCGGCGTACACCGTGTGACCCTGCTCCGCCAGCAGGATCGCCGCCTCACGGCCCAAGCCCGCCGACGCACCGGTGATCAGGATGACCTTGCTCATCGTGTGACTCCCCTTGTCGTGTGGGGGTGATCCTGCCAGACGGGGAAGCCCGCGGCAGGCGGTCGTCCCGACACGTCAGGGAGATGGGTCAGCGGACGATGCCGCGCAGCGCGAACTCGTACACCCCGTCGCCGAACCATTTCCTGATGAACAGGACAGGTCGGGCGAACGCCCCCTTGACGTAGCGGCGGCGCGGCCGGCGGGCGGTTGCGGCCTTGAGGTACACCTTGGCGAGCACCGAGGCGTCGGTTGCGCGGTCCATGGTGCGCGAGTTGTCCCGCAACTTGAGGAACAGACCGACCAGATCCCCATAGGCCGTGTCGACGGCGTACCTGTCCAGCGCCACGTTGGCCACGTCGCCGAACTCGGTCTTGATGGCGCCCGGTTGGATGATCACGACCTGGATGCCGAAGGGAGCGGTCTCGTAGCGCAGGCAGTCCGACCAGCCCTCGAGGGCGTGCTTGGTGGCGTGATACCAGGCCCCCAGCGGTATGAAGATTCTGCCGCCCACCGACGAGACGTTGACGATGCGTCCCGAGCCCTGGGCGCGCATGTGCGGCAGCACGAGCTGGGTGAGGTGGGCGAGGCCGAAGAGGTTCACCTCGAACTGGTAGCGGGCGTCGTCGAGGGGGACATCCTCGACGGGCCCGTAGACGCCGAAGCCGGCGTTGTTGATGAGGACGTCGATCCGCCCCTCGGTGTCGATGACCTGATTGACGGCCCGCTCGTTGTCGGTGCCCGCGGTGACGTCCATCTGCACAGGGATGACGCCGTGGTCGGCCAGCATGGCCAGGCGGTCCATCCGCCGGGCGCCGGCGTACACCTTGTGGCCCTTCTGCGCCATCAGGATCGCCGCCTCACGGCCGATGCCGGCCGACGCACCGGTGATCAGGATGACCTTGCTCATGGTGTGACTCCCCGTGTCGTGTGGAGATGAATCAGCGGGCGACTCGGCGCAACGCGAACTCGTAGACCCCGTCGCCGAACCATTTCCTGAGGAACATCGCCGGTCGGGCGAACGCCCCCGTGACGTAGCGGCGGCGTGGCCGGCGGGCGGTCGCGGCCATGAGGTACACCTTGGCGACCACGGCGGCGTCGGTGGAGCGGCCCTTGAGGCGCGGGTTGGCTCGCAGCCTGCGGAATGGCTCCACCACTGCCCCGTAGGCGGTGTCGTCGACGTGTTTCTCCATCCCGGTCCAGGCCACGTCGCCGAACTCGGTCCTGATGGCGCCCGGTTGGATGACGACGACCTGGATGCCGAACGGAGCGGTCTCGTAGCGCAGGCAGTCCGACCACCCCTCCAGGGCGTGCTTGGTTGCGTTGTACCAGGCCCCCAGGGGCAGGAAGACCCTGCCGACCACCGACGAGACGTTCACGATGCGGCCTGAGCCTTGGGCGCGCATGTGCGGCAGGACGAGTTGGGTGAGTTGCGCCAGGCCGAAGAGGTTCACTTCGAACTGGTAGCGGGCGTCGTCGATCGGGATGTCCTCGACGGGCCCGTTCAGCCCGAAGCCGGCGTTGTTGATGAGGACGTCGATCCGCCCCTCGGCGGCGATGACCCGATCGACGGCCCGCTCGTTGTCGTCGCCCTCGCTGACGTCCATCTCCACCGGGGTGATGCCGTGCTCCGCCAGCTCGGCCAGCCGGTCGGCCCGCCGGGCCCCGGCGTACACGGTGTGGCCCGTCTTCGCCATCAGGATCGCCGCTTCACGTCCTATGCCTGCCGACGCACCGGTGATCAGCACGACCTTGCCCATTGCGCTAGCCCCTTTCCAGCGCCCCCGGTGACGCCGATGCGCCCGGTACCAGCAGTGCGCTCGACACCCCCGGAGTCCCCTTCCGGTGCCTCCGGTGCGCTCGGTGGCGCCGGATCGCCATCACCGGTAGGCCCGGCGCAGGATCAGTTCGTAGGCCCCATCGCCGAGCCACCTCCGGACGAACATCCAGGACCGTGCGTACTTGCCGGTGACGTAGCGCCGCCGGGGCCGGCGGGCGGTGGCGGCCTTGGCGTACACCCGGGCGACCACTTCGGGCGGGGTCTGGCGGTCGAGGTCCGGCGGGGCGTCCACGAGCAGTTTGAACGCGTCGATCTGGCTGCGGTACGCCGAATCGGCGGGGAGCGTCTCCAGCTGGGCCATCCTCACGTCGTCGAACTCGGTCTTGATGGCGCCCGGCTCGATGAGGACCACCTGGATGCCGAAGGGTGCGGTCTCGAGGCGCAGGCAGTCCGACCAGCCCTCGAGGGCGTGTTTGGTGGCGTCGTACCAGGCTGCCAGCGGCATGAAGACCTTGCCGACCATGGATGAGACGTTGACGATGCGCCCCGAGCCCTGGGCCCGCATGTGCGGCAGGACCAGTTGGGTGAGTTGCGCCAGGCCGAAGAGGTTCACCTCGAATTGGTAGCGGGCATCGTCGATCGAGAGGTCCTCGATGGGCCCGTAGAGGCCGAAGCCGGCGTTGTTGATGAGGACGTCGATCCGGCCCTCGTTCCGGATGATCTGCTCGACGACCCGTTCGTTGTCGCCGGCCTTGGTGACGTCCATCTCGACCGCGGTGACGCCACCGCCGGCCCGCTCCGCCAGGTCGGCCATGCGCTCCAGCCGGCGGGCGCCGGCGTAGACGCGGTGCCCCTGCTTGCCGAGCAGGATCGCGGCCTCACGCCCGATGCCCGTCGATGCGCCGGTGATCAGGATGACCTTGACCATTGAGCGATCCTCTCTTCGGTGCCCTCGCCGGCGCCGAACCACCGTCACCGCACGCTGCGGTGCAGCAGGTATTCGAAGGCCCGGTCGCCGAGAAACCTTCTGGTCATCATCCATGGCCGCGCCCGCGCTCCGGTGGCGTAGCGACGGCGGGGGCGACGGGTGGTCGCGGCCTTGACGTACACCTCGGCGACCTCCCGCGCCCCGACCGGGCGATCGGCGGCGCCGGGGTCGCTGACCCGCTTGCGGAGCATGTCGATGTGTGCCCGGTAGGGGCTGTCGGCGGGGAGTTCGTTCAACTGGTTCGCTGTCAGGGAGGCGAACTCGGTATGGATCGAGCCCGGCTGAACGAGCACCACCTGGATGCCGAAGGGAGCGGTCTCGTAGCGGAGGCAGTCCGACCAGCCTTCCAGGGCGTGCTTGGTGGCGATGTACCAGGCCCCCATGGGCGTGTAGATCCGCCCGACCATCGAGGAGATGTTGACGATCCGCCCCGAGCTCGCCGCCCGCATGTGCGGCAGGACGAGTTGGGTGAGTTGCGCCAGACCGAAGATGTTCACCTCGAACTGGTAGCGAGCGTCGTCGAGCGAGACCTGCTCGACGGGTCCGTAGAGGCCGCGGCCGGCGTTGTTGATGAGGACGTCGATTCGGCCCTCGCTCTCGATGATCCGGTCGACGGCCCGCTCGTTGTCGCCGTCGCTTGTGACGTCCATCTCGACGGCGGTGATACGACCGTCGGCCAGGTCGGCCAACTCGGCCAGCCGGTCCACCCGGCGGGCGCCGGCGTAGACGGTGTGCCCCTGCTCGCCGAGCAGGATCGCCGCCTCACGGCCGATGCCCGACGATGCCCCGGTGATCAACACGACCTTGTCCACAGCGCTAGTGCCTCATGCCCCGGCCGGACTGGGCACCTGGGCGGTGCCGTAGACCTCGACCTGCAGCCCCACGTGCATCCGCCGCATCACTCACTCCGTTCCGTCACCGGCGCTGCCAAGCACGGCAGGCATGAACTCGCACTTCGCGTACTTGTCTAGCGCCCCCGCCGAAGCGCCGCCCTTGAGCAACGCCAGCGCATAGAGGTTCGCCCCGGGCAGGTTCCATTCGTTGTCGTCGCCGGTGCTGTAGCAGTCGGGATCAGCCGATTCCGGGTTGGTTGCCGGCAGGTGCTGGCAGTGCGCGTACTCGTCCAGAGCGCCGGCATCGGCGTCATCGGAGGTGAGCGCCACCAGGTAACGGTTGGTGTCGCGCGGATGCTGCGGCTGGTCGGCCTCGGTGGTGTAGCAGTCGCCCGGGTCGCCGCCGCCCGGCGCCCCGACCGGCTCGGGCGCCACCGGGTCGTCGGTGGCGCAAACAGCCGCCACGACAATGGCCGCCGCCAAGGCAACCCACACCAACCACCGCGTTGCCGGACGGTCCTTGCCCGAAGACGTGTCCTGCGGTTCGGCGCGGGCCCGACCCACGTCGCCGGATTCTGCGGAGCCCTGCTTCTGGTTCATCTCGGTCCTCCCGCCCATCGCCGTCTCGCCACATTGGACAACATACGCAGACGTTGTGACAGTGCCGCCGGCGGCCAGCGTCCGTCGCGAGTGCAACCCGTACGTCGCCGGAGCCAAGCCGGCCAAGACCCGCCAGGCGCTCATCGAGAGGTACGCCCGGAAGATCCTCGACGGCAAGGGCCTGCGCGACCGCTGAGCCGGGCCTCAGAGCACCTCGAACCCTCGCCAGCCGGGCAGGGCGGCCGACTGGCGGATCCAGTCCTCCAGCTGCGCCTCGTCGAGTCCGCCCTCGGGGATGTCGATCCAGCGAGCATCCTCGTCCTTGCCCGACCCGGGCGGCTCGGGCCGCAGCGACCGGCCGTTCAGGAACGTCAACCAGACACAGCGAGTCAGGCAGTGGTAGCTCGCGAACCACCCGTCGCCCTCGAGGCCGTAGAAGGGCGAATTCCACCGCACGGCCTTGCGCACGCCGGACACGGTCCCCACGATGAGGTCATCGACACGCCGCCCGATGTCGCCCTTCCAGCCTGGCATCGCCGCCAGATAGGCCGCCACGGGAGCGTCGCCGTCACCCTTGGGAATCTGCGGGTTGCCGCCCGCAAGAAGCCTCGGCTCCCCGCCGCCGTCAGATCGTCCCGACACAGTCAGCGGAACGCCCGGTCACCCCACCCGGATCGGATGGGGGAGCGGCTGGTTGAACAGGTAACCCCGCTTGTTGAACGGGATCTCATCCGGCTGCGTGTTGCCGGCGGCGTCGAAAGCTCGAGTCATGAGGGTGTGCTCACCGGGCTCGGCCATCCACTCGAACGTGAAGGGTGACCACGAGTACCGCGACGGCGATGGTTCGACCGAGGCGCCGGACCAGGTGACGCCCGAGTCGGAGCTCCATTCCACGCCGGTGATGGCACCGTGGGGCGACCGGGCATACCCCCGGATCAGGTGCGGGCCCGCGCTCAGTTCCGCCGGCCACGGCAGCGCCAGCGCGCTGTTGATCACCAGGGTCGTGATCGGCTGGCCCATCGCAGGTCCCTCAGCGGGGTAGTCCTCGCCGATCAGCACGTAGTTGGTGGTGTTGTTGCGCGTCCAGATCTGCTCGGCGGACACGACGATGCGCCCGAGCCATTTGATGCTGTTGGCGCCGATCCAACCGGGCACCACGGCCCGCACCGGGAAACCGTGATCGCGGGGGAGAGCCTCGCCGTTCATTTCATAGGCCAGCAGCGTGTCGGGATGCATCGCCTTGTGCACCGGCAGGACTCTCCGGTACCCGCCTTCGGGTGCGGTGGCGTCGAGGCCCACCAGCAGCACGCTGACCGCGCTGTCGGCGATCCCCGCCTCGGCCAGCACGTGCCTCAGCGACACGCCGGTCCATTCCGCGTTGCCGACGGCGCCGGTACCCCACGGCGGGCTTCCCGCGGGCCGACCCTTCAGGAGATCGAACATCGCCCGGTGGTTGCCGGCACACTCCAGGTAGCACACGAGGCTGCGGCTGGGCATGCCCCGGATGTCCTCGTAGGTGATGTCCAGCGGTCGCCCGACAGCGTCGCCCTCCACGCGCAGGCGCCACGTCGAGACGTCGACATCGGCGCCCCGCCCCCCGTTGTGCAGCACATAGAAGAGCCGATTCGGCGTGATCAAGCCTTGCTGGAGTTCAAGCCGAGTCTCCAGAGCGCCATCGGGATGACAGATGAACGGCTCCGGGTCCTTGAAGAACTGCGGCAAGTCCGCACCGACCACGATCGAAGCCTAAGGCGCACCATCCGGACAACCCGCCCGCCGGCTGCCGGAGATCAGACGTGGACGACTACCTCGCCGCCTCCGGATTTGGCCACGAACTCCTTCGCCGCTCGCCTGGCGTCGTCGAGCGACCCGTGCTGCGACACCGGCTTGTGCGCTCCGGGGATGCGCACCTCCCAATCGCCGTGTCGATTCCGAACGACAAGCCGCTTCTCGCCCATCTCATCCCCCAGCCGCCTCAACGGTCCTGTGCGCGCACTCTAATGGTGACCCAAGCGTATAACTCGCGCTATGAGTATATTTCTCCGATGGTGAAAGATCGTCGTTAGTCTGGGCGACTTGCGAGTCGGAGCGTACGTTGACGGCCTGAACGTCTACTACGGCGGGAGACACCTTTGCGGCCGCGACGCGTCCGGCTGGCGCTGGTTCGACCTGGCAGCATCGGTCGAACGGATGATCGCAAGGAACGCTGCGTGGACGGCGAAGGGCGCCACGTTGCATCGCCTCGTGTACTGCACAGCGCTGATCAGGGGCGAGGTCGACCCGGATGGCCGCCACTGCCAGGAGGCCTACCTGGCCGCGCTGCGCGCGGACGACCGGATCACGATCGAGTTGGGACACTTTGCGCTGCGCAAGGTCCACAGGCAGGCCGGCGAAGACGGCGTACGCGAGACCCGCGAGGTTCCCAATGAGAAGGGTTCCGACGTCAACGTGGCGTCGCATCTACTGATCGACATTCACACCGAGGCGATCGACGCGGCGGTGTTGGTCTCGAACGACGGCGACTTGCGCCTACCGGCGCAGCATGCTCGGATCCATGTGCCGACGGGCACGGCGAATCCGCGGGGACGGTCTACTGCGAGACATCTCAGGGGTGAGCCAAACGACGGTGTGGGCGGGCACTGGTGGTACCGGCTCACGGCCGAGGACTTCTTCGACGATCAGTTGCCGGAGGTCGTGGGCGGTGTTCGGAAGCCAGCGGGCTGGTAACAGCCGCGCAGACCATCCTCGGAAGCTCGCGCCGAGAGAGGCCAGTTGGCTATACTTGCCATAACTGACCCGGTCCCTGCGGGGGCCGGGCCTTTCTTTTTCTGGCCTGGGAGGCACCGGCACGGCATGGATGAGACACGACAGAGACGACTGCCCTCGGATGACGCCTCGACCGACGAGGTTCCTCCTGACGCGTGGCAGCACAAGATCACCCCTCGCGACTTCTACGCCGAGGTGGAGGCAGACCCGCGGGCACGGAAGCGCGTGCAGACCGCTCTCGCGGAGATCGCACGGTGATCACCGACCGACGGACGATCCTCGTCATCACAGCGATGTGGAGTTGAGCGACGTGAGCACTCTGCGGTACTCGTACGACAGCGAGAGCGACTGCGGTTACATCCGGATCGGTGACGGCGACGTGGCCCGAACCGACTCGCTCACCGCGTCACTCCATGTGGATCGGGACGGCTCGGACAACATCGTCGGCATCGAGGTGCTCACCGTGACCGATCCGAGTTGGGTTCCGCACGTCACGGACCTCCTCGCCGGAAGCGTTCCGGACGCATCGCTCGTCTCCGCCCGACTGCAGGAGATGGTGTCCACCAGTCCCCCCGGAAGCCGGCGAGAGGACCCGCCTGTGACCTCCGGCCTCCCGGCCGCAGGGACCACCGGGAGCACGCAAGTCGCCTGAATCGGGACGGCTCCACAGAGCCGGCCCACCCCCGCCGCCGGCCCTAGCGGGTGAGGGAGGCGTCTCTGACGGGGTCGGGGGCGTTGTCGGGGGTGGGGATGTGTTCGCCGGGTGGGCGGGGGTGGTTGGCCCAGTGGCCGGTGGGGTCGGTGCCGCGGCACCAGATGGAGTTGGTGTTCCAGTCGAGGTAGGCGCGCACGTCCGCGGAGAGGTAGCGCATCGCCAGCCCGCAGCGGCGCCGGTCGGAGCGGTTGGGTTCGGAGCCGTGCAGGATCCAGTCGCTGTGCAGCGAGATCTGTCCGGCCCGCATCTCCAGGGCGACGGGCGGGTCGCCGTAGTTGCCGGGGTCGTCCACGGTCTGGACCAGCACGCTGTTCTCGGCTGTGGTGCTGTCGCGGAAGGCGAGTTGGGCGTGGTGGTGCGAGCGGGGGATGACCTGCATGGCGGAGTTGTCGACGTCGACGTCGTCGATGGCCAGCCAGGCGGTGACCACCCGGCTGGGCGACAGCGGCCAGTAGGAGGCGTCCTGGTGCCAGGCGACCCGCTTGGCGTCGCCGGGCAGCTTGGCGAACAGGTGGCTGTGGCGCAGGATCACCGAGTCGCCCAGCAGGTCCGCGACAACGTCGATGATGCGGGGCTCGGTCACGATGTCCCAGATGCCCCGACAGCTCTTGTGCCAGAGCTAGACGTCGGCGAACTCTTCGTATTCTTCAATGATTGTGTCGTTCATGTGCGACAGAAACTTCTCCGCGCTGACTTTCTTGATTGAGTCGTAGGACAGGTAGGCACACTGTTCGCGCAGGAGTCTGCCCTCCAGAAGCGAGAACACGGGCCTCCTGATCTCTGCGAAGACCTTGTTGCGCTTTTCTTCCGGCGCCACGATGTTCAAGCGGATGTCGATGTTGGGCTGCAAGGCCAACAAGTCGGCCATTCGCAGGATCCCCGAGTAGATCGCCGTCGTGTGTTCGATTTCGAAGGCGCGTACCATCGCACGCCCCTTCAGCCACAGCACATCAATCTGTTCAACAGTCCGGAGAGTGTTGGCCTCGTAATTAAGTGGCAACTTCTTCAAGAATGAGCTGTGAAGCGATTCAGGGACTTGAGAGATGACCAGAGAACGATCCGCGTTTGGCACCCAAATCTCAAAGCCCATCTTGGCGCCGATCTCCGCCACACTTGCCTGTACCCGAATCGACTCCCGCACGTCATCCTGGCTGGAGGCAGCTGGCGCTTCCTCCGGGGACTCTTCTGGGTCTTCAATCTCAGGAATTTCGACTTCCACCTCCCCGCGGGGGGAATGGACTTTGGGAGCTGCGAGTTTCTTGACTTCGCTCTGCGAGAGCGGATAGGTCCTACGACTTTCCTGTTGCGCTCGGAGCAGCTTGACCAGCAGTCTGCCATCTGGATCAGCAAAATGATATAGAGATCTACGAAATGGCCCTGACCAGTACCGGTAGTCCTTCTCATGTTTCTTGGTGATTGTAAGACCGTTCCATACGGCGTCTTCTCGAATTGGAATCGACAACTCGGCATCCAAGACGACTAGGGGCTTTACCTTGAATCGCACAATGAAGGGATCTGGATCGTCGAATATCGGACTCTCGTCTTCGTATGCCTCCGACGTGACTTCAAGTACGCCACACCACCGCGAGATGCGGGTGAGCCAGCAAAGCAGGAGATCCCCCTCCTTGACCCGCTCGTTTGCAATTCGGCGCTGGCGCACCCGGAAGCCGGTCACGGTTTGATCTGACGAGCGATATTTGTCCCACGTCTCGGGCGTAAAGAGGTCTAGGAAATGCTGCACTGTGGCCTCCCCGTGATGTGCAGAACAAGCTCATGTGCCTTCCGGGCTGACTTCAGGAGACGGTACCAGTTCTGTCCCAGCCGACGGGGCGTCGGCCCTAGCGGCTCAGGGAGGCGTCTCTGACGGGGTCGGGGGCGTTGTCGGGTGTGGGGATTGTTTCGCCGTCGGGGCGGGGGTGGTTGGCCCAGTGGCCGGTGGGGTCGGTGCCGCGGCACCAGATGGAGTTGGTGTTCCAGTCGAGGTAGGCGCGCACGTCCGCGGAGAGGTAGCGCATCGCCAGCCCGCAGCGGCGCCGGTTGGAGCGGTTGGGTTCGGAGCCGTGCAGGATCCAGTCGCTGTGCAGCGAGATCTGTCCGGCCCGCATCTCCAGGGCGACGGGCGGGTCGCCGTAGTTGCCGGGGTCGTCCACGGTCTGGACCAGCACGCTGTTCTCGGCGGCGGCGCTGTCGCGGAAGGCGAGTTGGGCGTGGTGGTGTGAGCGGGGGATGACCTGCATGGCGGAGTTGTCGACGTCGACGTCGTCGATGGCCAGCCAGGCGGTGACCACCCGGCTGGGCGACAGCGGCCAGTAGGAGGCGTCCTGGTGCCAGGCGACCCGCTTGGCGTCGCCGGGCAGCTTGGCGAACAGGTGGCTGTGGCGCAGGATCACCGAGTCGCCCAGCAGGTCCGCGACAACGTCGATGATGCGGGGCTCGGTCACGATGTCCCAGATGCCCCGACAGCTCTTGTGCCAGTTGACCACCTCGTAGCTGTTCCACCCCGCCGCCAGCGCCTTGGGCAACAGGTCATCGATGTAGGCCCGGATCTCGGCGATCTCGCCCGGCGAGAAGATGTCGATGGGGAACAGATGACCCACCTCGTTGTACCGGCGAACCTGGGTGGGCGACAGCACCCGCGGCTCCTCGACACCCAACGGGATGAACCGCAGGTCACGATCCAGGTCGGGGAAGGCGTTGGTGTGATGCGTCGTCACTGTGAGGCCTCAGTGCCGATGCCTTGGTTGTCCAATGAGTCGAGCACCTTCTTATGTTCGTCCAGTATCCATCTGTGGAGCCCAGAGCCGGGGGAACAAAAGACTCGTCTTGTAGCGCGTTGGCATTGCATTAGGTTCAATCTGGTGATCGCGTTGCTGGTGAGTGATGTTGTGCCTTCTGCTAGCCCGACCGACGCTAGAATCGTCGGCGTCAAGGGCATGAACACAGCCGCCGCGTCACGTAACCATACCCCTGATTCCAGGCCGGTCCGTGTACCTGTCCAGTCAATCGGGATAGCGGGAGTGTCTCCGATGACTAGTTCACCAGCGGAGTTGCACGTCATGATTTCTAGGTTCAGGCTTCGGAAATATCCCTGCACTTGTGCTAGTAGCTTCGGGAGGTGTTCGGACAGATCTTCGCGAAAGTGCTTGTAAATCTGCTCTGTGACCACTTGCTGTTCCATAAGGGCACCCTCAGGACCTACGATGTATAGGCCGGTGCGTTCCAAAGCGTGCCTTTGCAAGTCTTCGAAGCTCAGATTGCGAAGACGTGTAATCGGCTCGTAGCTGTTGAAGAGATTGTGGCACGCGTCGATCATGTCATGACTTCGTACTAGATGAAGAGCGATTAGGTCCGTCACTGCAACTCTATCAAATTGACGACCTTCTGATATTTTCTTCAGAGCGACGCCAGCTCTCGACTCAATCTCATGCCACACTTCTTCTGTGTGTTGTACTTGGATAGGAGTTGAGAAGTCTCGCGAATAGGCGACCTTGTTCGGGACCGCGAGACTATGCTTTCGAGTCTTCAAGTCTACTTGTCTCAATCTGGCGTTCTTTGTCCATCGCTTGAGTAGAGTGACTGAGACGAGGTGTTGTTTCTTTGTCCGTGGCATTGAACTTGTCGGGATCGAATCTCAGTGCAACGTGAAGACGCGTAGCGCCTCGTCGCCGTAGTGGTTGATGGCCTTGACGGCGATCTTGTTGGTGGCGGGTCGGGGGAAGGGTAGGGACTCGGTGCGGTAGAGGGCTTCCCAGGCTTCGAGGTTGATTTCGGAGCGGAGGGTCCGCTTGAGCGAGTCGAAGGGATCGACGCCACCGCCGCTGAAGTAGGCGTGGCGGACGAAGAAGGCGTCGTCGTTGTAGTTGGTGTCGATGAACCAGCAAGCGATGTCGCTCGCGTCGGAGGAGCGAACCGTGCCCTTGTTGGGGTCGTAGATGTCGAGGCCGTTGATTCTGACGGTGATGGTGTCGTCGTCTATGTCGGTGACGGTGATGTCGGGTTGGCCGAAGACGGTGAACAGGTTCCCGACGCCGGTGTTCTGGAGGTCTTCGTCCATCATCAGGTCGGCGTTGATGCGGACGTTGAGGACTTGTAGTCGGCCGACCTGGCGTTGGCCGTCCACGGAGAACGTGTGTTCGGTGCCGCTCTCGGTGCTGGCCTGTTCGCCAGCGCCGGCGTCGAACGCGTAGGCGCAGACGAGGAGGATGTCAGCTCGCGCTTCGCGGACGGCTTCCTTCGCGGCCTCGGCGATGTGTTCCCGGCCGACGGTGCCTGCTTCGGGCCCGATCGAGATCGTCACAGTCAGGTCAGCGCCGTCGGCGTCCGTGAATCCTCCGAGGGCGTGATTCCAGAGCCCGGCGTACGGTTCAATCCAGTCGAGGTCCAGGCGCTCATTTCGATAACCGTTTTGCACGCCGGCCTTCTCGAGATTGTTGAGCACCATCTCGACGAAGTCGCCGTCGTCGCGCGTCTGGCTCGATCCGGGCTCGACAGTTCGGTGTGGTGAGAGTGACTCCACTGTGAAGGGGCCGGACACCCGGACGATCGAACGGTCCTCGTGTGGCTGCTCATAGAGCACCTCGTAGTCTGCGGCCCGCCGAATGGCGGCGTCGAGCTCTTCGCTGCTGATGCCAGGGACGATGTCCTCACAGTTGGCGATGGTCGACAGCATGATGTGCAGCGCACGCTGGTACACGAATCCCCGGCGGAGGTCGCGAGCCCATCCGCCCACAGGCGTTACGGGCTGGGTGCCTGCCTCGCGTGCTTCGGCAGTCGCCCCTTCTTCGGAGTCGGCGAGGAGGAACCAGGGGAAGCAGGCGCCCATCAGGCGTCGTCGCGCCAGCGCGAGCGCTACCCGCGACGTGTCCATCGTGATCCAGCGCCGGCCCCATCTCTCGGCGACGTATGCGGTGGTACCGGATCCACATGTTGGATCGAGCACGAGGTCGCCTGGGTCGGTGCTGAGCAGAATGCAGCGCTCGACGACCTTCGAGTTGGTCTGAACGACGAAGATCTTGGGGTCTGTGAAGTTCCCCGTCCCGGTGTCGTCCCAGAAGTTGGTGCGGACCTTATAGGGGAAGTCGTCCGCGAACCGGCGGTACTGGATGCTGTTCCGAGCGACATGAATCCGGCCAGCAAGGGCGAGTCGGTTCATGCCGGTCGGGTAGGACGCCTTCCAGTGCGAATTGGAGCCAGAGTTGTACACCTTTCCTTCGAACTCGAAGGGCTGTGGCTCGGACGCCGCGCCTTGGGACTGGAGGTCGCCGGCCTTGTAGATGCGCGCCTCATCGGGGAGCGCGACTTCGCCCCGAGCTTCCTGCGCCCTGATCCCGCGGAAACTGCCGTCCGGGAAGTAGAGCCATCTGTATCCCTGCCGGTCGTGCGCTTCCTCCCAGAGCGTCCGGTACTTGAGTTGAGGCTTCGATCTGGCGTACCAGAGGATGTAGTCGCCTTTGCGGGGCAGTTCGGCGGCCTGGGTGAAGCCGCTGGTCGTCACGAAGGAGATGAGGCTGACGAAGTTGTCGGGCCCGAATACCTCGTCGAGGAGGTTGCGCACCACGTGGACGTTCTCGTCGCCGATCTGTACGAACACCGAGCCGGACTCGTTCAGCAGAGACCCTGCGGCGACGAGGCGGTCCCGGAGATAGGTCAGGTAGCTGTGAATGCCGTCCTTCCAGGTGTCCCGGAAGGCGCGGATCTGCTCGGGCTGGGGTGTGACGTCCCGCCCGTCGCGAACGTCGCGGCTTCGGGTCGAGACCTGCCAGTTGGACTGGAACTTGATGCCGTAGGGCGGGTCGATGTAGATCGTCTGAACCTTGCCCTTGAGGTCCTCCTTCTCGGCGAGGCTTGTCATTGCGACGAGAGAGTCGCCGAGGATCATGCGGTTCGACCAGTTGGCGTCGTGCTCGTAGAATTCGATTGCTGAGATCGGATCCTCGATGCCGTCGAAGTCGTCGAAGAGCGTGAGTTCGGGTTCGCTGTCCTCGTCGGGGCTCGTGTTGCGGAGGTTCTCGACGAGGACTCTGGGGTCGACGCGTTCCTGGATGTAGATGGGAACGACGGGTACAGCTAGCGGTTCGCCGTCGAGACCGTCCTTGCCTCTCCACACGAGCTGCGGGTCCAGGTCGGGGTCCCTCGGGTAGAGGATGCGATCGGTTTGCTCCTCGGTTGCACCTGCGAGGTGGACCTGCTCGTCGGACGGGATGTTGGCTCGTTTGTCGGCATGTACGAACGACTCGACCGGGGTGGGGTTGTCGACCGTCCCGGTCGTGTGGAGAATCCTGCGGGCGACCGTCCTGCCGATGCCATCGAGGGTGGTGAGCGCGTCGACATCAGCTGTACGAAGCAACGTCAGGCTCGGATAGGCGGCCACCACGGTGTCGATCTTGGCGGTACCGAGTCCGGGCACGTCGCCGAGCAGCGTACGGAGGTCGTCAGTGGGGGAGTCTGCGGTGGTCATGTGAGCGCGGGGATGTGGAGATGCTGGCAGATCTGCGAGGCGACATACGCGGGATCTGTGATCTCGAGGAAGTCCCATCTGCCGAACCGCCCGGTGGCGTTGACGGCCGGGAGCCACTTGGTTCGGGCGGTCGCGACTTTGACCTTCTTGTCGCGCTTGGATTCGCCGGTCACCTCGATGATGAGGTTAACGGGGTCATTGGGATCACCCCGATCGTCGATCACGACGACGAAGTCGGGGACGTAGGACTTCTGAATGCCGTCAATGACGTAGGGAATGGTGAAGTCGAGATGATCGTTCTTCACGTAGCGAAGCACCTCGTCCATGTCCTCGATCGCTGCGGCGACACGGGCCTCCCAGCCCGAGTGGGGCACGACGTGGCTGATGTGACACTTCTCGTTGGTGAGCCATAGCCCGTCGGGATCCTTCTTCGTCCACCATCCGACGCCCGAGGTGTCCCCGGTCGGATTAGCCCGGTCCAGAAGGACCTGGATACCCGCGTGGCCGTTGTCGCCGGCAGTGATACCAGCGAGGACCCGGTTGGCCGCCTCGGCCTGGTAGGCGGATAGCCCGAGCAACTGCGGGAAGGCGTTGCCCTTGATCGTGACGCACTGGCCGATCCACGTCTCGACGGCGGCGAGCACTTGGGGGAACAGCCACGGACGGTCATGGCCGTCGTCGGTGGCAAGCTCGCGGCAGATGCGGTCGGCCAGGCGGAAACGGATCTCCTGCATCCGACTGGACTGGAGGATCTCCAGGGTGTGGATCTCGGGGATACCGGTGATGTCCTCGATGTCCGTGCGGGTCGGTACGGCCTCGTCGCCGAGCACCAGTTGGTGATCCGGCCCGAACGTGGCCCGGATGCGTTCGGAGGCGGTGACGTAGCGGTAGCCGACGGCGCGGGGGAACTCGATCCGGGAGTGGGATCGGCGCTCGTCGGAGTAGACGTAGGTGTGCGTCTCGACTCCACCTTCGGTGCTGCGTTGGCCGGCGACAGGCACGAACGCGAAGGGGACGCCGTAGACATCGGCGTACTCCGGATCGAGGAGACCTTCGTCGTTCAGTTCGTAGGACACCCGGCGTAGTCCCCGCCCGACCACCTGCTCGCACAGCAGTTGAGTGCCGAAGGCCCGAACGCCGAGAATGTGCGTGACGGTGTAGGCGTCCCAGCCTTCGGTGAGCATCGACACCGATGTGACGGCGCGGACGGGGGCTCCGAGGCGGCGCGGCTTGCCGACGGTGTTCATGACCTCCCGCAGCAGGTCCTCCTCGCTGATCCTGTCGAGTTGCTCGCCGGGGTTGCGCAACTCGTACTCGCGCCGGAAGCGGGCAATCTCAACGGCGGCGGCCGCCCGGAACTGGGGCGAGAGTTGATCGCCGGAGTCGATCGCCTTCGAATCGACGATGACTGAGACCGGGCGGGGAATCCAGTTGCCGTCGGGACCAACGTTGTCGAACAGCGGCAGATTGCCGTGGTGGCGGACCGGTTCGCCGTCGGAGCCGATCTCCTCCCACCCCGACATCCACTCGTGCAACAGGCGGGAGATATTGGTGTTCTGCGCGACGACGATGAACACGGGCGGAACCGCATCAGGATCGTCGCCGACCTGTTCCTCCCACTCCTCGTAGTGGCCGGCGTAGTCGCCGTACAGCGACTGCAACGCCGTCTCCAACTCGGGTGGCAGCGTCGGCGGGTAGGTCATCCGATGGCCGGCTGATCCCGAGGGAAGTTGCCGGCCCACCTTCGACCACAGCGCGCGGTACGCCGGATCGATCGGGTTGACGTCGTCGCGGGTCGGGACCCGCGGAATCTTCACAATCCCGCACTCGATGGCGTCAGTGAGCGCGAAGTCCGACACCACCCACTGGAAGAGCGTGCCCTCCTGCCACCCCGAGCCCCGGAGATAGAATGGCGTGGCCGACAGGTCGTAGACCGCCTTGACGCCCCGCTTGCGGGCAATGTGTACCAGGCCGGTCTGCCACACCCGCGCCGCCGCCTCCCGCTCCTTCGCTTCGGACTTCTCGTCACCCTTCAGATCGTCGACGGCGTAGGCCGAGCGCCGGGCATCCTCGTCGAGAGCCACCTCGGCGGGTTTCTCCCGGTAGCAGTGATGGCCCTCGTCGTTCAGCACGATTATCTGCTTGGACCCCGCGAACGGTCGGAGGATCCGATTCGCCATCTCACCGGGGGTCTCCGTCAAGACCGCGCCGCTGCCCAGCAGCTTCTTCGTTCGCGCGGAGGCCGTCTGCTTCTCGCGCAACATGAGTTGGTGATAGTTGAGCACCTGCACCGTCGCCCGGTTCAGGTGCTCTCGGAGGCCAACTGGGACCAGATCCAAGCCGTCGTAGTAGTTGTCCGGATCCGACGGCATCAGCACACGGAGGCGGTCCTTGATCGTGATCCCCGGCGTGACCACGAGGAACTGGTCGGTAAAACGCGCATCGTTGGGGTTGCGAGCCTTGTTGATCGTCTGCCACGCGATGAGTAGCGACATCACGACCGTCTTCCCGGTCCCGGTGGCCATCTTCAGCGCTATACGGAATAGGCCTCGGTTCAGGGCGTTGGCGTACTGGGCCAGAGTCGAGACGAAGAACGGATGATCTCGCGGCGCTGCCTCGGCCAGGTAGATCGCCGTCTCGATCGCCTCGCGCTGGCAGAAAAACAACGGTTGCACTCGGCCGTCGATCACGTTCCAGTGCTCCAAGAGGCGAGCCGTCGTGCGAGTGGTCCAGGGATAGCCGGTGCTCCGCCAGAGCGACACCCGCTCCCGGATCTGATTGATCAGCCGATTCTCCTCGACCCGGTCCACCGCATCACCGAAGTCGATAGGCAGGGACAGAGTCCCGGCCCCCCGCCTCGTGCCAGGGATCGGCGTGAAGTAGATGGAACGCCGCCGCCCCTCCCGAACCTCCCCTGTGATCACCCCCCGATCGTCGAAAACGAAATGCTGCGACGGTTCATGAAACGGAGAGTTCAGGATCGGGTTGTCGATCAACTCCATCAGCGCCGCAGGATAACCGACTGGCGATCAAGGTTCGGTCTCGGCTGATCTTGGCCGGTCGGCGGGCGCAGGCTGGATCGCATGCGCTGACGGCGTGTTTCCGGGAGCAGTGGTCTGTCCGGTGCTGCAGCCGATGGGCGGAACTTGGCTCCCGCGCGCATGAGCGGCAGAACTCCTGACCAAGGAGTCACCTATGACCCGCCGTATCGCCTCCGTCGCTGTCGCGGCAGTCACCGTCCTATTCGTCTTCGCCACGCTCGCCGCGGCGTGCGGCGGCAGCTATTGCGGCTACTACTCGGACTGGCGTCGAGCCGAACGCGACGCCAACCGTGCCGAAGCTGCCAACAACATCGGCGACCTGCGCAAGGCGATGGACCGCCGCTCCTCCGCCGCAAAAAAGATATGGGACGCCGCTCCCCCCGGCTACACCTGGGCCGACATCCGCCGGGAATGCTGACGATCCTCGTCAACTGCCGCGAATACCAACGCGCCGTCGCCCGCCGGGCGACGGCATGCCCATACTGTGGCGCCCGCCACGCCGCCAAGTCCACACTCGAAGCCGGCCTCGACTCGGTAGCGAGCGGCGCGTTCAACCGGGATGAGTCTCACCCTCGGCATCCCCGTGCTCATTGCGTCGGTCATCATCGTGGTCGCCATCATTGCCAGCGTCGCCGGCTGCTGAGGTAGAGGACAATCACCCACCCTGCGCTACGGTGCAGTATGAAGGACACACGTGATGGGAGATGCAGATGGATGACCGGATTGGTGTAGGCGACGCTGTGTATTTGGCCGGAAGCCCGGACCACAGAATGACGGTGACAGAGATCTTCGACGACGGGGAAGCCACTGTTGTCTGGTTTGATAAGGAAGGGCACCAGCAGATCGCTGTCTACGCATGTGCTGCCCTGGTGAGGGTGGACCCGTGACCACCTTGACTAAGAACCCCACCCTCGCAGTGAGGGTCATCCAGAGGCGCCCCGCGACCATCAGCTCACACCGGCCGAACTAGACGAACCCGTCGCAATCGACGCCACAGCCGAAGAACTCGCCGCCGCCGTCATGTCCTACCGGCCTTCAGACACCACGGAGCGGTCCGACGACTAGGCCCGCGTGAGCACCATCCGATATACCCCCCTTTCTACTATTTCGTTCCCAGTACGTCTCCGTCCTGTCGAGAGTGAACGATGCCGCTGACGTACTCAAGCAGGTGCCACAGAAGACTTATGGAACCGGAGAGGACTAACAGAACGAATCCGACTGCCATGGATCCGACTCCCTCAGCATTCGGTCTGCTCCCTAGGGCGACGTGTACCAAGATAAGCCCAATAGTCATCATGCCAGCGAGGAAAAATATGACTGCTGCCCCAATGAGAGACTTTTGATCCGGACTGTTGGACGGAACATCCTTAGCTAATGTGGCGACGAGTGCCAACACAAAGACAGTAGTGCTAACAACAAGCGCTAGCGGCGTGATCGCGAGTTCCAACGCTCTTGTGACCTGCAGATGGTCCCACCAAATGAAGGAGACGCACAACGTGATAGCAGCACTCACTGCTACGGACACCGCTATTCGTCTTCCGCCAAAGATGGCCCAGATCTCTTTCCACTCAGCCTTCTCTCGGGTTGTACGGGCGCGGTTCTTTCGTCTCATCCATCCTCCTATTCGGTTTCGATGGCCTGATATCCGCGTGAGAGTATTCGTACGGTGCGATAGTGGCTGATCTCGTCACTTCTCCACTCATATGCCGGGCAGTTAGCGAGCTGATCGCATACCAGGGGGACTGATCCCAAGCGTGTGAAACTCCCGATCGTCGCAGATGCGTTGGCGATCGAGCCGGCCCATGACCTCTCCATCAGTCAGCGTGATACCAGGATCGAGCGGCCGCCTGGCGTACAGGGTTTCGACAGAGACAACGACCGGTGAGATCTGGCTCTGGTCGGTCGGTGATCCCGAGGGGAAGTCCACGGAGATCAATTCGCAGCCGGCGTTGCAACGTCGGTAAGCCAAGAGACTGCTTCTGAATCTCAGCAGCGATAGTCAGTCCGGTCAGCCATGAGACATGTGGTGCGCTGACCCGAATAGGAATGGACTGATCGGAAGTGGCCGGCAGCGTGGCTTCGGCGTAGGCGGCGCGTACGAGGTCTTCGAACCGTCTGCCGACAAGGCGGTGGTCGATTGGTCCACCGGTCGCTTCTAGGTCGGCGAGTGTGAGGCGGGCGCCGTCGAGGAGTTCTTGGACTCGGGCCGCTGGCAGATTTGTTACCTCGGCATAGACATCAACTTGGTCGTAAGGGTCGGCGACATCGACGTGGGGGCAGTAGCTGCAGGCCATGGACGAATCGATTGCTGTGCTCCGATGGAGTTCCGTAGCGAGGCCGCGAACGCCAGCTGCGATGGTGTGCCGCGCCATGAGGTCCGCTGCATCCCGGCGGGCGTCCACACGATCGACGGTGACAACCGCGGTTCCATCGAATCCGGGCGAGTCTCGTTCAGCCAGCCAGTCCTGGAGCTTTTGGTTGTGGGGATGTGCTCCCATGGCTGGGAAGGGCCCTGCCATAGCGGCGAGCCAGTGGACTTTCGAGCCGTCGGTGACTGTTGTGGCGGCGGGATAGCGAAAGGGGTTGTGACTGGGGTCGAACTCGTCGTGATCGACAATCTCGATCGAGCCGGGCGTGTCGGTGAGACTGAGCGCGGCAATTGCCGAGGACCCTAATGATCCCGCTCCCAAGAATAGGAGTCGCTGATGCATAGCAGGGCTGGTGTGAGTCGTCGCCGGCGCCGCCTGAAGCCGGTAGTCGAGGAGATTCCAGATCAACTCGGCCTCAAGGGGGACTGTCTGCAGATCCAGGTCGGAGAGTGCCTGCTTGACGACTTCACTCCCCGCGAGCGCCGTCGCAGCGTGGAGACCGAGTGACCCGTGCTTCCCGGGTGCGGGGAATGCGCTGAGCGGTGAGCGCGACACGATGGCGGTCCAGTCATCTCCTGCGGTGTACAAGTCGGCTGGTCCCGCGCATCGTCCGACTGCGATCACTAGCTCTCGTGGCGTCTCGTGGGGTCGAGCCGGTGCCGAGGGTTGCTTCGCGACGAAGTCGGCGATGGTGTCCGCGCCCCAAGGGTTCGGTGGCAAAGCACCGTCGAGTTCAAGGCTGGTGTTGGGAAAGATCCGACAGAGCAGTGCATACAGTGCCGAGGCGGCGAGCAACTCGTCATCGGAGGAAGCCTGCCCTCCGCTAATGGTGACATGTGGCTGAGCCAACGCATCCAGTACGCGCTCGGCATGGATTGCTTCCGAGGCGGTGCCGGCGATGTGCAGCCGCGGGTCAGTCATCAGCTCGGACATAGGCATCCCGATCAGGTCCGGGCGGCAACTCGACCCAGCTGCGGCTCGAGCGTCTATAGATCGCGCTCTCTTCGAGTCCGGACGCGAGGCCCGCGCCGAAGTTCGGAACGACTATGGACAGCGCTCCTTCATACGTGAGGGCAGGGTTTCGATCGTCAGTCTCGGAGTGGAACGCGGCGCCGGGATGGGAGTGAATCCTCGCGACATATGTCTCGCCTTGCTCCAGCGCTGCGGCAAGCTCGAACTTGCCCCGACGTGTGACCTCTACCCAGCAGAGTGGGAACGGATTGGCTACCTGGTCGGGTATCACGATTCCAGTGACAATGCCCGAACTGTTAGCGCGCAACATGCCGGTCGTTTCGAGGCCTCTCGTGCCGTTCGCCAAGAAGGTCGCCTCGGCGATGCCAAGTACATCCCGCGGGATCCGAATCGGTGTCACGGATTCACCTTGGACAGGAT
Source organism: bacterium (assembly GCA_028824415.1). GTDB lineage: Bacteria > Actinomycetota > Acidimicrobiia > Acidimicrobiales > CATQHL01 > VXNF01. Next base: position 7,316 of record JAPPDX010000070.1, on the reverse strand, counting down.
GTGGCTGATCAGGTCGACGAGGTGGATACGACCTCGGAATTGGTCCCAGCTCTCGTTGGGGTGACGAGGGTGGGCGAAGTATTCCGCGAGGCCTCGGAGGCAGGCGAACGGCTGACCCGTGACGGGGTGGTCGCTATGGAACAACCCGTTCGGCCACCGCTCACGCGTGACTGGGACGCCGGTCAGGTCTACCACCGACAGCCCGAGTGGCTCCGTGTCGTAGTTCGGGCCGTCCAGTGCGATCTTCGTACCATCGGCAAGCCCGGGCATCCACAGAGACACACGCGTGCCGTCACGCGCGAGTTGGACACCGCGATGAGCGAGCCGTTCAACTGCGACCTCGATCTCTCGATCGAGGATCTGGCCGGCTAGCGTCGGGTGCGGCATCGCTCACCCGTCGACGTGCGGCTCGAGGCTGACGAGTTGCAACGTGTCGCCCTCAACTAGGCCGTACAAGCCCAACGGCTTATCGGGATCCAGGTCGATCGGCTCGCCGTCCCGGGTGAGCGCCAACTCGAACTTGCCCGGCTCGAGCTGGCCGCGGTCCTCGAAGTAGCTGACGCTACGCTTGACGAGGTTGGCCGCCGTGGTCTGGTCACGGGCCGCGAACGCCGAGGAGAATCCTGCTGGCGTCTTGATTGTCAGCCCGATGCAGTCCATCGGGCGGTCGCTGGTTCCGGTGTGGTCTGCCTGGCTCATGGCCGCTCCTTTCGTGGGGCATCCAACGGCCATGAGTGTAGCAGTAAAGTGTCACTGCCATATGTGCCTGACATCCATTCGCGCATCATTTCCGAATCACCGGCAGTTTGGTGATACGGTTCGAACGTGGCGCCGTCCCCGTCGCGTCCGGCATCCAGGCCGGGTCAGAAGTCGGCTGGAGCTTCAGAAATCGCGCAGTTGAACGTCAGGGAACTGGCGGAGCGACTGCGGGAGCGGCGTATATCGACCGAGTTGTCGATCCGGCAGGCGGCTGAGGCCGCAGGTATCAGCTTCATGACGTGGTCCCGCGTGGAAGCTGGCGCCCAACCTGACCTCGCAACGTTCCTGCGGCTCTGCGCGTGGTTGCACGTGCCCCCTCAGGACTTCTTCATCACTGGCGCACGTCGAGACACCACTACCCCCGAGGCCGTAGCGCACCACCTTCTCACCGATCCGAGGCTTGAACAGGAGGCGGCCTCGCGAATCGCAGCAGTAGTGCGCGATATGTACTCCGCCTTGGCGAGCGATCCGCCGACTCTCCCAACGGTCGCTTGCCACCTTCGGGCTGCCGCCACGCTCCGGCCAGGAGTCGCGCCTCGTCTTGCGGCGCTGCTCGGAGAGATGCAGGCGCGTCTAACGGATCTCGAAGCTGAAGGGTCCCTGTGAGTGACGCTTCCACGCGGGTTCAAGGCACAAGCCGAACGCGATGTCCAGGCGTTGAGGAAGAAGATCGGGGCCAAGCCGTCGACACGACTCGATCTGCACGCAGTCGCTGCTGAGATCGGCGCACGGATCGTCGCTGCCGATCGGCTTGTGCCGATCGAGCGACTCCGAGAGATCGAGGGCATCCAGGCCTACTCGTTCTCCGCCTGCACGTTCGAGATTAACGATCAACCGATCATTGTGTTCAACCCCATTCGAACCGCCCCGCGTCAGAGGAGCGACGTTGCTCACGAGATGGCCCACATCATTCTCGAGCACGACCTAACTGAGATTCAGCATCTGGATGACGTCGCGTTCCGGACCTGTCAGCCAGACCAGGAGGAGCAGGCGACCGCGTTCGCCGGAACCCTGCTGCTGCCTCGGCCGGTGCTTCTCCGAGAAGCGAGTCGGAACGCGACCGTCGACCAGGTTGCAAAGAAGTTCGGCGTGACGAGGAAGATGGCGGAGTACCGATGGAACACCACCGGGGTGGCCCGTCAAGTCGCCGCAGGCCGCGATAAGCGCCGGAGTTGACTCGCTAGACGTAACCGGCCTCGGGCAATAGGTAGGGTCAACGGTGGATCGAGAGCACAGCGGGTATCACGTCGGGCACTCGATCACGCCTCCGACATGAGTATCGGTCTCCAGTAACGCCCCGCCGGGCTCCACCCCCACCGATCCGGGGATGTGATTCCTTCGCGGTAGGCATTTGTTGCGGGTGCCGCTTGCCCCTCGGCTTGCTTTGCTACAGCACCGACGCCTTCGCGCCGACGAGAGCGCAGCACTCCTCGAACGTCGGCCGCGGCGCGCCTGGCCAGACAAGTTGATCCAGCACGATCGTCTCGAACGCCGCTTTCGCAGCCTGGGCGGCCGCCGGATCGAACGCAGCCGAGGATGCGAAACCGTCCGGTGGGCGATCAGTGGCCTTGAGGCCAGCAGTGCGTGAGAAGTCGGCGATCTCGCGTGCGAGTACACCGGCGGGTGTTTCGGTAAGCGCTTCTACGGTGTCGTTGTCGTTGAGAAGGCACCAGATGTCGTAGTAGTGGCGCGCTAGCCGGGCCCGCTCTGCCTCGTTCTCGGCGGCCGCCGCATGGTGCACGATCATCAGTTTCTCTACCAGTGTGCGGACAGGCACGAGTACGTTCATCGTGAGAGGTGTCGCCTCGGCAAAACCAAGGTCTAGGCCCGCCCTTGGGCCATGCTGGGCCACCAGACTGATCAGTGACCGCTGAACTGTCGGTGGCTTGTCACCTCGGGCTCGGAGTTCGAGTAGAACGCCCGGGCGCAGCGCGCCGGGTGGCGTCTCGGTCGGATAGGTCAGCGTCACCGTACGTTTGACCCCCTTCGTAGCCGTGTCCGGGTCGACCACTGCTGTCAGACCCGTGGCGTCCTCTGCGGCGGCGACGAACGATTTCAAGCATGAGTCGACCATCCCCTTGGACTGACCTGGCACCACGATGAGCATGTCGACGTCCTCTGAGAATCGCCTGATCAATCCGAACGCCTTCGACAGGCTGGTCCCGCCCTTGAGTACTGCGCATACACCGGTGTCTGCACTGCGCTTGGCAATTCCGCGTAGCACTTCAGTCACCCAGAAGTCCTTCTCGACGTGCGGCATGGGAATCCCGGTCGCTCCCGCGACTCGGTCTGCAGCAACGGCAAGCGCGTCGGGGGAGTTGCGCAGGGAGAGATTCACGGCATCGGGGCCAAGTCTGGATGCGCTCTGAGTTCTGCCCAGCGCGCACGGGCAGGCCGGTGGGGTTCCTTAGCTGTTGCTCTATCCAGTACGTCGAGGCGTACGGTGCCGGAGACCGCTAGTCGGGCGATCACCTCGGGAAGTTTCTCCCAGGCTGCCTCCACGACAGCGGGGCCCGCGCGCAGAATCTCCAGTACGGCCACCTCGGATGGCGTTAGCGAATGGAGTAGGCGATCGATTGGGCGCTGTGTGAATCGCACTCCCGGCCAGGGTCCGGGTGTCCGCGTAGGCACTGCGGCCAGATATGTCGAAGGCACCTGTGATGTGAGGCCCAACCAATGTGCAGCCGCAACCCCTGCAGGTCCTGAGCCCTCCCCGCCGAGTTCTAGAGCGACCTCTTCGACTCGGGGTGGTGACATGCCCAGCGCTGTCATTGCTCCCTTCCAATAGAGGCCTTTGCGGATACGCAAGAGGTCGCCGCCGGCGGCCAAGCGCGAGAACGCTGACTCAACAGCACTGCGTGATCCGTCGACATCGCGAACCGCCACAAACGAGCGTTCCGGTAATGACGAGACGTGGACCGCAACGCGTTCTGCGATTGAGCCTCTCATGCCAGGAAAGTGTAACAACTTTCTAGCAGCAATCCGACGTCTGCGAACCGCCTGCAGGTAGTGCCGCGGTTTGTGTCCGACGGCCAAGCCTCACGGAGAAGCGCCTGCGATATGGGAATAGATAATTATACTAGTATAATTATCTGATGGGCAGGGCGAGAACCACTAAGGAGCAGCAGCGCCGCGCCAAAGAGTTGGCTGATTCCCTTTCGAGAAGGCGGGATAGCACGGCCCTCACGCTCGAGGGACTCGCGAACGAGTCCAATATCCGCTACACAACCGTGTGTTCGCTCCTCGCAGGGAAGAGCGCCGGTCCAAGCTTTTTCCTTATCGCCGATCTTGCGGAGGCCCTGGGCGCGAGCCTTGACGAACTGGCGGAAGAGACTCGATGACTCCGGTCGAGGCGATTCGCGCCAAGAGTGCAGAGGCGTTTGGGTTCAGCGGCGACTTGGTGGAGGTGGGACTGCGTGATGGTCCTGTGCTCCTGGCCGTTCACGTTGACGAGTCTGAGCATTGCCGGCGCGCCGCCGCGCAACTTGGGGCGATCACCGACCGGGAACTCTTGACAGCGTTGTGGGAGCTACCTGCGGGCCTCGAGATCTCAGCCTCTGCGCTTCCGGGCTGGACCGTGGATCGACTTCAGAACGTCCGGGGAGTGGTCGTAGCAGGAAGCGATGACTCCCTGGTCAGGGCCGCGCGCCCACCTTTACGGATCAGTGGTGCGCTTGCCATCGGCCAGCGCTTCGACTCGGTTCTCAGGCGGGTCGGTCAAGTATCAGCGCTCGCCCCGATGGCTGTCATTGTGCGGCGCGTCGTCGACGCGGCTGATCCGGGACTACTTGATGCCCAGTTGTTCGGCGTCGGAGTGGGGACCGCGCTGGATGGTGTCATTACGCCCCTGGTCGAAGCCGCGCCGGTTGTTCCGACCCCTGGCCCCTACCTCTGGCTGATTGCCGAATTGGCGTACGAGCAGCTGGTTGGCGAACTCAGTGGACGCGTGCCCACGCCTTGACCTGGGGCCTTACCGTCAGCCGGCGCCGCGCCAACAACGAAAGTTCGGCCACCGCGTGCTCGGCGCTCCGGCAAAGCGCTGCGAACGCGGCAGGACGCAACTCGGGCGGCGTCTCCATGACCCTGCGAGCGACCTCTCCAATTGAGATCCTGTTGTGGACACGTGCCTCGGCAACCGAATGTTCCCCGTTGAACCGCCGGAGCATCTTCCCGCGGCAACACGGGAGATCGCAGGTTGGGCTGGCCTTGGCCGGGAACTCGTCGAGATGGGAACCAAGCTTGTAATCGAGCAACTCCGCAACAAAGACGGAGGGACTCTTGTCGTCGTGACGTCCTCCCCCCGTCTTCCCTGGCGGAACGACGTGTCGCACCGTGGTCGACGTTCCGATGGCACCCAGTGAAGCTCCGTAGGAAACCGCGCCGAGTGCGCCGAGATCAGACCGCACGACGGCCACGTCATTAACGGAGCGGAGCAGATCGACGAGGCCTTGGACTGCTCCAACCCGGCCTAGGGGATCGTTTCGATCCGCGAACGCCAGCGCCAGCGGCACGTCGACTCTCGTGAGTCGGCCGAGCAGAGCGTGGAGGTCCCGAACTAGCCATGAGGCAGGCAACGCGAGCGAGAGCCGTCCGCCCGCGTTCGCGACCCACTCGCGTTCAGCGTCGAGCGCGGACTCTAACCCGTTGATGTCTCCCTGCCCCACGTAGCTTCCCGGGCTGATTAGCTCCTCGACCTGCAACTCCTGCTGCACAGACTGCCAATAGTCGTCGAATAGTGTCTCTGCCAGAGGCGCCTGAAGCGAGTCGTACGCTGCCGGATCAAGCCACAGGGATCCTGTGAAGCCGGCTTTCCTCAGCCTTACCCCTGCACGTGCACCGCTGGCACCGCGAAGAACAACAGCGTTGGTGGCGAGCGCGTAGTCCATCCGCTCGGCATCGCTCAGCCGGCCCGCCAGGTACCAGGCAACTTCGCCTGTGATGACACGGGAGGTCGACGGAAGTCGGGCCATGCGTCCAGCATGGCCTCGTCGGCTTGATTGCGGGTGGATGGTCTGTCCGGCAACAGGGCCCACATAGTCCACCGGGACTACCAATCAGATATCGCCTGAGCCGATCCGGGATCGTGGCGGCACACAGAATCGATGTCGAGATGTATGAGTGGAGGTACGTCCGCGGCAGATCGGGTGCACTCGTCGTGCCCGAAGAAGACGACCCAGCACACACCGTCCGTCTCGTCTGCTGCTGATTTGTAACGGATCCCGTCGATCGGTTGGCCATCGCTCGTGCGTAGGTGGTCTCGGAGGTACTCGGTCACGATCTGGGTCGGGACGTATTCGGCCGGATCGCGGTCGACATCAATGGGTTGGGCGAGATCATCGGCGAACCGAGCCAGAAAGTTCAACCAGACTCGGTCGGCGCGACCCGACTCATCGAAAATGCTGGGAGTGGGCGGGGCTGCCAATAGGTCCAGGTAGATCAATTCTCGGCTCGGTATCCACGTTCCAACTGTGACCGCTTGGTCAGCGGTCGGCCGGACCTCTGCGATCGCGGTCTGGGTGGACTCGGCGCCGTAGAACAACGAGATCCCAGCTGGGCTCATTCGGCTGTCACGAGCGCGGCGCGAGGGCGGTGGCCCCAACTCCGTGGCGTTCTGGAGCACCTGCGATGGGTCGTGAGTTCTGGCACGAATGATGCGCACATCGTTTGTACGGCGAAACACCCGATCACCCGCCCGGAGTATGGCGTTGCCGATCGCGTCCAGCATCTCCTCGGGATTCACGAGTTCGTTGTCTCCAGGTCTCCAGTCTGCGGGTTTGAGCGTCACTAGGTACCGTCGACGAGTGGTCGTGATGTTGCGGAAGTGCTCCCAGCTGAGAATCAACACGTCGAAAGGGTCAAGGCGATACGGGTCACATCGACACCAATCGTGCTCGAACGCCGCCACGAACTCCTCATCGAGATCATCGTGTCCAAGCGGGTCGTCGAGCAGGAAGAGCAGGTCGTAGGAATCGACGATCTCGACAAACTTGTCGTATCCATGATCCCATCCGACCTGGTGTATCGGATCCTCCCATTCAACCTTCAAGCACTCAAGCATGTAGTGGAACAGCGTGTCGACCTCAACGGTCTGAGCGTTCAAGCGTCCACAGAAGCCGCACTGACTCTTAGTCGAGCGTTGTGAGACGAAGTCAGCCAACGCGGGATCATTGATGCAGCGGCTGCAGACTGCATCCTGGCCGCGACGTGTGTGGAACTCGCGTGCGTACTGCTCCTCCAGTAGCCGCTTCGCTATCCCCATGTCCGCACGGTACCCAGTTGCAATTGGCTCCCACCGCGTCCCGGATGGATCCACTTGTCCCTCGCCAGAATTCCCTGGTCAGGCCGCGGGCGGACCTGATGTAGGGCGTCATGGCTTCCGAAGATGTCCGACGAGTCGTTGGGCGTGGGTAGGGGCATGAGCTTGTCTTCTCGTGTCCAGACGACGAGGACCGGGCTGGCGAAGGAGCGGTTGGCGCCGGCCTTCGATTTCGACCTCGGCGTCTCGTGCGGGGATCACCTTGCCGGTGACCCGGCCGATGCCCACGTAGCCGGCTCCG
>JAPPDX010000122.1 GCA_028824415.1 bacterium | reverse complement strand
GAGTCTGCAGATCATCCCCTACCACTTCAGCCAACCCGGCCTCATCCACTCCGACGGCGCCAAGCACACGACCCTGCGGCGCGCCGTGAATCCCCCGTTCACGCAGGCAGCCCTGGCGCCGCTGGCGGACGACATCCGCCGGGAGACGGCCAGCCTCCTCAGTGAGCACCAGTCAGCCGGGATGCCGTTCGACGTCGTCGAGGCGCTGGCGAAACCGCTGCCGGTGAAGGTCATCGCCGGGCTGCTCGGCGTCCCGGCCGGTGCGCTCGACCGCTTCCCGGGCTGGTCGATGCAGCTGGCGCGTTTCTTCACCGGACCGCTCCCCCAACCCGACATCGCGCATGACCTCGACGGGGCCCTCGTGGAGTGGCGTGCATTCGTCAGCGATCTCATCGACGAGCGGAGCGCCTCTCCGCGGGACGACTTCGTGAGCGTCGTGGCGGCCGCCATCGAAGACGGGCGCATGACCCTCCAGGACGGCATCGCCATCGTGGTCCACGCCCTCCAGGCCGGCCACGAGACCTCGACGAACCTCATGGCCACCTCCATCTTCCTGCTGCTCAAGCACCCCGAGCAGTTGGAGCTGGCTCGATCCTCGCCGGAGTGGTTCGAGTTCGCCATGGAAGAGGTGCTGCGCTTCGAGCCGCCGGCCATCAACGGGCGCCGCACGGCGACGCGGCCGGTGACGCTGGGCGGGCAGTCGATCCGGGCCGGCGACACCGTGGCATTCAACATCGCGGCGGCGCACCGGGATCCCGCCCGGTTCCCCGACCCCGGGCGGTTCGACATCACGCGGCGCCTCACGAAGGCCGACCACATGGGCTTCGGCCGCGGCCCGCACTTCTGCCTCGGCGCATCGCTCGCCCGCCTCGAGGTGCCCATTGCCGTCGACGAGTTCCTGCGGCGGTTCCCGGCGGCGTCGCTGGTCAGCGAGATGCCGCGTTGGAAGGCGCCCCGCGACCAGCGCGGCCTGGTCGACTTGTGGGTCGAACCCGGTGACGCATCGGCCGGCTCGAGCCGCCTGGTCGGCACGGGTGGGCGGGCGACCACCGAAGGGAGCACCGATGGCCAGCGAGCATGACCCCTCCATGGGACGGTTCCGGCTCTGGATCGATGACGCCTGCATCACCGCGACCCAGTGCGTCCTCATCGACCCGGACCTATTCGGCTTCGACGACGACGGCGTCACCGTGGTGCTCGTCGGGGAGGTGACCGGCGAGCAGCTGCCGAGTGCCTCCGCAGCCGTCGACAACTGTCCCATCGGCGCCATCCACCTGGACCCGGCGCCATGAAGATCACCGGCGTCGAGACCGTGCTCTACGAGTACGAGCTGTCGCGGCCCATCGGCGACGTGAACATCCCGACCGGGATGCGGCGGCGCGCCGATCTGGCCGTGTTCGTGGGCACCGACGAGGGCGTCGAGGGGGTCGCCGTCGCCAGCCGCCTCGGGCTGGCAGCCATCCCGATGCTGTCCGAGGCGATTATCGGCGAGGACCCGCGACGCCACCGTGGCCTGTGGGAGCGGATGATCCGCGCCACCTTCAAGCCGGGCAACGAGGGGGCGACGGCCATCGGGATCGCCGCCATCGACAACGCCCTGTGGGACCTGCGCGCCAAGATCGCCGGCGTACCGCTGTGGCAGTTCTTCGGCGCGCTCGAGCCCCGCGTGACGGCGTACGCCAGCGGGCTCGACGGCGCCCTGAGCGACGAGGAGCTGCGCGCCTACTACGAGTCGATGGCCTCCCGCGGCGTGCGGGCCGGCAAGCTGAAGGTGGGCTTCGGCGTCGAGACCGACCTCCGCCGGCTGGCCGTGATGCACGAGGCGCTCGGCGGCGACGGGGCGGGGCCGGCACTGCTCGTTGACGCCAACGAGTTCTGGTCACCCAAGCAGGCGGTCAGAGCAATGCGGGCCCTTGAGAGCGAGTTCGACATCGCCTGGTGCGAGGAGCCGGTCATCCGCACAGACCTCGACGGCCTACGTGATGTGTCCCGCGCCATCAACGCGGCGGTGGCGACCGGGGAGAACCTCAAGGACGTCCACCAGTTCGCCGCCCTGCTGCGCCACGGAGCAGTCGACGTCGTGCAGGTGAACCCCAACATGGCCGGTCTCACGACCTGCCTGCGCGCCGCCGAGCTGGCCCAGGCGTTCGACAGGCCCGTGTCGCTGATGAACTCCGCCGGCCGCTACGGCGCCCACCTGGCCGCGGCGCTGCCTCACCACACCATGATGGAGGTGCTGGAGGCAGGGCGCGACGCCACATTCAGCTTCGACTCGACGATCATCGACGGCTGGATCGTGCTGGGCGACAGTCCCGGCGCCGGCATCACCTTCGACCGCGAGGCCCTGGCGCTCCACCGCGTCGAGACTCCCGGCGCTCTCGATGCCCGTCTCGCCGCCGGTCGCGGACTCCGGGCCGGCGTCAGGGAGTTCCCGGACGAGTAGACGGCCGCGGCCGTCAGCGGTAGCCGCCGCCTCTTCGGATGCTGTCGATGGAGACTGCCAGGATGAGAATGATGCCCCTCACGACCATCTGCCAGTAGACCTGCACGTTCGTGAGAACGAAGCTGTTGGTGATGACACCGATGATCAGCAGGCCCAGGAACGTGCCGAACAAGCTGCCGCGCCCTCCGGTGAGGGCCACACCCCCGAGGAACACCGCGGTGATGATGTCCAACTCCGCCCCCTCGAAGGCGGCGGGCTGGGCGGTCCCGCCCCGAGACATCAAGGCGATGCCGGCGATGCCCGACAGGATCGCCATCGCCACGTACGACCACATGCGGATGCGGTCGACCTTCACCCCCACGTTGCGGCAGGCGGAGGCGTTGCCCCCGATGGCGTAGAGGTAGTTCCCGAGGAACGAGTGGCGCATGAACCACATGCCGGCCAGCAGCACCCCCGCGAACACCCACAGCGTCACCTTGATGCCCAAGGCCTCGCCCCGGCCGAAGGTGCTCCAGGCGTTCACGCCGATGACGATGTTGTCACCCTCGCTGACCACGTAGGCAAGCCCCCTGAACAGCAACAGGGTGCCGAGCGTGGCGATGATCGGGTTCACCCGGAGCCGCACGATGATGAACGCGTTGATGAGCCCCATGACGGCGGCGCACGCCAGGGCGACCAGCCCGGCGACGGCGCCGTTGACGCCGGCGTTGATCATCATGGCGGCGAACATCCCGGTGAACGCGGCCACCGCCGCGATCGACAGGTCCAAGCCGCCGCTGATCAGCAGCACCGTGAGCCCGACGGCCATGAGCCCCCGGATGGAGAGGGCGTTGCCGATGTTCACGAAGTTGTTGACGGTGAAGAAATGGGGCGAGCGCTGCCAGGAATAGATGACCAGGGCCCCGAGCGCGATGAGCAGACCGGGGATCGTCCAGTCGTTGAGGCGCTTGAACGGCCACCAGGGGTTCTTGCGGTCCTCAGGAGGCAAGAGCAGAGGTCCCATGCTCCAGTTCAGCGCTCCGGAGCCCGAACCGCCGCTCACGACTGCTCCCCCGACTCCGGAGACCGGTTCACGACGACCCCCCGTTGGATGACCCATCGTTGGATGACCCGCCGTTGGCGAATTGCGACGGCAGCGCCCCGGTGATCCAGCCGATGATCTCGGTCTGGGTCGTGGCCGCAGATGGCGAATCGGCCCACAGCCGGCCCTGGCGCAACACCACGATCCGGTCGGCGATGTCGAGGATGTCGCTGAGGTCGTGGGTGATGAGGACGATGGCGCTGCCGTGGGACTTCATGTCGACGACGAGGTCGTGTACCTGGGCGGTCTGCTCCACGCCGAGCGAGGCGGTCGGCTCGTCGAGCAGCAGGATGTCACCGCCCTGGGCGACGGCCCGGGAGATGGCCACCGCCTGGCGCTGACCCCCGGAGAGCACACCCACGTCGACGCGCACCGAGGGGAGTGTGATGTTGAGGCGCTCCAGCAATTCGGTGGCGTCACGTTCCATCTTGCGGCGGTTCAATACGATGCCCCAGCGCCGGGGCTCCCGCCCGAGGTAGATGTTGTGGGCCACCGGGCGCGTCTCCACGAGGGAGAGGTCCTGGTACACCGTGGCGATGCCGAGGGCCATGGCGTCGTTGGGATCCTCGATCGACACCGGCTCGCCGTCGCGGGCGAAGCTCCCCTCGTCGGCGAAATAGACGCCGGACAGGATCTTGATGAGAGTCGACTTGCCGGCGCCGTTGTCGCCGAGCAGGCCGATCACCTCGCCGGGTTGGATCTCAAGGTCGACTCCGGCAAGCGCCACCACGTGCCCGAAGGCCTTCGAGACACCCGTCATGCTGAGAAGGGGGGGCATCACGCCGTTCCTTCGATCGGCGGCCGGAGGCAGATCATCACGCCATCAGATTCGTGTGGACTGTTGACTCGATCATGGCCGCCTGCGCTCAACGAATTGGGACTTCGCACGACCTTCGTGTGCACCCCGGCAAGTAGCAGCCGGGGTGCACACGGAGGTCGAAGGGCGTCTAGCCGGGGTACAACTCCTGGACGTTCTCGCGGGTAACCGGTGACACCGACGGGATGACCCGGTCGGGCACGATCCGGCCCTCGAGCATGTCCACCACTGCCGGCACCAGGTATTGCCCGTAGCGCTCGGGGAAGAACGAGATGGTGGCCTTGAACACCGACTCCTCATCGGTGCGCTGGCGCAGGTCCACGAGCGCCTCGTCGGAGGCACCCAGGCCGACCGCTGCGGCCCGGCCCAGGAAGCCGGCCTGCTCCAGGGCCAGGGCGCAGTCCACGCCGGGCTGGTCGCTGTGGCCGAAGCAGAGCACGTTCTTGGCGTCGGGGTTGGCGGTCGTCCAGTCGGTCACCAGCGGGAACACGTCGTCGAGAGCCGCGTGCGGGATGTCGACGTGGATGTTCTCCTCGGGGATCGGGAAGGACTCCAGCACACCGGCGATGGCGCCGTCGCGACGCTCGCCCATGACCTGCACGCCCTGGGTCCAGATGACCACCAGTTCGGTCTCGGCGGGATCCCAGCCCTGCCCCTCGGCGAAGGAGGCCAAGAAGCGGCCCGCCTCGACGGAAGCCTCGAAGTTGTCGGGACCGAAGTTCTTGCAACCCGGATGCGGACCGTCCCACGTGATGCACGGCAGACCGTTGTCGATGTAGATGCCAGCGATCAGTTCCTCGGTGCCGGCGATCCAGTTGGCGAAGATCACGCCGTCGGCTTCCTGCGCGACGATCAGGTTGGCGCAATCGACCGTCTTCTCCTGGTCATATCCGTTGTCGCAGAAGATGATGTCCACGCCCATCGCATCGGCGACCTCGTAGATGCTGTCGGTGACCGAGTCGGTGAACGGGATGCCGGCCAGGCCGTCGGCGTGGCCGATCGTCCACTGCTGGGTGGCGGGGCGGATGACGGCCTCGTAGTCGCCCGCGATGGCCCTCACATTGTGGCGAGCCACGTCGGCTGCCTCCTCGCGTGCCGTAGCCGCCTCCTCGCGAGCCGATGCGGCCTCCGCCTGCGCGGCTGCGGCTTCGGCCTGCGCTGCTTCCGCCTCGGCCTGAGCCGCGGCGGCCTCGGCCTGGGCAGCCTCTGCCTCGGCTTGTGCTGCGGCAGCCTGGTCGCGTGCCGAGGCGGCTTCTGCACTGGCCGCCTCTGCTGCGGCCTGGGCGTCGGCAAGAGCCGCTTCGGCGGCGGCCACGGCCTCTTCGCTGCCCTCGGCGGTTGCGAGGGCGAGATCCGCAGCGGCCTGGGCTGCGTCGGCGGCGGCGGTTGCCGCGGCCGCCTCGGCGCTCGCTGCATCGGCGGCAGCGGCCGCGGCATCTGCGGTCGCGCTCGCTGCACTGGCCTCGGCACCTGCCGCGGCAGCGTCGGCTGCTCCGGCAGAGGCGGCGGAGCCGGCACTCTGTGCTTCGGACATCGCTGCGGAGGCGTCCGAGCGGGCGGCGCCGGCCTCGGCCATCGCCGCGTCGGCCGCCTCCTGGGCGGAGTCGTCGGCGGCGCAGGCTGCGGCAACCAGGGCGAGTATCACCCCGAGGGCCGCTGCGACCCAAAGATTCCTGCGTCTGGAAGTCATGTTCTCTCCCTCATTTCCGTGTCCGCAGCCCGCGTCGGCCACGTCACCAAACGTCCGGCGGAGCATAGTAGGTATGAATTCGACGGTCCGAATCGTCCTTCGGCGACGGCCCGAGGGGATCGCCCGCCGGTCGGAACCGGGTGCGACGACCGGTTCGTCGTCCATTAGCCTCGGCTAGATGGACCGCATGCGACAGGGGGAAGTCAGTGGCACTGGCAGCGACGGCTGAGCAGAAGGAACTCCTGAACACCCAGGGTTTCTTCGTCATCGAGGAGTACCTGGACGCCGGCGAGGTGGCGGTCCTCAACGATGCCTTCGAGGAGGTCGGCGCACGGTTGCGCCGCGAGCGGGGCATGGCGCCCGACGCGCAACTCAGCTGCCGCAACGGGCTCGTCAAGCACGAGGCGTTCCTGAATCTCATGGACCGGCGGGACATTCTCCGCTACGTGGTCGACATCGTGGGCTGGAACCTGCAGAACCGCGACAGCGTGATCCTGTGGACGCCACCGACCCCCGGCCGGCACCCGTCGGCTCTCTCGTTGGGCTGGCACTTCGACTACGAGGAGGAGTTCACGGGTATCGGCATCGACGGCCCGATGCCCTGGCTGGACTTCAAGATCGGCTGGTACGTCTCCGACGCCAGCGAGCCCGGCCACGCCTCCATCCTCTTCGTGCCCGGCAGCCACCTCTGGGGCATGGAGCGGCGGGCCCGCTGGCGCGAGGACATCCGCCCCGAAGACGTCTTCGAGTTGAAGGTGCCACCGGGCAGCCTCATGATGTGGCGACCCACGCTGCTGCACGCCGCCAGCCCGAACCTGGGCACGCACGAGCGCCGCGCCCTCTACATCAGCTACGCCCCGCGCTGGATCCGACCCTCGGGCCACGTGGAGCAGGATCCCGACCTCGTCGCCGGCAGCGACCCCATCCGCCGCCAGTTGCTGGGCGCAATGGGCAACCTCTCCCACCCGCTCGGACCCGACCCGAAAAATCACCCCGACTCCCAGTACTGGTTCGCCGCCGACTGGGACAACATCCCGCTCAAGCAGTGGGCCGAGGAGCAAGCCGGGGATCCTCCCTACGACTGGGGCACCGGCTACGGCGTGGGCACGGTCAAGGGACCCGAGTACGCCTTCCACGACAACACCGACCCGCGTCGGGTCTGAACCGGCTCCCCTCATATTCAGGAGGTCCACCCCATGACGGCGAGGCCATCGTCCGACGAGCCCCTGTTCCTGAATCGCGACGACGGTGTCGGCTTCGTGACCCCGGCCCCGGCCACCCGCGACGTTCGGGTGCTGCTGTCCCCGCTGCTGCAGGAGGGGATGGGCGACTTCGCAGTCGGGATGACGCAGATTCCCCCCGGGGTCGTCGGCACGCGCCATTCCCACCCCGGGACCACCGAGGTCTGGATGATCCTGTCGGGCCGAGGACGGGCGCGGATCGGCGACGAGGACAGGCCGGTGGCACCCGGTGATGTGGTGTACACGCCGCCGGGCGTGAACCACCAATTCGTGAACGACGGCGACGAGCCGGTCACCGTCTACTTCCTCTACAGCCCCTCCGGCGCCGAGCAGCGAGTGCTGGACGGCGGATTCCTGTAGAGAGCGCGGCGGGTCGTCGGTCCGCGGAACCACCGAACTCGCCGGAAACTGGATTCCGGATCAGGTCCGGGGCAGGCTCTTCGCCGGAATGACGAGGTGGGAAGCGCCGAGTTCGGCTAGGTGCCCCTTGATGGGGGCTCGGCGAAGTCGATCATCAGCCGCGAGAAGGGATCTTCCGGCGGCCGCGCAAACTCCGCGGCGGCGGCTGTCGCCAGAGCCTCGAAGTCGACGACCCTGCCCCGGCGCAGCACGAGGCGCACGTCGGACAGCACGCAGATGTCGTCGCAGGGATCACCGCCGACGGCCACCATGTCGGCGATGGAGCCCCGCCTGATCCGCCCGGCCTCGGCGAGGCCGAGATGGTCGGCGGCAACCGACGTGGCCGAGGCGAGTGCAGCCACCGGCTCCAAGCCGGCGTCGACGAGCAGCGAGAGCTCATCGTGCAGGGAGAACCCCGGCACGAGATGAGGGAACGGCGCGTCCGAGCCGGCGATGACCGTGCAGCCGGCGCCGGCGAGAGCGCCCAGGACCCGCTTCATGGTGTTGACACTGCGTTGGCGGTCGAGGCGGTCGGCAACCTCACCGCTGCGGTGCGGGAAGCGCTGCCAGACCGCGGTGATGTCCGGGTGGACCCACCGGTCGCGCCGGTCGTGGCGGAAGGCCGTGTCGTTCAAGCGACAGAGCCGGTCCCAGACCACCAGCGTCGGGCACTGCGCCACGCCTGCGGAGGCCAGCGATGTCGCAGAAGCGGCGACCTCATCCACGTTCGTCCGCCATCCCTCCACGTGGTGCACGCAGCCCGTGAGATGCTGCACCTCGCGCACCCCGGCCGAGACGGCCGTCGCCAGATCCACCGACGGTCCGAGGTGGGCGAGAAGCGGCAGACCGCGGCGGTCCGCCTGTGTGGCAGCGGCGCCGATCTGATCGGTGGTGAGATGCACGTACAGCTTGACTGCATCGGTGCCGCGCTCGGCCATCTCGTCGATGGAGCGACGGATCGCCGCCGCGTCCGCGTGCGGGCGGCCGATCCCGGGCCAGAACGCCGCCGAGCCGTCCAGCAGAGGTCCGCAGCACAGGATGTCCGGACCGGCCATCGGGTCCGCTCCGGTGCGCTCGCGACGCTGGAGAATCCACGCCGGATCGTTGCCCGTGTCGCGCACCGCGGTCACACCCGCAGCCAGGAACGCCGGCAGCATCCAGTCCGAGAGGTGCGTGTGGCAATCGATCAGACCCGGCAGCAGCGTGCAGCCGTCTAGGTGGTGCACGTCCATCCCCTCGGGCAACGCACCCACCCCCTCGACGCCGACGACGCGCTCGCCCTCCACCACAACGGCGTGGGCCCGCCGGAGCCGTTCACCATCGAAGAGCGCATCGGGGACCAGTGCCCAGCGTGCCTCCCCGGCCGCTGTCACGTTCGCCCCGGACGACCACCAGGGGTGGCGAAGGAGAGGTGGCACGTTGGCCCCGGAACTGTGGCGGCAACGCCGGCGGCGAGTGCGAAAACCTCGGCCACGGCCGCCTCAGTAGATGAGACCGCCCCCGCTCACGTTGAGCGTGGCACCGTTGACGAAGCTGGCGTGGATCGACGCCAGGAATACCACCACGGCGGCCAGTTCCTCGGGCTGGCCGATCCGGCCCACGGGGCACGCCTTCGTCGAGGCCTCCTCAACCTCGGGCGGCAGGTCGTCGTGTTGCATCGGCGTGTCGACCTGGCCGGGCGCGATGGAGTTCACGAGGATGCCGTGAGGGCCGTAGCGCCGGGCGAAGCCTCGGCTGAGCGTGATCACACCGGCCTTGCCGGCGAGGTAGGCGTCGCTGCCGAACACGGGCCCGTTCCACCAACCGCCCGAACTGAAGTTGATGATGCGCCCGCCACCACCGGCGGCGACCATGGCGTTCCCGGCGGCGCGGTTCAGGAAGAACGTAGCCCGCACGTTGATGTCGTTCTGCAGGTCCCAGTCCTCGAGGGTCACGTCGTCGACGTCCTGGCGCCGCAGCAAGGCGGCGACGTGGGCGAGCGCCCACAGGTCGCCGAGGTCCTCGATGACCCCGCCGACGAGGTCATCGATGGCCTCCGCCTCGCGGAGGTCGAACGTGATGGCACGGTGTCCCGTGCCATCCAATCCGGCAACCACCTCGGCGAGTCCGGCGGCGTTGATGTCCACCGCCGCAACCCTGGCGCCGGCGGCCGCCATGGCCCGCGCCGTGGCCGCCCCGACCCCCCGGGCGGCGCCGGTCACGATGACGCCGCGGCCCTCCAGGCCGGCCCCCAGAGCCCCGTACCCGACGCCATCGAGTTCAGCCACGAGAACCGCTCCACCGGCACTGGATTCCGGCCTCTGCCGGAATGACGGGGGAGATACGACCTCCGTGGCGGTGAGCAGGAACGGTCATCGCGGTGCCGGTATGGCGAACGGCTCCGGATCGACGAACCTGCGCAGCACGTTGTTGCTGATGGCGGTCACGTTGTTGTCATAGCCGAAGTTGCCGAAGCTGCCCGACCAGGCGATCGAGCCGGTGGAGAAGACCGCTCCCCCGCCGGGAGTCTCGAAGAAGACCATGTCGGCGCGGATCTTCTCGGGAGCATCGGGATCGGTGTTCGGCAGGACGTCGCCGATCGACGCCACCATGAGGTCGTAGAGGTTCGAGTGGTTCTCCGAGGACGCCAGCAGCAGCGTGTGCGCCGGCGTGCCCAGTCCGGCGTCAACGCGCTCGATCTCGTAGCCGGCCGCGCCGCCCTGCAGGATGCCGAAGTCGCCGATGATCTCGTCATCGACGCCCTCGAAGATGAAGGCCGCCCGCGGGTCACCGCTGGCCGCCGTGCGGCGGTAGTAGGAACAGGTGTCGAAGCCCTGCGTGATGAACCCCACGCCGCCGATGGTGTGCGGCCCCCGACCGATGCCGACCCACGTGCCGGCAGGCTCGCCGGTGAACGTGTCGTGGCCCTGGCTGGCGTCGGCGCGCCAGATCCGCGGCAGGTCGGGGCGGCGCACCTCGGTCATCCCCGAGCGACTGGGGTGGTAGGCGATGCGGTGCCAGTAGGTGTTGCCGCCGAGATTCATCAGCCGTCCGCCGCGACGCACGAAGCCCTCGACGGCGTCCATCATGGGCGTGGAGGTGTACTCGGGATGCGAGCTGGTGACGAGCACCTGGTAGGGGGCGAGTGCCTCGAGACCCTCCCGGTCCAGGTCGTCGTCGGTGATGGTGTCGTATGCAATGCCCGTGCGCTCCAGCCACGCCACGATCAGCAGGTCCTGGCAGAACTTGTACATGCGGCCGTGCGGGCGGAAGTTGGTGACCGG
>JAPPDX010000129.1 GCA_028824415.1 bacterium | reverse complement strand
AGACCGCTGACGGCGAGAAAGACCGCTGACACCGGAGAAAGATCCGGCGGAGCCCTAACGGGCAGCCGACCCGGCGGCGCGCCACCCGCAACGCGGTAATCGGGAATGGTCGTATCGGAGCCGGCGACCGCTCGGCGGACGGGGGTTCGATTCCCCCCAGCTCCACTCGGGGGAATAGAACTGTCCCCTCTTTGCCATTGCATTGCCGTGACCGCCCTGTAGTCCCAGGCAGCGTGGTCGCGCTCGAGGAGGCATGAGTCGCAAGTGCCCATCGACTTCAGCTAGCCCCACACGGCGTGTGGGAAGAAACGTGGGAATTCAGTCTTGTCGGAGAGCACACATCCACGTCGGCTGAGCCTGTCAGCGATCTAGACGGTCCGGACGACCGGATCGACAACCTCGAGCAGATCCGCGAGCACATCTGCACCCGCCGCGCGTTCGACAGGCGCAGCGATGGCCCGCCGACGCAACTCCGTCTGGCGCGCGACGAGTGCCAGCAATGGATAGGTTGTGCTGACAACAGGGCACTACCCTCGGCGTCGCAGGGACAACTCAGACCCCGCCTACCGCGCGCCTCGGACCGTTGTCACAGGCAACTCGTATCTTTGGCGCGATTGACAGGTCATCGTCGACCACAGGCTGGTCACGTAAGGTGAACGCGGAAGGAGGTGGTGCATCGTGGCGCGCGCGGACTTGCTGATCGATCTGGTTGAGGCCGAGCGCCGCGGCGACAAGCAGCGCTTCCGGACGCTCGTCGAGGCGATCATCGCCGAGGAGCGCTCGAACCAACACCACTTGGTCGCCGATCGGCTCTCGCAGATCATCACTACCGTTGGGTCATCTGACCTTCTTGCGCGTGATGACGCGTCATCTCGCGTAAGTGAGTTCCTTCTCGACCTCGTCCCGAGGCGCCGCCTCGAATCCCTTCAGCTCAAGCCGGCCATTCGGAGGGCTGTCGAAGAACTAGTCGAGGAGCACAAACGGGTCGATCTTCTGCGAAGTCATGGGCTCGAACCTCGGAGCCGGATCCTGCTGGATGGGCCGCCGGGCAATGGCAAGACGACCCTTGCCGAGGCGATCGCGTGCGAAACGATGCTGCCGTTCTATGTGGTGCGTTACGAAGGAGTCGTGGCCAGTTTTCTCGGCGAGACTGCATCGCGACTCGATGCAGTCTTCGACTTTGCGCGGACCAGACGCTGCGTCCTCTTCCTGGACGAATTCGACTCCATCGCCAAGGAGCGCTCCGATGTCCATGAGACGGGCGAAATCAAGCGGGTCGTCTCCACGTTGCTCCTGCAGATCGACCGGCTACCGGCACATGTCGTAGTGGTTTGTTCGACGAACCACTCCGAACTCCTCGACCGAGCGGCGTGGCGGAGGTTCCAACTGCGGCTCGAACTCGAGGCCCCAACCCGAGTCGAAGCCACAGAATTCTTGGAGGGACTGAAGATCCGCCTGGGCGGTGACCTTGGTCTTGCCTCGCGCACGCTCGCCGACAAGCTCCTCGGGGCGAGCTTTGCCGAACTTGAGCAGGTCGCAGTCGACATCCGGCGCCGGTTTGTCCTGGAACTGCCGGGCGGCGACACAAGGGAAATTGCACTCTCAAGGATTGAACAGTGGCGGATGCAGGCACACCCCTGAGCGAGCCACGATCGCTGCTGGCCTTCCCGCCGGCGCACGCAGAACCAATCCCTCCACGCGACACTCGGCCGCCCTTCAGGCCGGTGCAGCGTCCAAGCGCGACGCGGCAGGGCGCTCGCCTCGCGCCGCAGTTCGAAACGCTCCGCGACGCGCTCGAACAAGAACGAGTGCAACTCGTCGAGTCAACGACCATGCCCGATCCTCAACTCGTGGCAGTGTTCGACCTCGCTGGAACGGTCGACGGCTTCCTTCGCGCCGTAGCACGCATGGACGGCTTGGAATTCCTCTCTGACCTCCAAGAGGACCAGGTGGAAGCTGACGACGACTTCTTCTACGAGACAGAAGGAGAGCCGTCCGATGACGATGTGCCGCAGTCGCTGTACATGGTGATGACCAACGCCCAAGCCGTAGGCGAACTCGTGCGGCTCTTCGAACTCTGGCAGCGGGACGAGTCCGTCAAGTTCGCCTGGGGACTCGGGCCACTCAAGCAGGTCTTCGGGCTGTTGCGGTCGATTCGCCGTTGGGGCCCAGAGGATCGAGTGCGAGAGACAGGGCTTCTCGACCAGTGGGCCGAAGACGTACAGGTCGCCGGTGCTCAGGGAGTGAGCCGCGTCGAGATTGAGCTTTGGCACCGGCGGGACGGAGCCACCAGACGGGCAGCGCAAGACGAGGTGAGATCAATCGTCCAAAGAATGGGCGGGAGTGTCGTGACATCGGCTCATGTGTCTCAGATCGCCTACCACGGCATTCTCGCGGACATCCCGATCGCGTGCGTCCAACAGGTCCTCGATGACGGTCCGTCTGCCATCGAACTGCTGACGACTGAGCGGGTCATGCTCGTCAGCCCCAGCCAGCCGATGACCTTCCCGGCAGCCGAGCCGGTTCCCGATGTTCCCCTCGAGTTCGACCAGACTCCCGCCGATGGCCTACCCCGCATCGCACTTCTCGACGGGGTTCCCATGGCAAATCATGCTGTACTCACCGGTCGGTTGACCGTCGACGATCCGGACGATCACACGTCAAGGTACGGGCTCGCACAGCGGACTCACGGCTCAGGCATGGCTTCGTTGATCGCGCACGGCGACCTGTCGACGCCTGGACAGGCAATTCCCCAGCCGATCTACATCCGACCTATTCTCGAACCACACCCTGTGTACGCGAGGGCCGAGGCAGTCCCGCGAGATCAGCTGTTGGTCGACCTCATTCATCGAGCCTTCCGCAGAGTCTTCGAGGGCGACGGAGCGGCGGGACCCGTCGCTCCAAGTGTTCGCGTCGTATGCCTCGCGCTCGGCGATCCAGCCAGAGTGTTCATTCGCCGACTAAGCCCGCTGGCGCGACTGCTCGACTGGCTCGCACAAAAATACAACATTGCAATAGTTGTTAGCGGAGGCAACGTCGACAGCCGACCTACGATCGACACCACCACGTTGGCAGACAACGATGAACGTGAGTCCGCGGCTCTCAAGTCGCTGCACGAACGGGCGCGGCACCGCCGCCTCCTTGCGCCAGCCGAAGCAATAAACGTCGTGACAGTTGGCGCAGTCCACACCGACGGGCTATCCCTCGAGCTTCCCGACACGGTCCTAGACCTCGTTCCGAACGGGCTGCCAGCAGCCTATTCGCCCGTTGGATTCGGCTTCCGGCGCTCCGTAAAGCCAGAGATCTTGCTGCCAGGCGGTCGGCAGGTATTCCACACGCCTCCACCTGGCCAATCCGGAGTGGCTCAGCTCCAGGTTGTCGAGAGTCCCGCAGTTGGACCGGGTCTACGCGTAGCTACTCCTGGACTGGCTGGAGAAACCAACGCTGTCAGCTACACATGTGGCACAAGCAATTCAACCGCTCTCGCCACTCGTCTCCTCAGCCAAGTCTTCGACATCCTTGAAGAATTGCAGCACGAAGACGACCAATTCCGATTCCCTGACCCCCAGTACCATCCGGTACTTGCGAAGACCCTCTTAGTACACGCCGCAGGGTGGCACGACGACCTGCTCGTGCTACGGGACCTACTCGGGCTGTCCGGACGACAGACGCGCCGTGAACTCACCCGAATCCTCGGCTACGGCGCCGTTCGCAGCGAACGGGCTGCATCGGCCGAGAGCACCCGCGTGGTACTCCTCGGCGCCAATACCATCGCAAGAGACCAGCGCAACACCTACCGCTTCCCGTTGCCCGCGGCGCTATCAGCTTCAACCGAGTGGCGCCGCCTCACGATCACACTGGGCTGGCTATCACCAGTGAATGTGCAAACACAGAAGTACCGCATGGCCCGGTTGTGGTTCACATCGTCGAACGAAGATGTCGGGGTCGCTCCTAACGAGGCTGATCACCACGCTGTCCGAAAGGGCACCGTTCAGCACCAAGTCTTCGAAGGCACCGAGGCGACCGCCTACGCGGACGGGTCGGCACTCACCATCAACGTGGACTGTCGTAGCGATGGTGGGACGCTGTCGACTCAGGTCCGCTACGGCCTCGCGGCATCGCTTGAAGTGGGGCCTGCAATCCGGGCTGATATCCACCACGAGATACGTTCCCGGCTCAGTGAACAGGTCCGAGAGCGAGCCCGCGTACCTGTACGTTGAACCTCACCAAGCACCAGGCAACGTCAGGCGTGCCCGGGACTCGCGCGGTCAGCTTGATTGATCTTGGGTGGTGATCGCGGCATAGCGGACCTTGTCTCGCACAGGTTGAGCGCCCGCAGCGGTCACGACCGGCGCGAGGGTCACCAGGCAACTTTGCCGGTACACCGGCATGTCAAGTTCCGCGGTCCGCGTGGGAAAGCGCGTGGGAAAAGTGCCGACACAGTCCGGCAAATGCACTCTGAACTGCTCTTTTTCATGCAGTGCGATTCCCCCCAGCTCCACTTTGGGCGCAATGTCGTCCTATGTATTGCGCTCCGCGATCGACCTTGGCCCGTTCACTCGTCGAAGTCGCTGGTCAGCAGGCGGTAGGCGAGACCGTCGACGCTGATCACCGAGTTCGAGAGAACGACTACCCCCTCGCGGGCCTGGGGATCGAAGCCGATGAACGAGCTGTAGCCGCCGGTGGCGCCGTTGTGCCACACGACCCGGCGGTCGCCGTCGTCGGCGATGATCCACCCCAGCCCGATGTCCATCCCCAGCCCTGGATCCGTGACCTGCGGGACGTGGGTGCGGGCCATCGCTTCGCGTAGAGGCGTCTGGCGCAACCCGAGATTGGCTTCCAGGAAGATCAGAAGATCGTTGACCGTCGAACGCAGGGATCCCGCGCCGGCGAGAGCCGGGATATCCCAGTTGGGCACCGGCTGGAGATCCTCGTCGTGACCGGGGGCGAGTCGCTCCCGCGACGGCGGTGTCAACTCGACCGCTGTGTCCGACATCTCCAGCGGTTCGAGGATCCGCTGGGTGATCAGCGTCTCGTAGTCGACTCCCTCTCGGAGGGCTAGGACGTGGCCCAGCAGGCCGTAGCCGAGATTCGAGTACTCGACGGCCTCGCCAATGTCTCGAGCCAACTTGTGTTCGGCCAAGAACTCGTAGAGATGCTCAACGGTGTAGTCGGCGTACGGGTTGGCCCAATCGGCCGGCGCCAGGTTGTCGGGCAGCCGAGGCAGTCCGGAACTGTGAGTAGCCAGGTGCCCGAGCGTGATCTCGGCGCCGTCTCGCACCGGCACCCGAACCTCGTCGCCGACGAGGCTCTGCACCGGCGTGTCAAGCGCCAGATCCCCACTCAGCTCCAGATCGGCCAGAACGATCGACGTGAACACCTTGGTGACCGAGCCGATCTCGAACACCGTGTCACCGTCGGGCGCCCCGGGATCCTCCGCTGACAACCGGCCGTGACCGACCACGATGCGCTCGCCGTCGCGCACGAAGCCGGCCACCACGCCGACGCTCTGCCCGCCGTCTACGAACTCCTCCAAGAGCCGGCGAATCTGCGCCTCCTCCACCGGCGCGTCGTTCTCCTGAGCCGCAGGCGCCGCCACCGAACCCGCCTCGCCGAGAGGCTCGGGAACCGTCACCCGGTCTGCATCACCGCAGGCAGAACCCCAGAGCGCCAGAGTGAGGCTGGCAGCCGCGATAACAAGCCCCCTTCCCATCTGACCTCCCCGTCCAACGTCGAACCCAACTCCACGACGTGAGCCAGAGTTCGTCCGGTTCTCAGCCTATGGTCACATCCTCTCCCAAGCCGCAGGACTGAGCATCTGCGGTATCGCTGTGATACCATGTGCTTGTGGCTATGACATTGCGGCTGACCGATGAGGAACGCCACGCCCTGCGCGAGCGCGCTGCCCTCGACGGCGTATCGATGCAGGAGGCGGCCCGCCGGGCCGTGCGCGAGTTCGTGGCGCGCCGCGACCATCAGGACCGAGTCGGCGCTGCGGCCGAGTTGGTGATGGACCGCCACGCCGAGGCGCTGCAGCGCCTGGGAGAGTGACCGGTCCGGTCGAGTTCCTCGACACCGACGACCTGATCGAACTCGCACGCCGCCTGCTCGGAGATCCCCCGCCGGTCCGCGATGTCGGACTGCTGACCGCCGCAGCGGCGCGCCCCCAGGCGAGCGCGTTCGGCTCTGACGCCTATCCCGACATCTGGACCAAGGCGGCCGCACTACTGCATTCCGTTGTCAACAACCACGCGCTCATCGACGGCAACAAGCGCCTGGGATGGCTCGCCACGGCGGTGTTCCTCGAACTCAACGGAGCCTCCCTGGCAGCGGCTCACAACGACGACGTGTACGAGCTCGTCATGCGCGTGGCCGCAGAGGAGACTTCCGTCGAGGAGATCGCCGACCTCCTGCGCGAGCTGAAATCGCCGGGGTCTCACCTGGACTGATCAGGATCGCCGAGATACAGCGCGGAGAAGCGAGTGAGTACGTCGGATCGTCCCCATCGCCGTGGTCAGGCCCGCGAGGCCAAGCGCCGCGAACGCGCCAACGGACCCGAGCGCGCCGAAGCGCCGATACGACCCGGCTTCCTTGGAGGTGCGTACCGGCCACTGACCGACGATGAGGTATCGCGGGTCTGTGATGGCGCCTTCGACGTGCTCGCCCGAGTCGGCGTGGCCGACCCCGTCCCGCGTCTGCTCGAAGCGGCCCTCGACGCCGGCGCCGAGCTGAACGACGCCGGTCGCCTCTGCCTTCCCCGGCCTCTCATGGAGGCACTGATCGACGGCGCGGCCAAGGACTTCACTCTCCACGGCCGCGACCCGCGGCACGACCTCGACATCAGCGGCGATCGCGTGCACTTCGGCACGGGCGGGGCCGCTGTCTCGGTGTTCGACCACCGCAGCGACACGTACCGGCCGTCGACCCTGGTCGATCTCTACGACTTCACCCGCCTGGCCGACCAGCTCGCCAACGTGCACTGGTTCACCCGCTGCGTCATCGCGACCGACCTCCCCGACCCCTACGACCTCGACGTCAACACCGCCTACTGCCTGCTGGCGGCCACAACGAAGCACGTCGGCACGGCCATCACCGTTCCCGAGAACGTGAAGCCCGTCGTGGAGATGTTCGACATCGCCGCCGGCGGGCGTGGCCGCTTCGCCCGCCGCCCGTTCTGCAAGCTGCACTCCAGCCCGATCGTCCCGCCCCTGCGCTACGGCGCCGACGCCTGCGAGACCCTCATCTCGGCGGTCGAGGCTGGCATGCCGATCAACGCGATCACCGCCGGGCAGGCCGGTGCCACCTCGCCGGCACCTCTGGCCGGAACGCTCGTGATCACCACCGCCGAGACGCTGGCGTCGCTGGCGCTCGTCAACCTCACCCGAGCGGGTCACCCGATGATCTTCTCCAACTGGCCGTTCGTGTCGGACCTCCGCACCGGATCGATGGTCGGCGGAGCGGCTGAGACGGCCGTGCTCAACGCGGCGGCCGCTCAGGTGGCGAAGCGATTCGGGCTCCCGTGCGGGGTCGCCGCGGGCATGGCCGACTCCAAGCTCCCGGATGCCCAGGCCGGCTACGAGAAGGGGATCACCACCGTGCTCGCCGGCACCGCCGGCGCCAACCTGGTCTATGAGTCGTCGGGCATGCTGGCCAGCCTGCTGGGCGCCTCCTTCGAGCAGTTCGTGATCGACGACGAACTCCTCGGCTACGCCCTCCGGGCCGTCCGGGGGGTCGAGGTCACCGAGGAGACCCTGGCGCTGGAGGTGATCGAGTCGGTCTGCTTCGGTGAGGGGCACTTCCTCGGCACCGCACAGACGCTGTCGATGATGCAGACCGAGTACCTCTACCCCAACATCGGCGACCGTTCCACGCCCGAGGAGTGGGAGTCCAAGGGCGCTCCCGATGTACGCGCGGGGGCCCGGCGCCGGCTGGGTGAGCTGATGCAGCACCACCCGATGTACCTCACCGCCGACCAGGACGCCGAGATCCGGGCCCGTTACCCGATCAGCCTCGACCCGAGCGACATGACGCCCGCCGGCCCCAGGTGGACCGAGCCCGCATGAGCGCCCCCGGACTCCTCGTACCCGACATCGATCCCGAGGCCAGGGCTCCCGGTGAACAAGTGGGGAGCGGGGCGTGAGCAACCTTCCCGCTCGGGCAAGAGTGGTCGTGATCGGCGGTGGTGTCGGCGGCGCCAGCACCTTCTACCACCTCACCGAGCACGGCTGGACCGACGTCGTGCTCGTCGAACGCGACGAGTTGGCATCGGGCTCCACGTGGCACGCCGCCGGTCAGGTCACCCAGTTCGGCGCGGTCCAGACGATGGTCGGCCTGAAGAAGTACTCCGTCGAGCTCTACACGAGATTGGCCGCCGACCCCGAGGCGCCGATCACGTACCACCGCGACGACGGCGGGATCCGACTCGGCTACGACCGGTCCGACCTCGACGGCTACCGGCACTTCGTCGGCATGGCCAAGGGAATGGGCGTCGACTTCGAGGTGCTCGGCCCGTCGGAGATGGCCGAAGCACACCCGCTGCTCGACGTCGCCGGCCTGACCTGTGGCCTGTGGGACCCCGTGGACGGTGACATCGACCCGACGGGCCTGGTCAACGGCCTCTGCAGGGCCGGTCGCCGCAACGGCGGCCAGGTGTTCCGCCACACCGAGGTGATCGGCCTCGAATCCACCGCCGACGGCTGGCTCGTTCGTACCAACAAGGGCGACATCGAAACTGAGAGCTTCGTGAACGCCGCCGGGTACCGAGTCCACCAGGTCGGCAGGTTCTACGGGTTGGAGTCCGCGGTGTCGTCGATGGAGCACCAGTACCTCCTCACCGAGGAGTTGCCCGAACTCAAGGCCCTCGAGAGGCGGGTACCGCTCATCCGCGACCCGGGCGACGACTTCTACAGCCGCCAGGAACACGACGGCCTACTGGTCGGCATCTACGAGCAGCGCTGCAAGACCTGGGGCCGCCAACACATCCCCAACGACTTCGCCAACAAGCTCGAGCCGCCCGACCTCGACCGCATCGCCGACAACATGGAGCGGGTCATGGAGCGCCTCCCCGTGTTGCAGACCGCGGGGATCTCCTCGGTGATCAACGGCCCGATCACCTACTCCGGGGACGGTGTCCCGCTCGTCGGCAAGCTGCCGGGCGTTCGCAACGGCTACGCCATGCTGGGCATCCGAGCCGGCATCGGCGAGGGCGGCGGTCTCGGCAAAGTTCTGGCGGAGATCATCGTCGACGGCGAGTCCGAGTGGGACTCCTGGTGCCTGGATCCCCGCCGCTTCACCCGGTACGCCGACGAGGCCTACGCCTCGGCGAAGGCGGTCGAGGAATACCAGCGCGAGTTCGTCTTCCACCGTCCCGACGAACACCGGCCCGCAGGCCGCAAGGCGAAGTGCACACCGCTGTACGACGTGCTGGCGGCCAAAGGAGCCGAGTTCGGCGCGCTCAACGGCTGGGAGCGAGTGCTCTATTTCCACCAGGCCCGCAACGACTTCGAGCACGTGCCGGAGTTCCGCTTCTCGACCTTCCACGATCAGGTGGGCACCGAGGCACGTGCGGTGCGCGACAACGTCGGCGTCGTGGAGATCTCGGGCTTCACCCGCTTCGAGGTCACCGGATCGGGCGCCGACGAGTGGTTCAACCACCTGACGGCCGGTCGCCTGCCGGCCATCGGCCGCAGCGCGCTCGCCTACGTGAGCGACGAGAAGGGCCGGTTCCGGTCGGAGTTCACAATGCTGCGGCTCGCCGAGGACTACTTCTGGCTGCTCAGCGCGGCGCCGGCCGAGTGGCACGACCTCGACGTTCTGAACGAGGCTGACCCTCCGGCCGCCGTCACCATCACCAACCTCAGCGACACCCACAACGCCCTCATGGTGGCCGGTCCCCGGTCACGCCACGTGCTCGGCGCGGTCACCGATCACCCGCTCGACAACGAGTCGTTCCCGTGGCTGTCGACCCGCGAGATCATCAGCGGCGGCATCGCGGTGCGGGCGCTCCGGCTGAGCTTCACCGGCGAACTCGGCTGGGAGCTCCATTTCCCGATCGAGCACTCGGTTGCCGTCTACGAAGCGCTGTCGGCGGCGGGTGAGCCGCTCGGCATGGTGAACTTCGGCCTGCTGGCCACCGAGTCGATGCGCCTCGAGAAGAACTACCGGGCGTGGAAGAGCGATCTCCACACCGAGTACACGGTGCTCGAGGCCGGGCTCGACCGATTCGTCGACCTCGACAAGGACTTCCGGGGGCGCGATGCCATCGTCGCCCAGCACCGGGCCGGCGACCGGCGCCGGTTCGTCGCCCTCGAGGTCACCAACGACGAGGCGGCCGCCCACACAGGCGATCCCATCTGGGCCGGCGACGACCTGGTCGGCGTGGTCACCAGCGGCGGCTACGGGCACACGATGAAGGTCAACATCGCCATGGGCTACGTCGCGCCCGAGCACGCCGAGCCCGGGACCGAGCTGGCCGTCGACATCATCGGTGTGCGCTGCGCCGCGGTCGTGCGGACCGAGCCCATGTTCGACCCCGCCCACGAACGCCCCCGGGCGTGAGGAGAGAGCCGGTGAGCTACGTGACCCACCTTGAGGCTGCCATCGACGGCACCCACCTGCCCCACGACGAGCTTCAGACCCTCCACAAGGGTCGGCCGCTGTGGGTCCGCTACGACCTCGAAGCCGTCGCCGCGGCCGTGAGCCCCGAGGCGGTCGCCGGTCGGGCGCCGACGATGTGGCGCTACCGGGAGCTCCTGCCCGTCGAGGACGACTCCAAGATCTGCTCGCTCGGCGAGGGCATGACGCCGCTGCTCCGCTGCGAGCGACTCGGTGCCGCGCTCGGACTGAACGACCTGTGGGTGAAGGACGAGTCCCAGCTCCCCACCGGCTCGTTCAAGAGCCGGGGCCTCGCCGTGGCGATCAGCCGGGCCAACGAGCTCGGCGTCAAACGGGTGGCCATCCCGACCGCAGGCAACGCAGGCGGCGCAATGGCCGCGTACGCAGCCCGAGTCGGCATGGAGGCGTTCGTCTTCATGCCCGCCGACACCCCGATCGTCAACCAGCACGAGGCCGCCTACTACGGGGCCCGTGCCTGGTTGGTCGACGGCCTCATCGGTGACTGCGGCGCCGTCGTGCGCGAGGGAGCCGCCGAGATGGGTTGGTTCGACGTGTCGACCCTCAAGGAGCCGTACCGGATCGAGGGCAAGAAGACCATGGGTCTCGAGCTCGCCGAGCAGTTCGACTGGTCGCTCCCCGACGTGATCCTCTACCCCACCGGCGGCGGCACGGGCCTCATCGGCATGTGGAAGGCATTCGCCGAACTGGCCGAGATCGGCTGGCTCGCCGACCAGCGCCGGCCCCGCATGATGTCGTGCCAGTCCGACGGATGCGCGCCGATCAGTGTGGCCTGGGCGGCGGGCGAGCGGTTCGCCGAGCCCTTCCCCAACGCGGCCACGGCGGCGAGCGGGCTGCGGGTGCCGGCCGCGGTCGGCGACTTCATGATCATCGACGCCGTCAACGAGTCCGGCGGCCAGGCCCGAGCCTGTCCCGAGCAGTCACTCCTCTCATGGGCCCGGAAGGGCGCCGCGCTGGAGGGCATCCCGTTCGCCCCCGAGGCCGGCGCCTGCCTCGGCGTGCTCGAGCTGCTCGTCGCCGAGAAGGCGATCCACCCCGACGAGCGGGTTGTGATATTCAACACCGGCGCAGCACAGAAATACGTCGAAGCCATCGGACCCAACCCCCTGCCCCACCTATCCCAGCCCGTGGACTGGGCCACGTTGTCGTCCTAGCGCGAACCTGCGTCCTTGAGCCGGCACGAGACCCGGGGAGGCTCGGAATAGGCTCGAAGGTCGGACGCAGAGGAAGTTGGACGCTGATGGATTGCTGTGCTTCCTCTGAGTTGACTTCGGACCGGCACACGGCCCGATCGCGGTCGCGGCGGGTGGGCGCGGCTGTCATGCTCGCCTCCGGGCTGTGCTTCGGCATGTCGGGTGTGTTCACCCGCAGCATCGAGGGCGGCGCCTGGGAGATCGCAAGCTGGCGCGGCCTGGTCGCGACCCCGGTCATCGTGGCCTACGTCCGGTGGCGCCGGTGGCGCGACGCTGAGCCGATTCGGGTCCGCCTCGACCCGGTTTCGTCCGCCAAGGCGATGGTGCTGCTCACCCTCAACGGCGCGGCCATGGTGCTGCTGGTCACTGCGCTTCAGAGGACGGCTGTGGCCAACGTGTCGGTGATCATGGCGACCATACCGTTCATGGCGGCGGGGCTCGGATGGCTGATTCTGCGTGAGGGTCTGCGGCGATCGACGATCATCGCCGCGGTGGTGTCGTTCGGAGGTGTGATCCTGACCGTGACCGGGAGCCTCGGGGCCGGCAATCTGGAGGGGGATCTGCTGGCCGTCGCTCTGTCGATCACGTTGGCTTCGCTGATCGTGCTGATCCGCCGCTTCCCTGGCACCGATGCTCTCTTGGCGCAAGCGGGATCAGGAGTCGTGCTGTTCCCGGTGGCGCTCATGGTGGCCGACCCGCTCGGGATGGACGCCTCCGAGATGCCTCTCGCTGTGGCGTTCGGGCTGGTGTTCGCTGTGGCGCTGATCCTGTGGACCGAAGGGGTCCGGCGCCTCCGGGCGGCAGAGGCCGCGCTCCTGGCCACGAGCGAGACACCCTGCTCGATTCTGGCGGCGTGGATCGTGGTGAGCGAGGCGCCACCGGTTCTCACCGTGGTCGGCGGGCTGTTGATCGTGGGTGCGGTGGTCACCCACGCCCGGGCCGATCTGGCCCGCGATCGGGTCGGTCGTCCCTGGCAGCGCCAAAGGACCCGGCCGACGATCTAGCTTCGGGTCGCGCGAACTGATCTGCGCCCGGCCCGTTGGACTCGGCTCGCGGTAGTCCGGCAGCGACCCTTCAACCGAGCCAATCCCACCTGGAGAATCGAACTCCCGGGTTTGCTGCATCCAATCGCGCTCTTCGTTCCGTAGTCACGGTGAAGTCCCCGAGACACGGAGAAGATCATGTCAAGCAAACTCCTACGACTGCTGGCCGTCCTGCTGGCGCTGTCGCTCGTTGCGGCCGCGTGCGGTGGCGACGACAACGAGAGCGTCGAACCGCCGCCTCCCGCGCCGGCTCCAACCGAGGCTCCGCCTCCCGATGAGCCCGAGCCAGCACCCGAACCCGAGCCGGAGCCGGAGCCCGAGCCAGCACCGGCGCCGGAGCCCGAGCCGGAGCCGGCGGCGCCGGGCACGATCGTGGAGGTGGCCGTGGAGTCGGGGGCGTTCCCGACCCTGGTCGCCGCCGTGCAGGCCGCCGGCCTCGTCGAGGTCCTCAGCGGCGACGGCCCCTTCACGGTATTCGCGCCCACCGAGGACGCCTTCGCCGCCGCCCTCGCAGCCCTCGACATGACCGCCGAGGACCTGTTGGCCAACACCGAGTTGCTCACCGCGGTACTCACCTACCACGTGCTGCCCCTCGCCGCGCCCGCCGAGGTGGTCCTCACCCTCGACGGCCAAAGCATCGCCACCGTCAACGGCGCAGACATCACCGTCACCATCAACGGCGACGCCGTCATGGTCAACGACGCCACCGTCATCGCCACCGACATCGCAGCCTCCAACGGCATCATCCACGTCATCGACACCGTCCTCCTCCCACCGGCCCCCGAACCGGCACCCGAGCCCGAGGCGGAGCCCGAGCCAGCACCCGAACCCGAGCCGGAGCCGGAGCCCGAGCCAGCACCGGCGCCGGAGCCCGAGCCGGAGCCGGCGGCGCCGGGCACGATCGTGGAGGTGGCCGTGGAGTCGGGGGCGTTCCCGACCCTGGTCGCCGCCGTGCAGGCCGCCGGCCTCGTCGAGGTCCTCAGCGGTGACGGCCCGTTCACGGTCTTCGCGCCCACCGAGGAGGCCTTCGCCGCCGCCCTCGCAGCCCTGGACATGACCGCCGCCGAGGTGCTCGCCAACACCGAACTCCTCACCGCGGTGCTCACCTACCACGTGCTACCCCTCGCGGCGCCCGCCGAAGTGGTCCTCACCCTCGACGGCCAAAGCGTCGCCACCGTCAACGGCGCCGACATCACCGTCACCATCGACGGCGGCACCGTCATGGTCAACGACGCCACCGTCATCGCCACCGACATCGCAGCCTCCAACGGCATCATCCACGTCATCGACACCGTCCTCCTCCCACCCGCCGGTTAGCAGGACGGTGGCCTCGGCGGGTGGGTCTGTCCTCCTTGGGCCCACCCGCCGCAGGTCTACTTGCACGTTCACAGTTGTTGGGCAATCCCCAACTCCGCCGCGTTCGCACCGCTCGCTATGGTCTCGGTGTGGCCAGCCCCGAGCGCGAGCCCGTCGACAGCGTGGAGAAGGCATTCGCGCGGGGCGACGAGGACGCGCTCCGCGCGGCGTACCTCCGATACGGCAGCCTCGTCTACACGTACTGTCGCCGGACTCTGGACGAGAGTCGCGCCAAGGACGTCACCCAGGACGTCTTCATCAGCGCCTGGAAGAGCCGTGGGCGCTACGAACCGTCGAGAGGCACCCTCGCCGGCTGGCTGATCGCGATCACCAAGAACCGGATCGTCGACAACGTCCGCTCCGAGCAGAGGCATGAGCGGCGACGGTCCGACAACGATCCAACGGGGGTCCCCGTCGCCGCCGAGGTCGAGCAGATCGGCGACAGGTTGATGATCACCGAGGCGCTCCGCTGCCTGTCCGACAGGGCCCGCCAGGTGATCACGCTGCACTACCTCGACGATCTGACGCATCAGCAGATCGCGGATCGGATGTCTCTGCCACTGGGCACGGTCAAGAGCGACCTGCGCCGCGGCCTCTCGCAGATTCGACACCAACTGGAGTCGGCTCATGGATGACATGCACGCACGTCGAAGCGACGCCGAGCTCGAAGCCATGCTGCGCGACCTCGACCCGGAGGACCTCGAACTGATCGAGCCTCCCGCCGAGGTCTGGGAAGGAATCGAGTCAGCGGTGCGGACGGCCGATGACACCGGTGGCACAGTCGTGCCTCTCGAGGCTCCGAGACGGGCGTTGCGACGGATCGTGCTCGGCGTCGCCGCGGCGCTGATACTCGTCGCTGTGGCGCTGGCTGTGACGCTGACCCGCGACGACCCGGTCATCGTCGTCGCCGCCGCGTCACTCGCCTACGACGCCGAGACCTTCGATGTGCTTGGCGCGCAAGCCCAAGCACGGGCCGAACTCATCACCGACGATGGCAGGGCCAGCATCCAGTTCGTCGACGCGGCGCTTCCCTCCCCCGAAGCCGGCGCCGACCTCGAGGTGTGGCTCATCCGACCCGACGACGAGGGCGGCGTCGCCGACCTCGTGTCGCTCGGCCTAGTGGATCCGGCCGATCCCGGCACTCTCGACGTGCCCGCCGGCTACGACCCGGACGTTTTCTTCGTCGTGGACATCAGTGTGGAACCGCGCGACGGCGACGCCCGCCACTCCGGACGGTCGATCCTCCGCGGACCACTAGAAGACATCTGAACCCCTCCGCCTGCGTGACACCCGGTGTGGCTCACATGGCGGAGACATCCAGGGAGGCTCAGCAACGAGTTCTCAGCGAGGAGGGACCAGTGAGGAAGGTAACCGAGACCGATCTGCCCGGCGTGGGGATTCGCTTCGACCTGCAGACCGACGCCGGCCGTTGCATCGGCGTGGTGGCGCACCAGACAGGGCGGCGCGATCTGGTGATCTACGACGAGCGCGACATCGATCGTGCCTGCGAGAGCGTCGAACTCACCGAGGACGAGGGGCACACCTTGGGTGAGCTCCTGGGCGGCAGCCCCGTCCTGGAGCATCTCGACGACGCCGTGCACCAGCTGGAGGACATCGTGATCTCCTGGATCACCATCGACTCCCAGTCAGCCCTCGGCGGTCTGACCCTGGCGGAGGCCGCCCTGCGGACGAGGACCGGCGCCGGGGTCGTCGCCCTCGTGAGCGAGTCGGGCTCGACCCCCATCCCGGGCGGCGAGGAGCGGCTCGAACCTGGCGACACCGCGGTGGTGGTCGGGGTCCCCTCGGCGGTGAAGGCCGCGACCAGACTGCTGACGCTCCCCGCAACCTGATCGGTCAGACCCATGCACACGGGCGGCGACCTCCTGATCATCGAGCTCGGGGCGGTAGTCCTCGGCCTGGCGATCGTCGCCCGCCTGGCCCGCAGGATCGGCATACCGGCACTGCCGCTGTACCTGCTCGTCGGGTTGGCCCTCGGCGAGGGCGGCCTGGTGGAGTTGCCGGCGTCGGCGGAATTCATCGAGGCCGGCGCGGAGATAGGCGTCATTCTGATGCTGTTGATGCTGGGACTGGAGTTCTCGACCCACGAACTCATCGTCAACGTGCGCCGGTCGACACTGGCGGGAATCGTCGACTTCGTCCTCAACTTCGCGCCCGGATTCGTCGCCGGGCTGATCCTCGACTTCGACCCGATCATCGCCGGCTTGCTGGGCGGCGTGACCTACATCTCCTCGTCGGGCATCGTGGCGAAACTCGTCGCCGACCTCGACCGCATCGGAAACCACGAGACCTCGGTCGTCCTCAGCGTGCTCGTCATCGAGGACCTCGCCATGGTTCTCTACCTGCCGATCGTGTCGGGCCTGCTCTTCGGCGGCTCGGTACTCAGCACAACCCTCACCGTCGTCGTGTCGCTGGCCGCTGTCATTGCGGTGCTCGGCGTTGCCTACCTGTTCGGTGACCGCCTCAGCGCCATCGCCCTGAGTAGGTCCAGCGAAGCGCTGCTGTTGACGCTGCTCGGCGGCACCCTGCTCGTCGCCGGCCTCGCCGGACGCCTCAACATCTCCACCGCGGTCGGAGCCTTCGTGGTCGGTGTGGCCCTGTCCGGCGAGATCGTCTCGCGCGCCCGCGGGCTGCTGCTGCCGCTGCGCAACCTGTTCGCCGCGGTCTTCTTCGTCTTCTTCGGCCTGCAGGTCGACACGACCCTCATTCCCGGCGTCGCGGTCGCTGCGCTCGCCATCGCCGCCGTCACCGTCGTCACCAAGCTCGCCACCGGCTGGATCGCCGCCGGACGGGCCGGCATCGGAAAGCCCGGCCGCCTGCGTGCCGGGGCCGCCCTCATCGCCCACGGAGAGTTCTCCGTCGTCATCGCCGAACTCGGCATCGCCCGTGAGAGCAACCTCGGTGCGCTCGCCGCCGCCTACGTCATCATCCTCACCCTCGTCGGCGCGGTTCTCTACCAGTTCTCGGACTCCATTCCCGTCTCTCGCCCTCGGTGGCGCGCACGCGCCGGAAGGTCGTCGTGACGGCCCCCGCCACACGGTCTCAGCACCTCATCTAGGCTCGATTCATCCGGGCTTCGAGATTCGCGACCCCGTTCCGTACACGGTGCTGAAGCTCGCGTCGCCGTGAGCAAGCGACTCTTCACTGCAAGCCGGGTGGTTCCCGCCGCTGCCGAGGAGATCTTCGCCCTGCTGGCCGATCCGGCCCGTCACGTCGAGGTGGACGGCTCGGGGACCGTTCAGAGGCTCGTCGCCGGCCGGGGACCCATGAGTCTGGGGTCGGAGTTCACGATGGTCCAGAAGGCGTTCGGCGTCACCTACCGAATTACCAGCAGGGTCGTGGAATACGAGGAGAACCGGCGAATCGCATGGTGTCATCTGGGCAGGAATCTCTGGCGCTACGAGTTGGAGCCCACCGACGGCGGCACCCGGGTAACCGAGTCGGCTGACTACCGCCCCATGCGATTCCAGCCGTTCAGCATGTGGTTGGTGAGGGTCCGGCTCATCGACGACTCCCTCACCACCACTCTCGACAACCTCGTCAAGCGCTTCGCCTCATGAGGTGAGTCATGACGCCGAAGGTCAAGATCGAGCACGTCACGAAGATCTTCGGTGACGAGCCCGACGGCAAGGCGCTCGAACTCCTGAGAGCCGGCCACTCCAAGGAGGCGATCCGCGAGAGCACTGGCCACGTCGTCGGCGTCAACGCCGTCAACATCGACGTCGCCGAGGGGGAGACATTCGTGGTGATGGGCCTGTCCGGCTCGGGCAAGTCCACCCTGATTCGCTGCGTGAACCGGCTCTACGAGCCGACCGCCGGCAGGATCGTCATCGACGGCACCGACGTGACCGCGCTCGACTCCAAGGACTTGCAGGCCTTCCGCCGCGAGCGCACCGGCATGGTCTTCCAGCACTTCGCCCTGTTCCCACACCGGAACGTGCGCAGCAACGTCGCCTTCGGCCTCAGGGTCAAGGGCGTCGACCCCGAGAGGCGGGACGCGGCCGCCGAGGAGGCGCTGGCGCTCGTGGGGCTCACCGGCTACGAGGACAGCTTCCCGCGCCAGTTGAGCGGAGGCATGCAGCAGCGGGTGGGCTTGGCGAGGGCGCTCGCCATCGACCCGGACATCCTGCTCATGGACGAGGCCTTCAGCGCCCTCGATCCGCTGATCCGCCGCCAGATGCAGGACGAACTGATGGAGATCCAGGGCAAGCTCCGCAAGACGATCATCTTCATCACCCACGACCTCAACGAGGCGCTCCGTGTCGGTTCCCGGGTGTGCGTCATGAGAGACGGCGCCGTGCAGCAGATCGGGACGCCCGCGGACATCCTCATGCGGCCCGAAACCGACTACGTGGCCGAGTTCGTCCGGGACGTCGACCAGGGCCGGGTGCTGACCGTCGAGGTGGTCCGGGAGGAGGCCGCGACCGTCGCGGAGACCGCCGCGGCCCGCGACGTGTTGCAGGCCGTCGAGAGCCGCTGGGCCGAGGCGGCCCACGTGGTCGATGGCGACGGCAAGCCGCTCGGCGTGATTACCCGTGAATCCGCCGAGCGAGCCGCTGCCCGCGGCGCAGACGGGTTGGGCGATCTCATCCAACAGGTGCCGGCCGTGACCGGTGACACCGCGCTGGCCAAGGTGTACCAGCTGTTCGGATCGGGCCTGCCCATCGCCGTGATCGACGGGCACGGACGGCTCATCGGATCGGTCCGCCCCCTCAGGGTTCTGGCTGAACTGGGCCGCGTGGAGGATGTCTCCGAGAGGCTGTCGCGGTCCGAGGCACCAGAGGCCCCGCAGTGAGATTCCCCACGCTCGCCGCCGACTTCTGGGACAACGAGAACCTCGACGCCTGGGAGGTCCCCTTCGGCCTGTGGATCGAGGAGATCGTCTTCTGGCTGACCACCCACATCAGGGGGTTCCTCGACGCCGTCAAGTGGCCCGTCGACAAGCTGCTGGAACTCATCATCGACAACCTGCTGCAGGACTGGCTGCCGTGGCCGCTGGTGGTTCTGTTGTTCTTCCTGGTGGGTTTCGCCACCAGGAACGTCCTCGTAGGACTCGGCAGCGCGGCCGCACTCGTCGTCTGCGGGCTACTCGGCAGCGACTACTGGGACCTCACGATGGAGACGGTCGGGATGGTCATCGTGGCCGTCATGATCTGCACCGCGATCGGCATCCCTCTGGGGATCGTGGCGGCCCGCGTCGACCGGTTCTGGAACCGGCTCCGTCCCGTCCTCGACGGCATGCAGGTGATCCACCCGTTCGTCTACCTGCTGCCCATCATCTTCCTGTTCGGCGTTCGCCGGACACCCGGCGTGCTGGCCACCCTGGTCTTCGCCCTCCCCCCGATCATCCGCCTCACCAACCTGGGGGTGCGCCAGGTTCCCGCCGACGTGGTCGAGGCGGCCCGGGCGTTCGGAGCGACCGAGCGGCGGGTGCTGCGCGAGGTGCAGATCCCGCTGGCGCGGCCGGCGATCATGGCCGGCCTAAACCAGACCCTGCTGCTGTCGCTCTCGATGGTGGGAATCGTGGCGATCATCGCCGGCGGCGGCCTGGGAAAGCCGATCCTCACCGCCCTCAACACCGCGGACATCCCCCTGGGCGCGTCCGCTGGCGCCGGCCTGTACTTCGTAGGGGTGCTCCTGGACCGGATCTCGCAGCCCGACGAGAGGGTCGACCGGCGCAACCTCCTCGCCCGGATGCGCCAGGCGTGGGCCACGCGCACCGACCCGATCGTCCCGCCCGTGCCCGGCATGGCGGACGAGCCGGAACCGCCCGTCGCCGAAACCACGCCGCCAGCGCCCACCTTGACGGCCTCGCACCGGCTCGGGGCCGTGGCCGCGCTCGCCGGCGGCCTGCTCGCCGCCGTCTCGGCACTGCTCATTTGGGGCCGAGACGCCGGGCTGCTTTCGGGTTGGGCCCGATTCGACGACACCGACCTCCCCGGCCTGCACAACGGCGTGGACGCCACCGGAGGCTCATGGTTCGGGATCACGCTGGGTCTCGTCGGCCTGGTGGTCGCGTTCGGCGGCGCCCTGGCACTCGTGCGCCCGCGGAGCCGGACCAGCTTCCTCGCCGGTCCCCGCGCCTTCCTTCCCGGCGGTCTGGTGTTGGCGTCACTCGCCGTCGCCTACCTGACCGTCTCGCCCCGCGGCGACAACTACAGTCACGGCACCGGTGTGTGGCTCGCGCTGGGTGGCGCTCTCTTCGTGCTGGTGGGCGGGGTCGTCGCGGCGCTCCGGACAGGATCCGGTGACGAGCCGAAACGGGTCCGGCAGCGGGAAGTGATCGGCATCATCGTGCTGGCGCTGTTCCTCGCATTCGCAGGGGCGTCGGGGTCGTGGATCCTCGACCAGCGCAGCGACGCGGCCCAGATCGCCGCCGAACTAGCGGCCGAGGCCGAGGGGGTCGACCAGGGCGGCCTGGCGGCCGAGGTGCTGGCCGAGGCCCTGGCCGAGACCCGCCGGGTGACCATTCGCGGGTTCGAGGCCGACGGGCCGGGGATCGGCTACATCGTCCTGGCACTCACCCTGGCGGCGACGGTG
This sequence comes from bacterium, assembly GCA_028824415.1. Classification (GTDB taxonomy): domain Bacteria; phylum Actinomycetota; class Acidimicrobiia; order Acidimicrobiales; family CATQHL01; genus VXNF01. The sequence goes on along the minus strand of JAPPDX010000129.1, from coordinate 65,073 downwards.
GCGGCGCTCGGCAGGCTCGTGCGCCGACCCGCCTCGCAGCAGTTCCTGGGCGTGACCATGTTCGGGCTGGGGTGCGCCATCACCGCGGTCGGTTTCGCATGGATCGCGACCTTCGTCCGGTTGGCGACACCGGCCGTCTCGCCCGGCGCCAGCGCGTTCCTCGCCGTCGCGGGCGGTCTGATCTTCGCGGCCCGGGGGTGGCGAGTCAGCAAGACCGCCTAGCCGGTCGACCTGGCCTCCGGCACTCGGGACTTCGATCTGTGGGATACTGAGGAACCCTTGGAGTGTCCTCGAGTGTGATTGCGACGGTAGAGCAACGTCCCGGGATCGCTACTCTCGGGCAGGCTGGCAAGGAGGCCAACCGATGAGCACTGACCGAGGGCGAGCACTGCTCGCGATCTTGCTGACACTGGGACTCCTGGCGGCCTCCTGCGGCGGCGACGACACCTCGACGACGGGCGCTGCGCCCGAACCCGCACCGGCGCCCGAAGCCGCACCGGCGCCCACGCTTCCCGGTGAGGGTGTGCAGGTCACCATGGCGCGTGGCAACTGGATCGAGACCAACTTCCAGAACTACGTCGTCAAGCAACTCCTCGAGGAACTCGGCTACGAAGTCAGCGAGCCGGAGGAGATCGCGCCGGCGACGTTCTTCCCGGCCCTGGCCCAGGGCGACTACGACCTGTGGGCGTCGTCCTGGCCTCTCAATCACACACCCCTGCTCGAGGGCGAGAGCCCCGAAGGCGGAACCTTCGCCGACAGGGCCCGGTTCGTCGGCAGGATGATGGCCTCGGGCGCGCTGCAGGGCCTGCTCGTGGACATCCCCAGCGTCGAGAAATTCGGCTTCAGCACGCTCGGTGAACTGCTTGACGATCCCGAGGCGGTTGCCCACTTCGACACCGACGGTGACGGCAAGGCCGACATCAACGGTTGCGACGACGGCTGGGGCTGCCAGAAGGTCATCGACGACACTCTCGCCAAGAACGGCTGGGACGATCGCGCCCAGCAGATCTCGGCCACGCACTCCGCGCTGTTCGCCGAGTCGCAGGCGAGCTTCGCGGCAGGCGGCCCGGTCCTGCAGTACGTGTGGACGCCCACAGCTTTCGTCGGCAAGCTCGTGCCGGGCCGCGACGTGCTGTGGCTCGCCGTCGAGCCCAACCAGACCCTCGAGGACCAGGACGGGGTCTCCGCCGTGGGCAACGCCTGCACGAACGATCCCTGCACGACGATGTTCACACCGTCGGACATCGTCGTCGCCGCCAACAAGGAGTTCCTGGCCGCCAATCCGGCCGCCGCGTCGTTGCTCGAGAACTTCGAGTTGGATGCTCTGGCTGTGGCCGTCCAGGCCGTCGCCATCGATGCGGGCGCCGACACCGACGCGGAGATCGCAGTCGCGGCCGCCGAGTGGATCGCCGACAACCGTGACAAGATCGATCCGTTGATCGAGGCCGCGCTGGCTGCGGGCTGACGAGCGGCCCATGACACGAACCCAGGGCGGCACCTGAGCCCACGGGCGTTCCCGGGATCGAGCCGGGACCGCCCTCGCGTCCTGCCTTTGTGGAGGGCGCCGGTCTAGGTGGCGTTGTCGTAGACCGCCTTCTCGAAGTCGAGGAACCCGCCCACCGACGTGGGGTCGACGAAGGGGAAGATCTGAGTCGCCCAGAAGCCGCCCACCCCGTTGGCCCGGTCGATCCAGTAGTACAGGTTGGCCAGACCCGCCCATGCCAGCGCCCCCGCCGGCCGGCCGGTGGGGGCAGGCTCCTCGTTGATCATGAATGTCAACGCCCACGTCTTCGGCATGCCCGGGAAGAACTCGGCGTCGTTGGACAGGCGCGGGTTCGAGATGGGGAGGACCGTCTTGGCCACCTCGGTGGCTCCGACGCCGGGCAGCATCTTGATGAACATGCCGTCGGGCAGCTGGTTCTGCGCCGCCATCTCGACGGTCTCGGGTCGCAGGATCTGCTCGCCATCGGGGCCGGCCCCGTCGTTGAGCCACATGCGGATGAACTTGGCGTAGTCCTCCGCCGTGCCGTAGAGGCCGTGGCCGGCCATGTGAACCTCGGGGTCGGGCGGCAACTCCACGCCCGCCAGCGGGATCAGCGAGCCGTCGGCGTCCTCGCGAGCGTGAATCGTCGCCAAGCGCTCACGCATCGACGGAGTCATCGAGAAGGCGGTCGAATCCATCCCCAGCGGGCCCAGGATCCTGTCCTCGAAGACCTCGCCCAACCGCTGGCCGGTGATGCCCTCCACCACCAGGCCGGCCCAGTCGATGTTGGAGCCGTACTCCCACTGCTCGCCCGGGTCGAACAGCAGCGGCGTCTCGATGGAGGCGTAGGAGGCGTCCACCACCCAGGGCTGGCCCTGCTCGTTCGCCAGCCGCGTGTACGTCTCGTTGAAGAAGTCGTAGGTGAGTCCGGCCGTATGACACAGCAGTTGGCGCGTCGTGACGTCGCTGCGGGGCGGGCGCAATCTCGGCGTCCCGTCGTCGTCGAAGCCCTCGAGCACTTCGAGGCCGCCGATCCGCGGCACGTACTCCTTCGCCGGGGCGTCCAGGTCCAGGTCGCCCTGCTCGACCAGTTGCAGGCAGGCGGTGCCGCCGATGGCCTTTGTCGTCGAGAAGATCGCTACCACCGTGTCGGTGGTGAAGGGGTCTCCCCCCAGAACGCGCTCACCCCGGGCGCCGGCATAGATGACGCCGTCGCGGTCGGTGGCGACCGCAGCGACGCCGGGGACGCGCGGCGACCCCGAGACAGCACCGTCCAATACCGCATCCGCGGCCGAATTGAGATCACCCATCGCATCTCTCCTCTCAGCGATTCCCAGGTGTTCGGCCAACTCTGGCACCACGCGCCCCTTCCCGTCCACTCCACTTGGATCCGCGCCCGCCCACCGCATCGCAACCAAGAGAGCCGCGTCGCGCCGCCGCGGTCCCGATGACCGGGAAACACCGACCCCGTCACGCCCTGCGACGGGTCCGGCACGGCGCTGATCAGGCCAGTTCGAGGGCCTTGAACGACCTCACCTGATCGGTGATGGCGCGCTCGGTGGGCAAACGTTCGATGCTGGAGGCGCCGAAGAACCCCACGCTTCCGGGAAGCCTCGCCAGCGCCTCGCCCACGTTCGCCGGCTCGTCGAAGGGCCCGCCGTGACAGATCACCAAGAGGTCGTCGCGGACCCCGCGGCCGGCACCGGCGATCGCCTCAACGGTCTCGATGGCCTGGTCGAGGGTCATGGCGTCCGTGGCGCCGATGCTGCCCGATGTCGTGAGCCCCACGTGGGCCACCAGCATGTCGGCGCCCGCCTCGGCCATCAGCACCGCCTGGGTCTCGTCGAAGACATACGGGGAGGTGAACATGTCCAGCAGGTGTGCCTGATGGATGGCGTCGACCTCCTTGCCGTAGCCCATCCCGGTGCCTTCCAGATTGCTCCTGAACGAGCCGTCGATGAGTCCCACCGTCGGGAAGTTCTGGACGCCCGAGAAGCCGATCTCGGCCAGCTGCTTCAGGAACACCGGCATGAGGCGGAACGGATCGGTACCACAGACCCCTGCCAGGACCGGCGTGTCGCTCACCACCGGAAGCACCTCGGCGGCCATCTCGACGACGATTCCATTGGCGTCGCCATAAGGCATGAGACCGGCCAGCGAGCCGCGGCCGGCCATCCGGTAGCGCCCGGAGTTGTAGATGATGATGAGGTCCGCCCCGCCCGCCTCGGCGCACTTGGCGGAGATGCCGGTTCCGGCGCCGCAGCCCACCACGGGCCGGCCGGCGGCGACCTCCGCGCGCACGCGCCGGAGGATCTCGCTACGTGTTAGTGCCACTGACCCGCTCCTCTCCGCTCAGGTCTCACAACATTTCCAGCAGCATGTTGGCTGCAATGTCGGCAAACTCGGGATCGTTGATGTTGTGGTCCACCTCATGGACGGCGATGTCCCCCCGGAGGCCGCTGCGGATGGCGTCGAAGCACGCCTGGTCCGCCTCGGGGTCCCAGAACCGCTCACCTTCGCTGTCCAGCATCGAAACACCCCGCATGGGCAACAGCACAGCGGTCGGAGCCGTGGCCAGGTTGACGGCGGCGGCGATGATCTCGCCGATCCGGACGTTCTCGACCACATCGGTGCGCAGCAGGGTGACATTCGGGTTCCACTGGTACAGGTTCCGCCCCTGGTAGCGCTCGGGGACGGTCTCGATGGCGTCGAAGTTGGCCATGTCGACACACCCGGGAACGACGACCGCCGGGATGCCCGCGCCGGAGGCGGCCTTGCAGCGCTCCGGCCCCGCGTCGAAGACGCCTCCGCACACGTAATCGGCCAACTCGGTCGTGGTGATGTCGAGAGAGCCGGCGATGTAGCCGTCAGCTATCAAGGCCTCCATGGTCCTGCCTCCGATGCCGGTGGCGTGGAACACCAGGACCTCGAAGCCGCCCCTCTCCACGACGCCGCGGGCGCGCTCCACGCAGGTCGTGGTATTGCCGAACATCGACGCGGTGACCAGCGGGCGCTCCTCGCCGGCCGGCGGCCGCTCCAGGCGCACCATGCCGGCGATCGCGCCGGCGGCGTTGGCGTAGATGGCCCGGCTGATGCTGTTGATCCCGGCCACGTCCACGATCGACGGGATGAAGGTGATGTCCCTGGTGCCCGCGTAGGCGCTGACATCGCCGCCGGCCACCGTCGACACCATCACCTTGGGCACACCCACGGGCAGTGTGCGCATCCCCGTCGTGGCGATGGAGGTGCCGCCGGTGCCGCCCATGCCGATGATGCCGCCGAGCCGTCCCTCGTCGTAGAGCCGGCGGACCACGACCGCCAGGCCGGCGACCATGGTCTGCATCGCCTCGTCCTTGTGCTCGCCCGAGGCGAAATAGGAGACGTCGCCGTCCGCCGCCGCGGCGACCTCGGCCCGTGTGACGTCAGGCTCCAGGGCGGGCTCACCCATGGTCCCGAAGTCGACCACAAGAGTGTCCACGCCTTCGGATTCGATGAGCCGCTTGACGAAGGCGAACTCCGCGCCCTTCGTGTCCAGCGCGCCGATGATGACGACCGTCTTCGGATCAGGACTGCTGCTCATGGGTGACCTCTCTCCGGATTCACCTGGGAGGACGGCGGTGGCATGTTCCCCGGGGACTGCCCTCCCGCATCCCAGACATGACTACTTCCTGGTCGACGTGTCAAGCCACCGGGAGACCCTCGGAGCCGGACTCGCGGCCCTCTTGGGCGGTGGTCTCCTGCGTCGCCGCGGCGAACACCGCTCTCCACCCGGCAAGACCGCGGTAGTTTGAGGCCGTGGGGGCCTGGGCGGCACTGGCGGTCGCGATCGCGCTCGCGCACGGGCTGGGGATCGTCTTCCTCATCGTGGGCGCGCCGCCTGCGGCACGCAGGCCCCGGCTGATGCGGTGGTACCTGCTGGTGGCGGCGCCGACCGCCGCGATCAACCTCGCCGGCCAGCCCTGCCCACTGACAGTCTGGGAGAAGCACTTCTGGCGCCTGGCGGGCGAGACGCCTTACCGGGGAGGCTTCGTCTCCCGGTACTTCGTGGAACCGTTCGGGGCCACCGGGCTTCGGCCCGGCGACGAGACGATCCTGCTGGTCGCCGTGGTGGCGTGGTGCCTGGTGTGGCTGCTCTACGCGGCCGTCAGGCGCTTGCGGCAGCGATCCCGGACTGAGGGTCGGCCGGCACGAGTCGCCGCCGGCAACGGGTCGCGAGAGGCACAAGAGGTGTTCGAGTCACCCCTCGTATCCTGCAGCCATGCCCCGGATCCTGCTGCCCGTGCTGGCGGCGGCAGCGATCATCGCAGCCGCCTGCGGTAGCACAACCGGCGACCCGGCAGGACCTCCCCCCACGACGACCGGAGCGGCCACCCCGACCACGACCACTCCTCCGGCCGTCCCGACCACGACCACCACAACGCCCGCGCGTTCCGCCACCACCCCACCGGACGCGCCGACGACAACGACCTCCACCGCAACCTCGACGACGACCGCAAACGCCCCAACCCCCACGACATCCACGACCGCCGCACCCCCGACGACATCAACGGCGGTTCAGACACCAACCACAACAGACGCGGCGGCGGGTACAGAATCAGCCGGCACTCCTGTCGAACCGGAGACAGACGCCGGAACCCCGACGGTCTCTCCGCCCGAGCCGGCCATCGAGGGGGTCGCTGCAGAAGGCCTGGGAGACAGCCTCTACCCCCTGCTCGGCAACGCGGGCTATGACGTGCTCCACTACAGCATCGTTCTCGACGTGGATCCCGCGGCGAATGCCATCTCGGCGCGGACATCGGTCACAGCACAGGCCACACAGGACATGTCGGCGTTCAACCTCGACCTGTCCGGTCTCGAAGTGCACGACGTGACCGTCGACGGGATCGCCGCCGAGTTCTCCCGTTCCGGAACGGAACTGACCGTCCGGCCGGCACTCGCTCTGGTTGACGGCCAGGAGTTCTCCGTCGGTGTTTCCTACTCGGGGACGCCCGAACCGATCGACGATCCGGGCGTGCCGTTCACGACTCTCGGCTGGCATTCACAGGGCGGCGCGATCTACACAATCAACCAGCCATCGGGAGCGATGACCTGGTACCCGTCCAACAACCATCCGTCCGACAAGGCCACGTTCGAGTTCCGCATCACCGTGCCTGCAACGACGACGGCCGCCGCCAGCGGACTGCTGGTCGACGAGACGACGACGGACGGCCGCACCACCACCACGTGGCGGATGGACGACCCGATGGCCACGTACCTGGCCGCCGTCTACATCGGTGATTTCGAGCGCGTCGAGCACGGCCGGCTGGATCCGGCGGGTCCGCTGCTGCGTGACTACGTTCCCCGGGACGCGGCGCCGGACATCGGTGAGGCCCTGGCGGTGACCGCCGACGCGATCGGTTTCCTCGAGGAGTTGCTCGGCCCCTACCCGTTCGGCGCGTACGGCACGATCGTGGTTCCGGTCGAGTTCGAGTTCGCCCTCGAGAACCAGACATTGTCCATACACGGGCGCCACGTCCTCAGCCCGGACATCATCGCCCACGAGGCCGCTCACCAGTGGCTGGGCAACTCGGTGGCCCTGGAGGATTGGGGGGACATCTGGCTCAACGAGGGCTTCGCCACCTACCTGCATCTCATGTTCGACGCCGAGCACCACGGCATGGACTTCGAGTTGAACATGCAGCAGTTGCACGCGCAGCTCCCCTTCTTCGCGGCGACACCGCCCAAGGGAATCAGCCCCGGAGAGCTCTTTGGGCCGTCGGTGTACTTCCGAGGCGCCATGACGCTGCACGCGCTGCACCTGCTCACCGGCGACGAGATGTTCTTCGCCATCCTGGGAGCCCACTACGACCGCTCGGCAGGCGGCACCACGAACACCGAGGAGTTCCTGGGGATCGTCGACGAGTTCGCCGGACCCGAGGCCGTCAACGTCGTCGAGTCCTGGCTGTACAGCGAGACGGTGCCGGACCTACCCGAACCGCGGGCCGGCTAGAGCAGTGCAACGGGCCCCACAGACGCGAGGAGTCACTTGAACGACCGCTACAACCCTGATTTCGATCCCGCCGGTATCGAGGGCGGTGTCGACACCAACGCGCTGCCCTGGCTGCGCATCCCTCAGGCCCCCGGCCCGCGACTAAAGCCTCTGCGAGCCAGTGGAGAGACCGGCATGATCTCCGCCGTGGTCGGGCTCGATGCCGGAACCTCGCTCGGGCCGCTGGTGCACCTCGGCGCGGCCGATCTGCTGGTGCTGTCGGGACGCATGCGCCACACGCAGGAGCCGCTGGGCGCGATCCTCGAGACCGGAACGTGGGGGTACATCCCGGCGAATTCCCGCATCGAGGGTCTTTCCGTCGAGGCCGAGACCGAGCTGCTGATGAACCTTCACGGGCCGGTGGCGTTCCTCGAGACCGACAGCCAGAGCGTGGCCTCTGTGCTCACGAGCCTCGACGTCCAGGCCGCGGCGCGCCACGCCGGGCTCACGCTGGTGCCGAACACGCTCGCCGAGTGCATGCGGCCGCGCCCGTTCCCCACCGCCGCGGTGCCACTGGCAATCGCCGACGACGAGGCGGCGCGGCTGCTGCTGGCAGCCGAGGAGACCGCAGCCGACGCCGACACCACCGACCCACACTTCGTCGACACACGGGCCATGGAGTTCTCCCCCGTCCCGGCGAACCCCGACTTCGGCCGCAAGATCCTGCGGGTGAGCGAGGAGACCGGTCACGTGTCGATGATCTTCCGCCACAACGGCGTCGCCGGGCCGCACCACCACCTCGGCGCAGCGGACTTCATGGTGCTCAGCGGGCGGATCGGCTACCGGGCCGGACCTCCGGAGGGCTACGGGAGGGGCGTCTGGTTCTACGAGCCGGCCGGCGCCCGCCACGACTCCACCCGGCGCCTCGGCGACGAGGACCTCATCTACACGGCGAACATCTACGGCCCGATCCAGTTCGACGACGGCCCGGGCACCCCCATCAGCGCCGTCATGTCCTGGATGCAGTACAAGGCCGCGGCCGCGGATGCCGGTCACCCCCTGGTCGCCAACGTGTTCGACTCGGATGCCTCCGTGTTGGCCTGGTCGCCGCTGGGGAGTCACACCGCAGCCTCAACCGGCTGAACCCGCTTAGGATCCGACCATGATTTTCATCGTCGTGCGGTTCAAGACGAAGCCGGAGTGGACCGAGCGGTGGCTCGACCTGGTGGGTGATTTCACCGAGGCCACCCGCGCCGAGTCCGGCAACCTCTTCTTCGACTGGTCGCGCAGCGTCGACGACCCGAACGAGTTCATCCTGGTCGAAGCGTTCGAGCCCGACGGCGCGGGGCCACACGTCAACAGCGACCACTTCAGGCAGGCCATGGCGGACATGCCCCAGGCGCTCGCCGAGACCCCGCGCATCATCAACACCACGATCGAAGGCGCGAGCGGGTGGTCGCAAATGGGCGAGCTCACCGTCGACTGAGCCCGCCCGTCGAGATCCCGGCGGGCCCTGCCGTCAGCGCGAGGCGCTGTCACGAATGCGAGACTTGGCCGATGGGCCTCATCGCCACGCCGAGCGCGAGGGAGACGGCTTGAACCCGCCTCTGCCAGAGGGGCTGGTGGTGGTCGTCAAGCGCGACTGCCCGACGTGCGAGCTTGTCGTCCCGGTGCTGGAGGACCTGCAGGAGCGAGCTGGCCTGACGGTCATCACGCAGGACGATCCGGCGTTCCCGGCCGGCGCCGACTGGGTCCTGCACGACGATGACCTGGCCCTCTCCTGGCACAACGGGATCGAGACGGTACCCACGCTGCTGCGGGTCACAGGCCGCGCCGAGACCGGGCGCACCGAAGGCTGGTCACGCGAGGACTGGGAGCAACTGTCGGGCGTCGACGGCCTGGGCGAGGGCCTTCCCGCCCATCGCCCGGGCTGTGGCTCCCTGAGCGTCGACCCGGCGCACGCGGACCGGTTGGCGGCACGCTTCGACGGTTCGGGGCTCCGCAGCCGACGCGTCGAGTTAGCCTCCCGGGAGGACCCCTGGGAGGCGATGTGGGACCGAGGCTGGTCCGACGGGCTGCCGGTTGTGCCTCCGACCGCCGAGCGGGTGCTGCGGATGCTGGCGGGCACAACCCGGCGTCCCGACGACGTCGTGGCCGTCGTGCCGCCCGACCTCGCCGAATGCACCGTCGAGAAGGTTGCCGTCAACGCCGTCATGGCCGGTTGCCGGCCGGAGTACCTGCCGGTTGTGATCGCCGCCGTGGAAGCGGTCTGCACCGACGAGTTCAACATGCACGGCGTTCTGGCAACCACCATGAGCGTGGGGCCGGTCCTCATCATCAACGGTCCCGTGGCGAAGCGCATCGGCATGAACACCGGCATCAACGCGCTCGGCCAGGGCAACCGGGCGAACTCGACGATCGGCCGGGCCACCCAACTGGTGGTCCGCAACGTCGGCGGCGGGCGTCCCGGCGGTGCCGACCGTGCCACCCTCGGCTCACCGGCCAAGGTTGGTTTCTGCATCGCCGAGGCCGAGGACTCCTCTCCGTGGACGTCACTGGCAGAGAGCCGCGGCTGGCGGCGCGACCAGTCCACGGTCACCGCATTCGCCGGCGAGTCGCCCCGGGTCCTCTTCGACGAGCGTTCCCGCAGCCCCGAGTCACTCACCAAGCACCTGGCGCTGGCGCTGCGGGCGACGGCGTCGCCCCGGGTGATGATGGCCCTGGACGGGATGCTCGTCATCCCGCCCGAGCACATGGCCCGCTTCGCCGATGCGGGCTGGAGCAGGGACCGCTTCATGGCCGAACTCAGCGAGGAGTTGATGGTCGACGGCGACGAGCTGCTCGCCGGTTCGGGGGGCATCGAAGCCGGTCTCCCGCCTGAAGCCGCCGGGCGGCGTATCGGCAAGTTCCGACCCGGGGGTCTGCTCGTCGTCCACGCCGGCGGTCCCGCAGGACCGTTCACCGGGATCATGGCCGGCTGGGTCAACGGTCCCCGCGGCAGTGACCCCGTCACCCGCGAGATAGTCCCGTGAGAACCGACCCGCCGCTCCCCCACCGTCAGGAGGCTGCGCAATGACCACCGTCCTGGACCCAACCGCCGAGCGCGCCCCGACCGATCGGCAGCAGGCGGCCCGACCCGAGTCACTGGTGGGACGCACCGTCGGGCTGCTCGACATCTCCAAACCCCGGGGCAACCTGTTCCTCGACCGGATCGGCGAACACCTCACCGACCTCGGCGCCACGGTGCGCCGGTACACCAAGCCCGCCTACACCAAGCCCGCCCCGGCGGACCTGCGCCACGAGATCGCCGCGACGTGCGATGCGGTGATCGAGGCTCTGGCCGATTGAGGATCCTGCGTGTCGTGCAGTGTGCACGACGTCAGCGACTTGGAGCGCCGCGGCACACCGGCCGTGTTCGTGTTGTCCGAGCACTTCGCCTCGGCGGCCAGCGCGCAATCCGAGGCGCTCGGCTTCGACGCCGCCACGGTATTCACCCGCCACCCCATCCAGGACCGCACCGACGAGGAGATGGTCGCCATCGCCGACGCCGCCTTCGACGACCTGGTCCGGACGTTGACGGAGCCGGCTAGGGAACCCTGAACGCTCGACGCAGGTTCAGCCGGAGTTGCTGGATCGTGGATTCCGGCCTCCGCCGGAATGACGGAACGACGGGGGCCGGACTCGGCCTTCAGTAGATCTCGGGGACGAACGTCTGGTCCGACATAGGCGGCCGCACGTAGCCGACCCGCTGCTGGCGCTCGGGCACCTCGACCTCCTCCCACGGGACGTCCTCGTAGGGGATCAGCGACAGCAGGTGCGAGATGCAGTTCAGCCGGGCCGCCTTCTTGGAGTCGGCGTTGACTACGTACCACGGCGCCTGCTTGATGTCGGTGTGGGCGAACAGGGTGTCCTTGGCCTTGGAGAAGTCCACCCACCGGGCCCGACCCTGCACGTCCATGGGCGACAGCTTCCAGCGCTTGAGCGGATCCGCGATCCGGCTCTGGAACCGCCGCTCCTGCTCGGCGTCGCTGACCGAGAACCAGTACTTGATCAGGATGATCCCCGACCGCACGAGCATCCGCTCGAACTCCGGGCACGAACGCAGGAACTCGTGGTACTCCTCCTCGGTGCAGAACCCCATGACGGGCTCCACGAGGCCCCGGTTGTACCAACTGCGGTCGAAGAGCACCATCTCCCCCGCCGCAGGCAACTCCTCGACGTAACGCTGGAACCACCACTGGGTCTTCTCCCGGTCGCTGGGCGTCCCCAACGCCACCACTCGCGCCACCCGCGGGTTCAGCCGCTCGGTGATCCTCTTGATGACCCCACCCTTGCCGGCTGCGTCGCGGCCCTCGAAGATGACCACCACCTTGAGCCCCTCATGGCGAATCCAGCGCTGCAGGCGCACCAGTTCCTCCTGCAGGCGCGCCAACTCCCGCTCGTAGTCCTTGGCCTTGACCCTCTTGCGCGGCTCGGCCGCCGGCGCGTCGGACCCCGCGGTCTCCAGCACGTCGAGGCCCACGTCCGCGCCCATGGACCGAGAATATTCCCAGCGGTCAACCCCGGCAATCGGATCGGACAGCCAACTCGGTCGGCCTGCGCCCACGTGAACCGGTCGCCTTTCGATCATGCGTCTCGGCTGAGGCATGATGTGAGGAAGCGGCACCGGCCGGCGCCGAGAGCACGACTGCGAGGTCAGCGCCGCGCGTGGAGACTAGAGAGGGGCCGGGATGGCGACACCACGGGGGACCAGGCGCGGCGCTCGCCTCGTTTGGCGGGCAGTCGTGGCGCTGCTCGCCGTTGCAGCGATCGCGGCCATGCCCTCCGCCGTCGGAGCACAGGAGGACGCCCGCGCCGAGCAGCCGGAAATCACGGTCCGCATCACAGCGCAGCGCATCGCCGACGGGCGCACGGAGTTCGCGCTGCAGCAACAGCAGCCGGACGACTCCTGGGGCGAGCGGCTTCTGCCCACCCGTCGTTTCTTCCCAGCGGAGTCGCGTGTGGGGCACTGGCTGGTCAGCACGCCGCTGTCGCTGAGTCTGGAGACCGCGGCGGACGAGGCACCCGTCGGCGATGTCGAGGTGCGCATCGTGGCGCGGCGCGATGCCGACAACCGCATCGAGTTCGCGCTCCAGCGCCGCGAGTCCGACGGCTCCTGGGGCGAGCGGTTGTTGCCGAGGCAGCGCTTCTTCCCCGCCGCCACCCGGGTGGGGCGCTGGCTGGTCAGCACACCGCTGACGGTGTGGGAATCGCAGCCCGTGCCAGCCACGACACCGGCGGTGAGGTTCACCGCCATCGCCGCCGGATCCGGCTACTCGTGCGGGCTGACCACCGGTGGCGGCATCGAATGCTGGGGCTCGACCGGCGAGGAGAGGGAAGATCCCCCTGACGGCACCTTCACCGCCGTCGCCGCCGGCAACGGGCACGGGTGCGCCATCCGAGCCGACCGCACGGTGGCCTGCTGGGGCAGGAACGACCACGGTCAGGCGTCGGCGCAATCAGGTCGGTTCAGCACCATCACGGCCGCCCACAACCAGACCTGCGGGCTGCGCACGAGCGGCGCGGTCCGATGCTGGGGCGAGGTGGGTGCCTTCATCCCGGACGGTGAGTTCAGGCAGATCGACGTCGGTCCGACACCCTCGTGCGGCCTGCGCCGAGATCGGACGATCGACTGTTGGGGCCTCTCGCTCGCTGAACTCGAGGAGTTCGACGGTCAATACCGAGCGGTCTCCGTCGGCGTCTTCCATGCGTGTGTCATCCGCGCCGACCGGACCGTCGCCTGCGCCGGCAACCTCCTGCAGTTCCCGTTCGGCCAGACGGATGCACCTGACGGGACGTTCCGCGCCGTCAGCACGGGGAGCTTTCACTCGTGCGGGATCCGGACCAACGGAACGGTTGCCTGCTGGGGCCATAACGCCGCCGGTGAGACGGACCCGCCCGGAGGGCAGTTCACATCGGTGGCCTCCGGCGGCAATCACTCGTGCGGTCTGCGCCCCAACGGCACCGTCGAGTGCTGGGGGTACGACGTGATGCAGCGCGCAGAGGACCCGGGCGGGGAGTTCACGACGCTCGCGGCCGGCTACTTCCAGACGTGCGGGCTGCGCCCCGACCGCACAATTGCCTGCTGGGGCAACAACGCCCACGGCCAGACGGACGCGCCGCGCGGGCAGTTCACCGCCATCACCGCCGGCGGCAGCCACCTCTGCGCGCTCGGTACGGACGGCACCGTCGCCTGCTGGGGGATGAACGACACCCGGCAGGCGGACGCGCCCGGCGGGCGTTTCACGGCAATCTCGGCCGGAGGCCGGCACACCTGCGGCGTTCGCACCAGTGGCTCGGTCGTCTGCTGGGGCAGCAACTCGATGCACCAGGCCTCCTCGGGCTCGATCCGCGACGCGACCGCCGTCGCCGCCGGTCACCTGCACTCGTGCGCGCTCCGCCGCGCCGGGACCGTCGGTTGCTGGGGACTCGACCGCAACGGCAGTGCTAAACCCCCGAGGGAGACTTTCAGCGCGGTCGTTGCGGGGACCGTTCACACCTGCGGGATCCGCACCGACCGTACGGTTGCCTGCTGGGGCTTGAACACCCACGGGCAGACGGACGCACCGAGCGGGACGTTCACCGCGCTGGCAGCCGGCGGCACCCACACATGCGGACTCCGGACCGACGCCACGGTGTCCTGTTGGGGAACCAACGACAACGGCCAGTCGGACGCGCCGGTCGGGACGTTCATCGCCATCACGGCGTCCCTGGACCACTCCTGTGGCCTGCGCCCCGGCGGCACCGTCGATTGCTGGGGCCGCTCGACCGTGATCGCCCCGCCCAACGGCGTGCAGTTCGTACGCCCCTGACCGGCTGATCGCTCGCGCCGTTCCCGACCACTCCTCTCGGGAATCGACCAGGGGGACGTTCAGACCAGGGGGATGCCGTGGTGGCGGTGGGAGAAATGGCGGTCCCGCCGGCGGCGAGAGCCCGCATGCGGAATCGTCACAACTATTGTGGCCGGACTTGGTCCGAAGGTATCGACGAAGCCCGGCAAGGAACAGGGAGCGAGGGGATCTGACGTGATGCGTCGACTCGCGCAGGTCGGCGTGGCGGTGTCATCGTGGCGCTGAGCATCGAGAGCCTCGCGTCTGTGGCAGCCAGCCAGCAGGACGCGGCCCGCAGACTCTGACCGGGTCGTGCGGGCAGGAGAAGGGGGCCGAGTTGGCCCGGAGCCGAGACGCTGCATGAGAGTGGCGCTGGTCCGAGTCGCGGTGGCGGCGCTGCTCGCTGTCCTCGGCGTCGGCACCGTCGCGGCGGTTGCGACTGGTCAGGAGCAACAAGCGGCTGATCCGTCGGGCGCGGATGCCGACGTACGCATCGTGGCGCGGAGGCTCGACAGCGGCAGGGTCGAGTTCGGGGTCGAGCGGCGCCTGAGCGGCGACTCCTGGAGCGAGCGAATCCTCCCGAGACTGCGCTTCTTCCCTGCCGACGCCGACGTCGGCCGATGGCTCCGCAGCTCCCCGCTGGCAGTCGACGTGAGGGACCCCGGGACGACGCTGCGGATCGCGGCCCGCAGGCTCGACGACGGCAGGGTCGAGTTCGGGGTCGAGCAGCGCTTGACCAGAGACTCCTGGAGCGAACGAATCCTCCCAAGGGTGCGCTTGTTGCCCCCTGACGCCGACATCGGCCGATGGCTCCGCAGCTCACCGCTGAGGCTTAGGGTGGCAGCCGATGGCACCGCGGCAACGACGAGCACCACCACCGTCTACTCCGGGATAGCGGCGGGCTTCTATCACTCGTGCGGGGTGCGTCGCGACGGCGGCGTCACTTGCTGGGGCGAGAACGGCTGGAGACAGGCTGACGCTCCCCCCGGAGAGTTCAGCGCCCTCGCGGCCGGGGCCCGCCATACCTGCGGCCTGAAGCTGGACTCGACCATTGTCTGCTGGGGCGACAGAACCCACCAACAGACCAATGCCCCCGTCGGGTACTTCCACTCGATCACCGCGGGCGCGTATCACTCGTGCGCCGTCGCCACGAACAACCGCGTGGTCTGCTGGGGCAGCAACGGCTCCGGGCAGGGGCTCGTGCCCGCTGGGACGTACGCCGGGGTGAGCGCCGGCGTGGTGCATTCGTGTGGGCTGCGCGTCGACGGCACCATCACCTGCTGGGGCGACAACACGTACGGTCAAACGGAGGCGCCCGGCGGCGTGTTCAGTGCCGTCGCTTCCGGCGACCACCACTCCTGCGCACTCGACGGCGACGGTGCCCTCACCTGCTGGGGAGCCGACTCAACCGGCCAGTCCGGCGCGCCAAGCGGAGAGTTCATCGCAGTTAGCGGCGGCATCTGGCACTCCTGCGGTGTGCGTCGCGACGCTACGGTCGCCTGTTGGGGCGACAACCACTACGACCAGGCCAACGCGCCTGACGGAGCGTTCGAGAGCGTTGCAGCGGGCGGCCTGCACAGCTGCGGCTTGCGCGCCGATGGTGCGATTGCCTGCTGGGGCAACTCACGTCGTCCAACGGCGGCTCCCGATGGGCTCTTCAGCGAGTTGGACGCAGGGACGCAGCACACGTGCGCGCGGCGCAGCGACAGCACCATCGAGTGTTGGGGGAATCAGAAGTCGGGACGGACCAGCGCTCCGTCTGGACAGTTCAGCAGGGTCTCGGCCGGAACGTGGCACTCCTGTGGACTGCGCGGCGACGCCACGCTCGCGTGCTGGGGCGACAACTCCCACGGCCAGGCCAACCCTCCCGACGGGCAGTATCGCGCCGTCAGCGCGGGCTGGCTTCACTCGTGCGCCCTCGGCGGTGGTGGCACCGTCACCTGCTGGGGCGACAACGAGCACGGCCAGCTCGACGTCCCCGAAGGAGAGTTCGCGTCGGTGGCCGCCGGCGTGCTGTATTCGTGTGGCGTTCGTGACGATGGCACTGTGGCCTGCTGGGGGAACGACGCCCACGGCCGGGCCAGAGCACCCCGGGGTTACTTCACGTCGGTGGCGGTCGGCAACGATCACTCGTGCGGCGTGCGAGTTGACTCCACCGTTGCCTGCTGGGGCGCCGACTGGCACGGCCAGAGCACGCCGCCGGTCGGAGAGTTCAGCTCGGTGACCGTGGGCCCTTGGTACTCGTGCGGGCTGAGAACCGATGCCACCATCAACTGCTGGGGTTACAACGGCGGATTGGCCCGCCCTCCGGCGGGGAGTTTCAGCGCGGTCACCGCAGGCAACCGGCACGTCTGTGGACTGCGCACCAACGGCACCATCGCCTGCTGGCACTTCACCCCCATGGCGGCCACACCGCCCGGTGTCACCATCGTGACCAGCGCCGATCCCGACGCATGCAAACCCCACGGAACTAGCCAGACCACCGCGGGCTTCCCCCTGCCGCCGTGGGCCCTCCCTGCCCACGGCACCGTGCGGGTAGCAGTGCTTTTCGTAGACTTCCCACACGCCGCGGCGTCTCACACGACCGCACGCGAAGCAGGGATCGGCCTGCCGGTCGTGGAGCAATATCTGAAGGCCTCGAGCTACGGGAAGCTCGACATCGAGTTCGTGCCGCTGCATCGCTGGCTCAGAGCGGACTACAGCCCGCCCGAGTTTGGCGAGGGTCTAACGGGCGAGGCGCAGCGATCCCTCGCGGAAATGGCGGTAAGGCTCGCCGACGCAGATTTCGACTTCAGCGCGATCGACTCGGTGATGTTCGTCATGCCGAGTTCGCACTTCAGCGGCGGTGACGCAGGCTGGGCCGCCACGACCCGGGAAGGAGTCGTGCCCGCGCTCACCCGGATCAACGCCTTCCCCGTCCAGGATCGTCCGCGTCCGCCGGTCCAGTGGGGCAAGGTCGCCGCGCACGAGCTTCTTCACAACTTCGGACTTGCGGACTACTACTTCTACGGACACCTATACGACAGCAGCGTCCGCCAGTTGCCCGAGGCGCCGCCGGGCAAAGTCTGGGCGGTAGCAGTCTTCGGGCCCATGGGATTCGGGGGCAGTTTCCTCACTGATGTGCGCGACCCGCGACTCGCGTACATCGTGCGCCACGCCAACGGCGCGACGTCTACTCAACACAGCGACGCAATCACCGCTCGTGAGATGCTGGCGTGGAGTCGCTGGCTGCTTGGCTGGCTCGACGAGACGCAGATCCGCTGCATCAGGCATCCGGAGACGTCGGTCAGCTTGACGCCCGTCGCCGCCCCGGGCGACGGACCCGCCATGGCAGCGATACCGCTATCCGACACCGAGATGCTCGTCATCGAGAGCAGGCGCCGCATCGGCTACGACGCCGGTTGGGACTTCCACTGGACAAACGGAGCCCGTGCCAAACTCCCCGGCCTGGCCGCCGAGGGCGTTCTGGTGTACATCGTGGATGGGGCGCAGGATTCAGGTCTGCTGCCGATCAGGCTGGCCGCTGACACCGGCAACGGACGGCTGGACTCCTACCCGATCCTGACCGAGGGCCAGAGCATCACCACCCGCGGCTACACCGTCACCCTGGAATCGGCGACCGACGAGACCCACACCGTCACCATCACCCGAAACGCCGAGCCCGCGTCCGCCGGCAACAGCTAGCTCGTCGGGACCGAGCCCACAAGGACGGGACCCGAATCCGACACCACCGCCGCCGGGCGGCCCGAGATCGGCTGGAGCACCGCACGCGAGCATCCCCGGCTGGCACGTTCGCCGCCCGGAACTCGAATGCCGACAACGGACGGCCGGGCCGATCTCTCAGACCGGGGGGATGCCGTGGTGGCGGTGGGAGAAGTGGCGGTCCTTGCCGGCGGCGAGAGCCAGGCGCCGGATGACCTCGTCGCGCAGGTCCTGGGGTTTGACGACCGCGTCGATGACCAGGTCCGAGGCCAGGCGCAGCAGGTCGACGTCGGCCTCGTAGGCCTCACGCTGGGCGGCGACGTAGGCCTCCCGCTCGGCCGGATCGGTAATGGCGGCGATCTTGTTGGCGAAGACGGCGTTGACCGCGGCCTCGGGGCCCATCACGGCGATGGAGGCGCTCGGCAGCGCCAGGCAGGCGTCGGGATCGAAGGCGGGACCGCACATGGCGTACAAGCCCGCGCCGTAGGCCTTGCGCACGATGACCGAGACCTGCGGCACCGTGGCCTCGGAGACGGCGGTGATCATCTTGGCGCCGTGTCGGATGATGCCGCCGCGCTCCACCTCGGTGCCGATCATGAACCCGGGCACGTCGCACAGGTACACCAGCGCCACGTTGAAGGCATCGCACAGCCAGATGAACCGCGCCGCCTTGTCGGCGGAGTCGCTGAACAGCACCCCGCCCTTGACAGCCGGGTTGTTGGCCAGGATCCCCACCGAGTTGCCGTCAAGACGGGCCAGTCCCACGATCAGCTCGGGGGCGAAATCGGGCTTCAGCTCGAAGAAGCTGCCGGCGTCGACGAGCCCGTCGATGACCCGGCGCATGTCGTAGCCCTGGGTGGCCTCGGCGGGAATGGCCGAGCCGTCCAGAACACGTGACGGCGACACGGGCTGCGCCGGAGGCGGGGGCTCGCGCCAGCAGGTGGGCAGGTAGGAGAACCACGCCCGGGCGGCCTCGATGGCCGACTCGTCGTCGGCGAAAAGGTTGTCGCCGCAGCCCGAGACGGTGGCGTGCATGCGAGCGCCGCCCATCTCCTCCAGCGACACCACCTCGCCGATGACCACCTCGGCCATGCGCGGCGACCCCAGGTACATGGAGGCGTTGGCCTCCACCATGAACACCACGTCACAGAACGCCGGGATGTAGGCCCCGCCCGCAGCCGACGGCCCGAAGAGGCAGCAGATCTGCGGCACCCGGCCCGACAGCCTCACCTGATTGTGAAAGATGCGCCCCGCGCCACGCCGGCCCGGGAAAAGCTCCACCTGGTCGGTGATACGGGCGCCGGCGGAGTCGACCAGCCAGAAGACCGGCAGCTCGTTGGCCAAGGCGACCTCGGTGGCGCGGATGATCTTCTCCACGGTGCGGGCGCCCCACGAGCCGGCCTTCACCGTCGGATCGTTGGCGACGGCCACCGCGGGGCGGCCCTCCACGAGGCCACGGCCAGTAATCACTCCGTCGGCGGGCAGGCCGCCGGCGGTCGCATTGGCCAAGAGGGCGTCCTCCACGAACGTGTCGGGATCGAAGAGCAGCGCCAAGCGATCCCGCACGTACAGCTTGTTCTGGCGGGACAGCCTGACGGCGCCCGCCTCGGTGGGACCCTCGGTGGCGGCCCGCGCCTCCGCCAACCGTCGACCCACGTCGCTCATCGCATCCCCCGCACGGATTCAGCCTACGGCTGCACCCCGGGCCTGGACCGTCTCGGTGGCGAATCGGCAAGAAACCTGCAAATGGGGGTGTCGAGACACCCTGGCGGGCTGGTCGAATGCCGAACGCGGGGACCGCACCGGTCCTCGTGCGGCGATCCGATCGCCGTGCCAGGCACATCGTCCGGGGAGAGGACCATGACCGACAATGCTCGATCCCAACCAACCCGATTCCGCTCGCCGAGCCGCTTCGGCCTCCTGTCCGGCCGTCTGAAGTTCGTCGCCGTTGCCCTCTGCGCCGTGGCTCTGCTGGGGGCGGCATGCAGCGACGGCGACGACGAGCCGGCCGCGACACCACCGCCCGCCCCCGCACCGGTGGCGGCCGAACCCGAACCGCCACCGGCGCCGCCCGCCGAACCGGAGGCGGCCCCGGAGCCTCCGCCGCCTGCGCCCGCCGAACCGGAACCTGCGCCCCCGGCACCCGCGCCCGCCGAACCCGCCGCCGGCGAGCCGATCAGGGTGGGCAGCATCCTGGACGAGACCGGACCACTCAACATCTACGGCACGCCGATGGTGGACGCCACCCGCCTGGCAATCGACCACATCAACGCCAGCGGCGGCCTGCTGGGCCGACCGCTGGAGTTGGTGGAGGTGGACTCCAAGTCGGACCAGAACGAGTACATAAGCGGCGCCGAGCGACTGGCCTCGATGGATCTGGCGGTTGTGCAGGGCGGCATCACCAGCGCCTCCCGCGAGGCGATCCGCCCGGTGTTCGACGACGCCGAGATGCTGTACTTCTACAACGTCCTGTACGAGGGCGGGGTCTGCGACATCAACACATTCGTGACCGGCACCGTGCCCACCCAGCAGGTGGAGCCGCTGCTGCGCTGGGCGGTGGAGCACATCGGTCCCCGGGTCTACGTCCTGGCCGCCGACTACAACTACGGGCAGATCTCCGCCGACTGGGCCGAGGAGTACGCACCCACGGTGGGGGCCGAGATCCTGGCCACCGACTTCTTCCCGCTGGACGTCAGTGAGTTCGGCACCACGCTGAGCGCCATCCAGGACGCCGATCCCGACGTGATCTTCAGCTTCCTGGTGGGCGGCGCCCACATCTCCTTCTACAGCCAGTTCGCCGCCAGCGGCCTGGCAGAGGAGATGACGATCGTGTCCACGACCTTCGGCGTGGGCAACGAGCACATCGCCCTCGAGCCCGCCGCCCAGGAGAACCTCTACGTGGCCTACTCGTACTACCAGGAACTGGACACGCCCGAGAACGCCGCCTTCGTGGCGGCCTGGCAGGACGCCTACGGCAGTGACTACCCCTACATAACCGACTTGGCCGTGGACACCTGGGACGGCTGGCACATGTGGGCCGAGGCGGTCGAGCGAGCCGGCACCACCGACCGCGAAGCGGTGATCGCCGAGTTGCAGAGGGGCGCCACCTTCGTGAGCCCCCGCGGCCTGGTCGTGATGGACGGCGCGGCCCACCACGTGACGGTGCCGATCCGCATCGCCGTCACCGACGGCGCCAACGGATTCGAAATGATCCGCACCTACGAGGCGGTCGGCCCCGAGTTCGAGCAGCAGCAGTGCGACCTGGTCAACAACCCCGACGTCAACCAGCAGTTCACCCCCTGAGCCACGCCGAGCCGTTCCCCTCGGGCCGAACCCCCGTCTGGCCACCGGCGAGGCGGGGGGCTCGGCCCGCGCCCCCCGCATGCGCCTGCGGTGAGCGTGACACGATGAGGTCATCGCAGCAATGACTGCAGACGGGGTGTTCAACGCCTGGTTCTCGCTGATGACGACCGTCTCGGTCCTGCTGCTGGTGTCGCTGGGTCTGGCAGTGGTGTTCGGGCTGCGGCGGGTGATCAACCTCGCCCACGGCGAGTTCATCATGTTCGGAGCCTTCGCCACCCTCACCGCGACGCGGGCCGGCGTCGGCCTCTGGGGAGCCATCCTGATCGCCGTGGCGGTCACCGCCGCTTTCGGACTCGTGGTGGAACTGACGCTGATCCGCCACCTCTACGAGCGTCCCGCCGACACCATGCTGGCCACCTGGGGGTTGTCTCTGATCCTCGTGCAGCTCGCCGATCTCATCTACGGATCGGTCACCGAGGGCATCCCCACCCCGCTGAGCAGCTTTGGCGTGGGCGACTACTCCATGTCGACCTACAACCTGGTGCTGATCGGGGTGGCCTGGACGCTGGCGGCGCTGACCTGGCTGGTGATGCGACGCACCCGCTACGGGCTGCTGACGCGGGCCGCCGCCCAGAATCCCGACATGGCCGCTGGCCTGGGCGTGAACACCCGCCGGGTGGCGACGTGGACTTTCGCCTACGGCGCCGGCCTGGCGGGTGCCGCGGGGGCCGTGCTGGCACCGGTGGTGGGGGTGATCCCGACGATGGGCCAGTTGTACGTGGCCCGGTCGTTCATGGCCGTCATCGTGGGCGGTCCCGCCTTCCTCGCCGGCACCGTCGGTGCCAGCACGGCGCTGGGCACCGTGGAGAACCTGGTGAGCCGCGGCTATACGCCGGTCATCGGCCAGGCCATGCTGCTGGTGGCCGCCATCGTGATCCTGCGCTTCCTCCCCCAGGGCCTCACAGGCGGCCGCCGGCGGGGAGGACTGGTATGAACTCGCGCTCGGCGGGTCTGGGGGATCTGACGGTCGCCACCGTGGCCGGCGGCGTGCTGGTGCTGGTAGGCAACCTGGTGGCGGACTTCACGGCCTTCGAGTGGACGCTCTGGGCCATCCAGGTGATCCTGGCGCTGTCGCTGGTGCTGGTGTGGGGCTACTGCGGCATTTTCAGCTTCGGCCAGGCGGCGGTGTACGGGATCGGCGGCTACACCTACGGGGTGTTCGCCCTGAACATCGCCGAGCGCACCGGCGAGACCCTCTCGGCGCTCGTCGTGGCCGCCGTGGCCGGGGCCATCTTCGCCGCCGCCCTGGGCTACTTCATGTTCTACGGCAATCTCTCCAACGTCTACGTGGCGATCGCGACGCTGGCCACGGCGCTCGTGCTGTTCGCCATCGTCAACAGCACCGCCGGCTCGGCCTACCGCATCGGCGACGCCGTCCTCGGCGGCTACAACGGCATGACACGCATCCCCCGCATCACCTACCGGTGGCCGGGCGGTGATCCCGCGACGCTGACGCGAGTGCAGTTTTTCGCCGTATGCACCTGCGTGGCACTGGTTCTGGCGTTGGCGCTGCGGTTCGCCGGGCGGCGGCCATTCGGACGCGTCGCCGCGGCGGTGCGCGAGAACGAGACGCGCAGCAGCCTCCTGGGCTACGACGTGCGTCGCCACAAGCTGTGGGTGTTCACCCTGGGTGGCGCCATCGCCGGGCTGGCCGGCGGCCTCTACGCGGCTTGGGGCCGCTTCATGAGCCCCACCGTGTTCTCGCTGAAGCCCGCCGCCCTGGTGGTGATCTGGACGTTGGTGGGCGGGCGCTTCTCCGTCGGGGGTGCATTCGTGGGCGTCGTGGTCGTGGAGGGGCTCTCCTCGGCGCTCGGCGGCCCCAGCGGCGACCGTGAGGCCATCGTGGTGGGCGCCCTGCTGATCCTCATCGTTCTCGGGTTGCGCGGCGGTGTGATCCCCACTCTGGGCCGCCTGTGGCGGGATCGCCTGCGACCCGCCGTAGCGGCCGCGGACCCCGGCTCGTCATTCCGGCGGAAGCCGGAATCCAGGCCAGGCCGGGACCGGCTTGAGCCCGCGGACGCGGTCTCGGTGATCAGCAGCGACCACGGGAGCGATGCGCAACTCGGCGGCGACTTCGAGGAAGCAGTCGCACTCGGGATCGACACCGACATCGACGCGCCCGTCGAAGCGGCTGGCGCCGGGGCGCTCCTGGAGGTCCGCGGGGTGTCGAAGCGGTTCGGCGGCGTGACCGCTCTGGCGGACGTGACGCTGCAGTTCGCGGCGCGCCAGGCTTCGTGCATCATCGGGCCGAACGGCGCGGGCAAGAGCACCCTGTTCGGGCTGCTGACCGGCCATCACCCGGTCACCGCAGGGTCCATCCTCCTGAACGGTGAGGACATCACCCGGCTGGGACCGCACCGGCGGGCACGCCTAGGCCTGGGAATAAAGATGCAGGTCCCCAGCGTCTACGGCGCTCTGACAACCCTCGAGAACCTCTGGCTGGCCGCCTACGCCGCCTGCGGCGACCGCGAGGCGGCACACCGGCGAGCCGGGCAGATCCTCGCCCGGCTGGGACTCACCGGGGCCGTGACCTCACCGGCGGGCTCGCTCGCGCACGGGCAGTTGCAGTGGCTGGAGATCGGCATGGTGCTCGCCACAGAGCCCTCGGTGATCCTCCTCGACGAGCCGACTGCCGGCATGACCCGCGACGAGACAGAGCAGACCGAACAGCTCATCGCGCGGCTGGCAGGCCACGCCACCGTCGTGGTGGTGGAGCACGACATGGAGTTCGTGCGACGCCTCGATGCACCCATCACGGTGCTGCACATGGGCGAGCTGTTCACCCAGGGGAGCTTCGACGAGTTGAGTCGCGACGAGCGGGTGCTGAACATCTACCTGGGCCGCGGCGCCGAGCAGCCGGGCGGCACGGGCCAGCCGGCCGGGAGGGGCGATGCTGAGCCTGGCTGAGGTGCAGGCCGGCTACGGCTCGACCCGGGTGCTGCAGGACGTTGCGCTGGAGGTCGAGGCAGGTGAGTGCACCGCCGTGCTCGGGCGCAACGGTGTGGGCAAGTCCACCCTGATGCGCTGCATCGCCGGGCTGATCCCGCTGCAGCGCGGCCACATCACCTTCGACGGCAATGACGTCTCATCGCTGCCGGCGTTCCGGCGGGCGCGCCTGGGCGTGAGCCACGTACCTCAAGGTCGCGGCATCTTCGGCGGCCTGACGGTGCGGGAGAACCTGCGCGTGGGTCCGGCGGCGCAGCAGCCGGCGGTGGCAACAGCAACGGTGGAGCGGCTGCTGGAGGAATTCCCCACGCTGGGCGCCAAGGCGAACAGCAAGGGCGCCAGCCTCAGCGGCGGGCAGCAGCAACTCCTGGCGCTGGCGCGGGCGCTGGCCAACGAGCCTCGCCTGCTGCTGCTGGACGAGCCCTCAGAAGGAATCCAACCCTCGATCCTGGACGAGATCGCCGACGTGCTCGCGCGGGTCCGCGCCGACCGGCACATCACACTGGTGCTCGTGGAGCAGAACCTCGACTTTGCCGCACGCCTGGCGGAGCGGGCCCACGTGATGGTGAAGGGCGAGTTGGTTGCAACCGTCGATACCGCCGAGTTGGCCGCAGACCGCGATCTGCAGCGCCGCTACATGGCCATATGAGGAGGACGCAGCCGGCCGGTGAGGTGGCCGGAGACTACGGAGGAAAGGAGAGCCGCGCATGACTGAATCCCGCGCCGCAGGCGAGACCACTCCGGCGCTCCTCACCGACACCATCTACGACAACCTGGTCGCCACGGCGCATGCCCATCCCGGCGCTGACGCTCTCGTCTCGTGCCATCAGGGGCTGCGCTACAACTACGGCGAGTTCCTGGCGGCCACCGACGAGGTGGCCCGCGGACTTGTGGCGCTGGGCGTCCAGCAGGGTGACCGGGTGGGAATCTGGAGCCCCAACCGGGCCGAGTGGGTGCTGGTCCAGTACGCCACGGCTGCTATCGGCGCCATCCTCGTGAACATCAACCCGGCCTACCGCACCTCCGAGCTGGAGTACGCGCTCTGCCAGTCGGGAGTGTCGCTGCTGGTGTCGGCCCGCAGCCATGCCACCTCGGACTACGAGGCCCTCTACGCCGAAGTCGCCGACCGGGTCCCCACCGGGCGGGTGATCTGGCTGGACGACGAGCACCTGGGCGCCGGCGACTGGGCCGAACTGCTGGAGCGGGCCGCCGGCGTGAGCGCCGAGGAGCTGCGCCGCCGGGCCGCCGGCCTCAGCGCCGCGGACCCCATCAACATCCAGTACACCAGCGGCACGACCGGCTTCCCGAAGGGCGCCACGCTGACCCACCGCAACATCCTGAACAACGGGTTCTTCGTCGGGGAGCGCTGCCGCTACACCCCCGCCGACCGGGTCTGCATCCCGGTGCCCTTCTACCACTGCTTCGGGATGGTGCTCGGCAACCTGGCCTGCACCACCCACGGTGCCTGCATGGTCATCCCCTCCGCCGGCTTCGGCCCCACCGCCGTGCTGGAGACCTGCGAGGCCGAGCGCTGCACCAGCCTCTACGGCGTGCCGACCATGTTCATCTCCCTGCTGGGGCACGAGGACTTCCCCGCCTACGACCTGTCCAGCCTCCGCACCGGGATCATGGCGGGCTCACCCTGTCCGGTGGAGGTCATGAAGCGCGTCGTCAGCGACATGCACATGGACGAGGTGACAATCTGCTACGGCATGACCGAGACCTCCCCAGTGTCCACCCAGAGCACCCACGACGACTCCGTCGAGTCCCGTGTCACCACCGTGGGAAGGGTGCACCCCCACGTGGAGATCCAGGTCATCGATCCCGAGACGCAACGCTGCGTCCCCCGGGGTACACCGGGTGAGCTGCTGACCCGCGGCTACTCGGTGATGCAGGGGTACTGGAACGATCCCGAACG
Organism: bacterium; assembly: GCA_028824415.1. Lineage (GTDB taxonomy): Bacteria > Actinomycetota > Acidimicrobiia > Acidimicrobiales > CATQHL01 > VXNF01. The sequence goes on along the minus strand of JAPPDX010000129.1, from coordinate 38,824 downwards.
CACCGCCGAGGTGATCGACGACGACGGCTGGATGCACACCGGCGACCTGGCGGTCATGGACAGCGAGGGTTACCTCAACATCGTCGGGCGCATCAAGGACCTGGTGATCCGCGGCGGCGAGAACATCTATCCCCGCGAGGTGGAGGAGTTCCTCTTCACCCACCCCAACATCGCGGATGTGTCGGTGATCGGGGTGCCCGACGAGCGCTACGGCGAGGAGCTGATGGCCTGGGTGAAGCTGCGCCACGAGACCGCCACCACGGCCGAGGACATCCGCGAGTTCTGCCGCGGCCGCATCGCCCACTACAAGATCCCCCGCTACGTCAAGTTCACCCAGGACTTCCCCATGACCGTGACCGGGAAGATCCAGAAGTTCCGCATGCGGGAGACGGCCATCACCGAACTGGGGCTGCACGACGCCGCCAGAACCGAGCACGCCTGAGCACCGTTCCAACCCGTCATTCCGACGAAGAGCCGGCCCTGGACTCGATCTTGGGCCGGAATCCAGGGTCACCAACCGATACAGCTGCCGATCAGGAGAGACGTAGGACAAGGACATGCAGTTCACACCCGAACAGGAGGAGTTCCGGACCGTTGTCCGCGACTTCGCCCTGCAGCGCATCGCACCCCATGCCGAGACCTGGGACCGCGAGCACACCTTCCCCACCGACGTGGTCCTCGAGATGGGCGACCTGGGTCTGTTCGGGCTGGCGTTCCCCGAGCGCTGGGGCGGCGCCGGGGCCGGCCTGACGACGGTGTGCCTGGTCATCGAGGAGATCGGGCGGGTCGACCAATCGCTCGGTGTCACGTTGGAGGTGGGCACACTCGGCGCCGAGCCGATCAACCGCCACGGGACCGAGGCCCAGAAGGAGCGCTGGCTTCCCGATCTGGTCGCGGGTCGGGCGCTGTCGGGATTCGGGCTGACCGAGCCCGGGGGTGGCTCGGACGCCTTCGCCACCGAGACCCGCGCCGCACTCCGTGACGGCGCCGGCGGCGAGGAATGGGTGCTGAACGGGACCAAGGCGTTCATCACCAACTCCGGCACACCGATCACGAGCCTCGTCACCGTCACCGCCCGGACCGGACCGGAGGAGATCTCCAACATCATCGTGCCGTCGGGCACCCCCGGCTTCGGTGTGGAACCTCCCTACCGCAAGCTGGGTTGGCACGCCTCGGACACCCACGGCTTGACGTTCGACGATTGCGCGGTGCCGGCGGACTGCCTGCTGGGCGAGCGGGGCCAAGGCGTCCAGCAGTTCCTGCGGACCCTCGACGCCGGGCGCATCGCTTTCGCCGCCCTCGCGGTCGGGCTCATCGCCGGGTGCCTCGACGAGTGTCTCTCGTATGCCTCCGAGCGCAACGCCTTCGGCAAGCCCATCGGCGCCCACCAGGCCATCGCCTTCAAGTGCGCCGACATGGCGGTGGCGCTGGAGACGTCCCGCTTGGCGACCTACGAGGCGGCGCGCCTCTACGACGAGGGGAGGCCGTACCGCCGGGCGGCGGCGATCGCCAAGCTGGCGGCCAGCGAGGCGGCCGTGACCGCAGCCCGCGAGGCCACCCAGGTCTTCGGCGGCTACGGCTTCATGGACGAGAGCCCCGTGAGCCGCTTCTACCGCGACGCCAAGATCCTCGAGATCGGCGAGGGCACCAGCGAGATCCAGCGCCTCGTGATTAGCCGGGAGCACGGTCTGCCGGTCTGAGGCCGGACAGAACGGCATCGACTGCCGCCCCGGGACACGACGTACAGTTTCCGGCCGAACAGCCCGGCCCAGGACGGGGACCATGCCCACACACGCCGAGTACGAGGAACTCCGCCGGAACTTCCGCCTCGAAGTTCCCGACCGCTTCAACTACGTCGGTGACGTGCTGTACGACCGGGCGGAGACCCATCCCGGGGATCTGGCGCTGGTGGCGGTGGAGCCGGACGGGCGGACCGCCGAGCGCTACGACTTCGCGACGATCACCTCCCGAGTCGCCTCGACCGCGGCGGTGCTGGCCGAGGCGGGCGTGGGCGCCGGCGACCGGGTGTTCCTGATGCTGCCGAGGATCGTCCAGTGGTATGACGTGCTGCTCGGCTGCCTTCACCTGGGCGCCATCCCGATGCCCGGCACCATGCAACTCAGCGCCCGCGACGTGGCCTACCGGGTGAACCTGGCCGATGCGACGACGGTCGTGACCGACACCACCGGTGCGGTCGCCGTCGGCGCCGCCCTTCCCGACTGTCCGGGAGCGTCCCGGCGCCTCCTCGTCGGCGGGTCCTCGTCGGGCTGGGTCGACCTCGACGCCGCCGTCGCCAGTGCCACCACAACACCGCCGGTCCACGACACCGCCGCAGACGATCCGATGCTCATCTACTTCACCTCGGGCACCGTGTCGCTCCCCAAGATGGTTCTGCACACGCACGCCTCCTACGGCATCGGCCATGACGTCACCGCCAGGTTCTGGCAGGGCCTGCGCGCCGAGGACGTGCACTGGACGGTGTCCGACACGGGCTGGGGCAAAGCCGCCTGGGGCAAGCTGTTCGGGCAGTGGCGTGTCGGCGCGACGGTCGTGATGTGGAACATCGTCGGCAAGCCCGACCTGGATCGGATGCTGCGCATCATCGCCGAGCAGGGCGTCACCACGTTCTGCGTGCCGCCGACGCTGTACCGGGCCTTCGCCCAGATGGACCTGAGGGCCTACGACTTCTCGAGCCTGCGGCACTGCACGTCCGCGGGCGAGCCGCTCAACCCCGAGGTCATCAAGGTGTGGCAGGAGGCCACCGGGACGGTGATCCACGACGGCTACGGCCAGACCGAGACGGTGGCCGTCGTGGCGAACCTGCCCGGCATTCCGGTGCGGGCCGGTTCGATGGGCCTCGCACTGCCCGGTTTCGACGTGGCGATCATCGACGGATCGGGGGGTGTGGCGCCCGACGGCACCGAGGGCGACATCGCCGTGCGCGTGGAACCCACTAGGCCGGTGGGACTGTTCAAGGAGTACTGGCGGGACCCCGAGCGCAACGCCGAGGCGCACCGGGGCGGCTGGTACGTCACCGGCGACCGGGGCATCCGCGACGCCGACGGCTACTTCTGGTTCGTAGGGCGGGCCGACGACGTGATCCTCTCGGCGGCCTACCGCATCGGCCCTTTCGAGGTGGAGTCGGCACTGCTGGAGCATCCCGCCGTCGCCGAGGCCGCGGTGGTCGGCGTCCCCGACGAGATCCGGGGCCAGATCGTCAAGGCGTTCGTGGTGCTCGCGGCGGGCTTCGAGCCCGGCGAGGGCCTGATCAGCGAACTGCAGGAGCACGTCAAGGCCACAACCGCGCCCTACAAGTACCCCCGCCGCATCGAATTCGCCACCGAGCTTCCCAAGACCGTCTCGGGCAAGATCCGCCGCGTCGAGCTCCGCAACCGCTGACCGGCCGCCGCCGTACGCCGCTGGGCACTCCTCTTCGGGGCCTGCTCAGAGGCGCCTGATCTGCTCGGTCAGCTCGCGCAGCTGTGCCTTGATCTCCTCGTTCTTGGCCCGCTGCTCGTCCAGCTTGCGCAGTAACTGCTCGTGCTCCCTGTCGTCCTCGGCGTCGACGATGCGCGCCGCTATCGCCGCCGTGAACAGAACGACGAAACCAAGGCCCACCGCCACCCGGAGGTGGTTCACGACAGCGACAAGCCGCAGCAGCCCCAGCGCAGGAGGAACCGGGGCTCGACGCCCTGGACCTCACTGGGACTTGCAGCGGCTCTGGTGGGTCCCCTCGCCAGGCAATCGAACCACGCTCGGCCATCGAGCGTGGTCAAGCAACTTGCGATTGCAGTGTGGAGCGCTATAGTCCGTTGTATTCCTCCCCGCCTGGCCGGCTTTGCCGGGCATGGCGGGGTTACTAGTTTTGTGACCTCAGTCCCTGATCGCCGCGTTGCCGTGTTCGTCGACTACCAGAACACATACCACCGCGCCCGCGAACTGTTCGGCTCCCCCGGCGATCGAGGAGGCGGTGCGTGTCGGCAAGACGATCGAGACCGCGAGTTGGTGGACCCCAGATTCTCCGCGTGAACCGCTGCGGATTCCGGACCGGCGTCTCTGGAACCATCGCCTCGGCCTGCAGCACTTCGAGCAGGTACGCGACGACACCGACTACCTGGCCTCCCTGTAGCCGGTCCCGAGATCCCGCCGGAACAACACTCAGCCACACTGAGATTCTTGGCGGATACCCAGCGCCCGATTCGGTTCCTCAAGCCCACCGGCGGTCGTTGAAGAGGGTTGGCCGATCGAGGCGGCCTCGGGGGACGCTCGGACTCAGCCGAGCGGCGGGAAGCGGCTGCGGGGGCCGGCCTCGGCCCAGTCCAGGTGGTTGCGGACGTACTCGTTGGCCGCGTCGCGCGCCGGGGCATAGTCCCATGGGTGCCGGCTGCCGGCACCCATGGCCTCGTGCAGCACCCGGCGGGCGCGCTGGGAGGCCAGCACCGCCTCCCTGATGGCGGCGCCGTCCCAGCGTTCGGCCACTTCGGCAGCGAAGCCCGCCGCCAGGGAGGCGTGGGCCGGATCGGCGGCCAGGTTGTCGCGTTCCAGCGGGTCGGCCTCCACGTCGTACAGCAGGGGTGGATCGGTCTCGCAGGCGATGTACTTGTGGCGTCCGCGGCGGATCATGAACATCGGGTGTGACGTCATTTCGGCGGTGTACTCGCCGACGGTCTCGTCGACGGGGTCCTCGCCGCCGGTGGCGCTGGGCCAGAGGCTGCGTCCGGCAACCGGGACCGAGGGTTTCTCGCCGGCGCCGGCGATGTCCAGCAGGGTCGGGAAGAGGTCCAGTAGCGAGCAGGCGTTGCCGACGCTGCGGTTGGCCACGTCGGGGCCGGCCACCACGAGCGGGACCCGCGCCGACCGCTCGTAGAAGCACATCTTGAACCAGGTGCCCCGGTCGCCGAGCATGTCACCGTGGTCGCTGGTGGCGATGACCACGGTGCGGTCCAACTCGCCCACCTCGGCCAGCGCGGCTGTTAGCCGCCCCAGCCACGAGTCGAAGTAGCTGGTGTTGGCGTAGTAGCCGTGGCGGGCGTTGCGGCACTGCGCCTCGTTGTAACCCACGGTGTCGGCCTCGATGCCGCGGCGGATGCGCCGTACGTGGGGCTCCGACGCCTCCGGTGGAGCCTCGGGCAGGTCGATGGCGTCGTGGTCGTAGAGGTCCCACCACTCCGGGCGGGCCACGTAGGGATCGTGGGGGTGGATGAACGACGCCACCAGCAGGAACGGCCGCCCGTCGCCGTGGCGGGCCAGGTCGTAGACCTGCCGCACCGCCGCCTGGCCCACCTCCTCGTCATAGTCGATCTGGTAGGTGGCCAGCGCCTGGCCGGCCTCGGCGAGGCTGTCCATGTTGTGGTACCACTTGCCGATCCGCACCCCGGAAGCGTCCCAGTTGGGGGTCCAGGCGAAGTCGGCGGGATAGATGTCGGTGGTGAGGCGCTCCTCGAAGCCGTGAAGCTGATCGGGCCCCACGAAGTGCATCTTCCCCGAGAGCACCGTGCGGTAGCCGGCGAGGCGGAGGTGGTGCACGAATGTCGGCACCGAGGCCGGGAACTCCGCGGCGTTGTCCCAGGCGCCGATCTCGGTGGGCGGCCGCCCCGCCAGCATGGAGAACCGGGACGGTGCGCACAGCGGCGAGGCGCAGTAGGCCGCGTCGAAGCGCGTTCCGCGCGCGGCGAGCGCATCCAGGGAGGGCGTGCGCACGAGGGGATGGCCGTAGGTGCCCGTGAAGTGCGGCGCCAGCTGATCCGCCATCACCAGGAGGACGTTGGGCCGCGCCATCGGAATCGACAGTACACCGCGCCTGTTTCGGCGAACGGTCGGCGCGCCGGGCGCGCCGACGCTAAGTACCTGCAAACGCGGGTAACACCGGCGCGGCGGGGCGTCGTAGGTTACGGGCAGCGACGTCTCGCCGAGGAGGCACCATGGGGGTACCGGTTCCGAGCACCGACGAGTTGGGGGCCATCGCCGCCGGCTTCGGACTGTCTCCGAGCGAGGCCGACTTGGCCGCCTACCGGGAGCTGGTGGTGGGCGCGCTGGCGGCCTATGACACCGTGGAGGACCTCTATCAGCAGCAGGCGCCGGCGATTCCCGAGCGCCACTCCTGGCGGCCCGAGCCCGGCGACAACCCCCTCGGTGCGTGGTACCGGCGCTGCGCCGTGCGCGAGCGCGACGAGGGCCTCCTGGCAGGCAAGCGAATCGCCATCAAGGACAACGTCGACGTGGCGGGCGTGCCGATGATGAACGGCTCGGCGACCCTGGAGGGGTTCGTGCCCCGCAGCGATGCCAGCGTGGTACGGCGCATCCTGGAGGCGGGCGGCGAGATCGCCGGCAAGGCGGTCTGCGAGGACCTGTGCTTCTCCGGCGGGAGCCATACCGCCGCCACCGGCCCGGTGCGCAACCCCTGGGACCCCACCCGTTCCGCCGGCGGCTCGTCGTGCGGCAGTGCCGTGCTGGTGGCCACCGGCGAGGTGGACATGGCCATCGCCGGTGACCAGGGAGGCTCGGTGCGCATGCCGGCCGGCTGGTCGGGCATCGTCGGGATCAAAGCCAGCTACGGCCTCGTGCCGTATACGGGGGCCTTCCCCATCGAGTACACGTTCGACCATCTCGGGCCGCTCGCTCGCACCGTCGATGACGTGGCGCTGCTGCTGACGGCCATTGCCGGACCCGACGGGGCGGACCAACGCCAATTGTCGGCACCGTCGGGGGTGGACTACACCGCGGGGCTCGACCGCGAGCCGGCGAGTCTGCGCATCGGCGTGGTGACCGAAGGATTCGGCCACCCGATCAGCGACGCGGCGGTGGACGACACGGTGCGCGGCGCTCTGGCGCGCCTGGAGTCGGCCGGCGCCGAGGTGCGGGAGATATCCCTTCCCGAGCATCTCTGGGCACCAGCGGTCTGGAGCGTGATCGCGACCGAGGGAGGGGCCTGGCAGATGCTGCGCGGCAACGGCTACGGCCTGAACCACCGTGGCCGGTACAACCCCGAGATCATGGAGGCCTTCGCGGCGGGTTGGCGACGCCACGGCGACGCGGTCTCCCACTCCGTCAAGTACGTGGCCCTCTTCGGGCAGTACATGCTGAACCTCCACGGTGGGGCCAGCTACGCCAAGGCGCAGAACGTGCGTCCGCTGATCAACCAGGCGTACGACCGGGCTCTGGAGAGCTGCGATGTGCTCTGCTACCCGACGCTTCCCATGATGCCCACCGCCTTGCCCCCCGAGGACTGCTCGATCGCCGACTACGTGGCACGGGCACTGGAGATGGTGCCCAACACCTTGCCGTGCTCGGTCACCGGGCACCCGGTCATCAACGTACCGGCGGGCCTCAGCGACGGGCTGCCGGTGGGGATGAGCTTCGTGGCCCGCTACTGGGACGAGACGACCGCCCTGGCGGCGGCCAAGACCTACGAGTCGCTCGTCGGCGGGTTCCCGAGTCCCCCGGCGCGCTCAGCGCCGCCGCAGGAATAGGTGGCTGAGTTGGCGATGAAGGGCCTCACAGATTCCGCCGACCGGCGCCGCATCGCCGAGAGCACCCGCCGCCTCGGCGGCTTCCTCGACAACGAGGCGTTCGCCCAGCAGGCGGCCCGCGAGATCGATCGGCTGCTGGGCGTGCCGCTGGCGTCGGTGGCCGTGCACGAGGACCCGGGCCTTCTGGCGATGCTCGGCGTCAACGGCGAGCGCACCCAACGCTTCCGCGGCGTGCGCATCTCCACCGGGCAGGGCCTCGGCGGCCGCGCCCTGATGGAACGCCGCCCCATCGCCGTGGACGACTACCTCAACGACCCGCGCATCTCTCAGGAGTTCGCCGACATCGTGCGCGGCGAGGGCATCGGCGGGATGATCGCCGTCCCCGTGGTGCACGACGGCGACGTGCTCGGCGTGCTCTACGGGGCGACCCGCATGGTGGGCTCGCTGGGCGACCGCGCCATGACGCTCCTGGCGGCCACCGCGGTGGACCTGGCACCCATGATGTCGCTCACCATGAGGGCCTCCCGGGCCCTCTCCGAGCAGGTCCACGCCGAGCGGCTGCGCATTGCCTCCAACCTGCATGACGACGTGGGCCAGTTGCTGTTCAGCATCGGCGTGGCGGCCGCGCAGATGGCTCGATCCACGGCGGACGGCCCCATGGCCCAGAGCGCCCTGCACATCGAGGAGCAGGCCCGGCTGGCGACGCGCCGCATGCGCGAGGCGTTCGAGGCCCTGGCGCCGTCGGAGAGCCATGAGACGGTTCCCGTCGCACTGCGGCGCGAGCTGGCCGACCTGGAGTCGCGTGCCGGGCTGGCGACCCACCTCGTCGTGCGCGGCACGGCACGTGCGCTACCGCCGCGGGTCGAGACGGCCCTCGTGGCCGGCGTCCGCCAGGCGCTCTTCAACATCCAGCAGCACGCCGAAGCCAACATGGTGGTCGTGACGCTGCACTTCACCGAGGGACGCGTGACCCTCGTCGTGCAGGACGACGGCCAGGGCCTCCCCGAGGACTTCGAACTGACCGCCATCCCCCGCGGCGAGCACAACTGGGGTCTCACGTCGCTGCTGGGAAGGGTCGAGCACCTCGGCGGCGTCCTCGAACTCAGCGCCAACGAGGACGGCGGCACGACGCTGCGCATGACGGTGCCATGCGAGCCCGCCGATGCCTGAGGAAGGGATGACCGAGCGAGCCCGCGTCCTGGTCGTGGACGACCATCCCGTCGTGATCGACGGCGTTCGCAGGATCCTGGCGGAAACCGTCGACCTGCAACTGGTGGGCGAGGCCGCCGACCCCGTGAGCGCTGAGGACATGGCGCGACGGTTGCAGCCCGACATCGTGATCCTGGACCTGAAGCTGGGCGAACACCTGGCGCCGCCACTCTGCCGCTCGCTGCTGTCGGTCTCGCCCACGGCGCGGGTCGTGATCCACACCGCCTTCGACGATCCCGAGCCGCTGCGGGCGTGCCTCAACGCCGGCGCCACCGGCATCGTGCTCAAGGGGACCCGCGACCTCGTCGAGGCTCTACGGGCTGTCCTGGCGGGCAACGTCTTCGTGGATCCCTCGCTCACCGACCTCCCCTCCGAGCGGGCGCAGAATCTTCCCGGGCGCAACGGATCCGGTACCTCGCTGACCCTGCGCGAATACGAAGTGCTGTGCGTGATGGCGCTCGGCCGCACCAGCAAGGAGATCGCCGAGGAGTTGCACCTGGCCGAGAACACGGTGCGCAGCTACGTGCAGTCGCTGCTGCAGAAGCTGCAGGCCCGCAACCGCATCGAGGCCCTCGCCAAGGCACGCCACCTGCGTCTCCTCTAGCCGATCACCAGTGCCGCGGGCCCTGGTTGGGGGCAAAGGCGTGCCGATTCCGTCGTGGCGCGTGAGTGCTTCACGAACTACCTTCCGGATCAGCATCTCCAGGGAGGGCCTATGAAGTCGCCACCTTTCGAGTATCACCGGGCGGGATCGGCCACGGAGGCGGCGGCGCTGCTGGGTGAGTTGGGTTTCGATGCGCGGATCCTGGCGGGAGGTCAGAGTCTGATCCCGTTGATGAATCTGCGCCTGGCGGCGCCGGGCTTCCTGGTGGACATCACCCACGCGCCGGATCTGGCAGGCATCGGAGCCAACGGGGCCGGCCTGCACGTGGGCGCGGCCGCCCGCCAGCGGACTGTGGAGTTGCATGCGGAGACGCTGGCGGCTGCGCCGGTCCTGGCGGATGCGATCTCGAATGCGGGCCAGGTGCCGGTGCGCCATCAGGGCACGGTGGTGGGCAGCATCGCCCATGCCGATCCGAGCGCGGAGATGCCCGCCGCGTTCAAGGCCCAGGGCGGCACGGTTACCGCCCAGGGCGCCGGCGGGACGCGGGAGATCTCCTCGGAGGACTTCTTCGAGGGCTACTTCACGACGGCTCTGGAGGAGGGCGAGCTGGTCACCGGCGTGACGGTGGACGCCTGGCCGTCGGGCACCGGTCACGGTTTCTTGGAGTTCAGCGTTACCAAGGAGAGCTGGCCGATCGCCCTCGCGGCTGTGATGGTCCACGTCGACGCCGGCACCATTGACCGGGCGTCGGTGGTGTTGGGAGGGGTGGCGGAGGTGCCGCTGCGCCGCCCGGAGGCCGAAGCGATCCTGGTGGGGTCCGCGCCGGGGGCGGAGGTCTTCGCGGGGGCGGCGGAGGCGGCCGCAGCCGGCATCGAGCCGCTGTCGGACTCCTTCGGCTCGGGCGCCTACCGCAAGAAACTCGCCCGGGTCCTCACCCGGCGCGCACTGACGACAGCCGCCGAGCGTGCGGGAGGAGCGACATGAGCACTCACGACATCACCGTGACGATCAACGGCGCCGCGACATCGGCCAGCGTGGAGTCACGGCGCAGCCTGGCGGACTTCCTGCGCCACGACGTGGGCTTGGTGGGAACGCACATCGGCTGCGAGCAGGGCGCCTGCGGGGCCTGCACGGTACTGATCGGCGGCCGCAGCGTGCGGTCGTGCATCATGTTCGCCGTCCAGGCCGACGGCGCCGAAATCCAGACCGTCGAGAGCCTCGCTCCCGGCGCCGAGATGCATCCCCTCCAGGAGGCGTTCCGGCGCCACCAGGGCCTGCAGTGCGGGTTCTGCACACCCGGCATGCTGCTGCGGAGCCTGGAACTCATCAACGACAACCCCAACCTCACCGCCGAGGAGGCTCGGGAGGGGATCTCCAGCAACATGTGCCGCTGCACCGGCTACCAGTACATCGTCGACGCCGTCCTGGACGCCGCCGCCGAGATGCGCGCAGAGGAGGGCTGACATGACCGTCCCCGAAGTACGCCAGCACCCCGAGCACCTGGAGTGGGTCGGCAAGTCGATCCCCCGGGTGGAGGACCCGAAGTTCCTGCGAGGCCGCGGCAACTACATCGACGACTACGAGGTGCCGAACATGCTGGAGGTGGCCGTGGCGCGCAGCACCATGGCCCACGCCAAGATCCTCAGCATCGACACCTCCGCCGCCGAGGCCGTGCCCGGCGTGGTTGCCATCGTCACCAGCGAGAACGTCACAGACCACGTCAACCCCATGCCCGACTTCGGGCCGTCGCCGGACAAACACACCTGGTACTGCCTGGCGGTGGACAAGGTGCGCTACATGGGCGAGGGCGTGGCCGTGGTGGCCGCCACCTCCCGGGCGATCGCCGAGGACGCCGCCGAGCTCATCGAGGTGGAGTACGAGCCGTTGGAGCCGCTCACCGACATGCTCGCCGCCCTCACCGACGACGCGCCGCTGATCCACGAGGCCCTGGAGTCCAACGTCCCCTTCCACCGGAAGTTCGCGTTCGGCGACGTGGACGGTGATTTCGCCGCCGCCGATGTGATCGTGCGCGACACGCTGTGGTGGGGCCGCTCTGGCGGCCAGCCGCTGGAGACCGTCGGCGCGGTGGCCGACTACGACTCCGCAACCGGGATGATGACCATCCACGTGAACTCCATGTCGTTCACACACTTCCTGTTCCTGTTGGCCAACACGCTGCGGGTGCCCAGCAACAAGCTGGACCTGCAACCCCACCCGTCGGGCGGGAGCTTCGGCGCCAAGTTCTTCGAGGTCAAGACGGCCACGATCGCCGCGATGATGGCCCGCGTCACGGGCCGGCCGGTGAAGTTCATGCAGGACCGCCTCGACAACATCGCCAACGGCGACCACCACGGCTCGGACCGCTATTACGAGGTGGAACTGGCCGCAAAGTCCGACGGCACGCTGCTGAGCACCCGCTACAAGGTGGTCGACAACTACGGCGCCTACATCCAGTTCGGCGTCGGCCAGCACGGCAACTCCCTCGCCCAGGCCGTGGGCCCCTACCGCATGAGCAGCATCGGCTACGACCTCACCGCCGTGCTCACCAACAAGTGCCAGCAGGGCGCCTACCGGGGCTTCGGCTCCGAGGTCGGCAACTGGATCCTCGAGCGCATGGTGGACCTCATGGCCGCCGAGTTGGACATGGATCCCTTCGAGATCCGGCGCATGAACTTCATCCAGCCCGACCAGTTCCCCTACTTCATCCCCACCGGCAACGTCTACGACAGCGGCGACTACGAGGCCGTGCTGAAGAAGACGATGGAACTCTCGGACTACAAGGGTTGGCGCAAACGCCAGGCCGAGATGCGCGCCGAGGGCCGCCACATCGGCATCGGGGTGTGCACCTGCCAGGAGCGCAGCGTCTTCAGCGCCACCGAGTTCTGGTTCTGGTTCGACGAGCCCGTGGCCGCGCCGGTCACCAGCGCCCCCGAGAGTGTGACGCTGAAGGTGGACGCGATGGGCGCGGTGACCGCCACGCTGTACTCGAATGCCTCCTGGGGCAACAGTCCCGAGACGATGGTGGCGCAGTTCGCGGCCGAGGAGTTGGGCGTCAAGCCCGAGGACGTCTCGGTGGTCTACGCCGGCTCCAACCAGGGCATGCCGGCCACCGGGCCGGGCGGCAGCCGCTTCACGATCATGGTGGGCGGCGCGGTGGAGGGCGCCGCCCAGAGCATCCGGGCCAAGGCGGCCAAGATCGCCGCCCACCTGCTTGAGGCCAACGAGGACGACTTGGTCTGGGAGGACGGTGGCTTCGCGGTGCGAGGCAGCCCCGACCAGCGCAAGGAACTCGCCGAGATCGCGCTGGCGGCGCACATGTTCAAGCACTCCCTGCCCGAGGAGATCGAAACCGGCCTGGAGGCCAGCCACGTCCAGGACCACCCCTACACCACCATGCCCAACCCCGAGCGGACCAACCTGGGGGTCTTCTACCCGTTCGTCGGCCACGCCAGCCACGTCGTCGTCGTGGAGGTCGACCCCGAGACCGGGCGGGTGGAGTTCCTGGATTACACCGCCGTCCACGACTGCGGCACCGTCGTGAATCCCCGCTCGGTGGGCGGGCAGGTCATCGGCGGCACCGTGCAGGGACTCGGCAGCACCCTCTTCGAGGAGTTCCTCTACGACGAGGACGGCGTGCTGCGCACCCCCTCCTTCGCCGAGTACCTCATCCCCTCCGCGCTGGACTCGCCGACGCTGCGGGTGGGCCACAACGAGACCCCCAGCCCCTACACGCCCTACGGTGTCAAGGGCGGCGGTGAGGCCGGCCGCATGATGGCACCTTCGGCCATCTGCGCCGCCATCGACGACGCCCTGGGCATCCGCATCCGGCGCCTCCCCGCCACCCCCGAACGCATCGTGGAGATGGTCGACGCCAAGGACTGAGCCGCGGCAGTCACCACCGATCTCCTCGACGTCTTGAACGCCGGCGCGCCCGACTCCTGCGCTTCGGCCTCGCGCCCGTGAGCGGTTCGTCCGGTCCCTCCGTCGGTGCCCCGCCCGCGGCGCGTTACGTGGGCCAGTCGGTCGCCCGCCTGGAGGATCCGCGGCTGCTCACCGGTCGCGGCCGCTACGTCGCCAACCTCGTGCCGCCAGGAACCGGGCACGTGGCCTTCGCGCGCAGCACCCGGGCGCGAGCCCGGATCACCCGGCTCGATATCAAAGCCGCCGCCGCCCTCGACGGGGTGTGGGCGGTGTGGACCGCCGCCGACCTGAATCCGGACGTGGGCTCGTTGCGCGGCTCGCTGGTGCTCCCTGGCGGGGGCGGCCCGCCGGATCACCTGCTGGCCGACGGTGACGTGCGCTTCGTCGGCGACCCCGTGGCGGTGGTCGTGGCCGTGAGTCCCGCGGTGGTCGCCGACGCTCTCGAACTGGTCGAGATCGACTACGAGGACCAGACACCGGTGCTGGACTTCGAGACCGCCGCAGAAAACAACAACCTGGTCCACCCGGAGTTGGGGTCGAACGTCTCGAACTCGGCGGAGGCGTGGCCGACCACCGTCGACGAGGCCATGGCCGGCGCCGACACCTCGGTGCGTGCCGTAATCACCCAGAATCGCCAGGCAAACGCCCCCATGGAGACCCGCGGCCTGCTGGCGGAGTGGCGCGCCTTCGACGAGACGCTCGATGTGTGGATCTCCACCCAGAGCCCGCACGAGACGGCGCTGGCCGCCGCTCGCACCCTCGGCCTCGCCGTGCACCAGGTGCGCGTGCACATGGGTGACGTCGGCGGCGGGTTCGGCCAGAAGGTCTTCCTGGGCCGCGAGGAGTTCGCGGTCATGGTGTGCGCGCGGCGTCTCGGCCGGCCCATGCGCTGGATCGAGGGACGCAGCGAGAACCTCACGTCATCCAACCACGCACGACGCGACCGCGCCGATGTCAGCCTCGGCGCGACCGCCGATGGGCGCTTCGTGGCGGCCACCATCGACCACCTGGAGGACAACGGGGCGTACTCCAACGGCGGCAACCCCGGCAACGGCAGGATGGCATGCGTCCACCTGCCCGGCCCCTACCGGATCGGCAGCGTCGGCTGGCGCACGGCCACCGTCTACACCAACACCTGCGGGCGGGGGGCCTACCGGGGGCCGTGGCAGATCGAGAGCGTGGCCAGGGAACTGATCGTGGACATGCTGGCCCGCCGACTCGAGATCGACCCGCTGGAACTTCGCCGGCGCAACGTGCTGCGCGCCGAGGACCTGCCGCACAACACGGCGACCGGCCTCACCTACGACCGCATCTCCCCCGCCGAGTGTCTCGATCAGGTCGCGGAGATGATCGACTACGACGGTTTCCGCGCCACACAGCGGGAGGTCCGGGCGACGGTGGGGGCCTCGCTGGCCCCCGGTGAGCGGGCTCCGGGAGCCGGCTCGCTGCCCGGCATCGGCGTCGCGGTCTATGTGGAGCCCTCGGCAATCGGGTTCGGCGCGCTGGCCACCGAGGGGGCGACGGTGCGCGTCGAGCCGGACGGCTCGGTGAACGTCTACGCGGGCACGGGCAGCCATGGGCAGAGCCTCGAGACGACGATTGCGCAGATCGTTGCCGACGCATTGGGCGTGCACCCCGGCAATGTGCGCTTCCACCAGGGCCATGGCACGCCCTACGGCTTCGGCACCGGCGGCAGCCGCTCGGCGGTCATCGCCGGTGGCGCGGCGCGGGCCGCATCGGCGGGCGTGCGGGCGAAGCTGCTGCGAATCGCCGCCGAATTGATGGAGGCCTCGCCCGACGACCTGGACCTCGGCGGCGGCGCCGTGGCGGTGCGCGGCACACCGGCGCGGCGGATGACCGTCGCCGAGGTGGCGCAGGCTGCCTACATGCGACCGGACGCGCTGCCCGACGACATCAGCGGCGGCCTCGAGCACACTGCCCGCTTCAAGGCGCCGCCGGTGACCTACTCCAACGCGGCGCACGCATGCACATGCGAGGTTGACATCGCCACCGGCGAGGTCCGGCTGCTGCGCTACGCCGTGAGCGAGGATTGCGGCGCGATGATCAACCCGATGGTGGTGAAGGGTCAGATCGCAGGAGGCGTGGCGCAGGGCATCGGTGGGGCGCTGCTGGAGGAGGTCTCCTACGACGCCGACGGCAACCCCCTGACCACCACCTTCGCCGACTACCTGGTGCCGAGCGCGGCGGAGGTCCCTTCGTTCGAGTTCGGCCACATCGTCACCCTCTCCGACAGCCCGGGCGGCCACAAGGGCACCGGGGAGGGCGGGGCGATCGGGTCGGTTCCGTGCGTCTTCAACGCCGTGGCCGACGCTCTGGCGCCGCTCGGGGTGCGCTTGACCGACGGGCCGCTGTCACCGCACCGCATCAGGACGGCGATTCTCGAGGCAGCGGGATGACTGTCGACGGATCCGGCGCGGCCTCAACCGGACCGGACGATCCAGCAGCGCCGGCGGAAGTCGACCCTCCCGCCGACTCTCGGGGCACCGACGACGCGGCGGGCTCCTGGGTGGCGGTCGCGACCGCCGATGCAGTGCCGCGCGGCGAGGTGACCGAGGCAATCCTCGACGGAGCCGACGTGGTCGTCTGGCGCACCGAGAGCGGGGTTCCGTGCGTGATGGAGGCGCGTTGCCCGCACCAGTGGTCACACCTGGGCGACGCCGGAGCGGTGGCCGGCGAGGAACTCGTCTGCCTCACACACTTCTGGACGTTCGGTACCGACGGCCGTGGCTGGAAGGAGAACCTCGACGGCCGCCGCGACCGCAAGGGCGACATCGAGGTCCACCCGTGCCGGGAGGTGGCCGGGGAGATCCTCGTCAGGCGCGCTCCAAGGCATAACCCTTGAGTGCCGTCGAGCTGGTTCTCGCTATCGCCGCGGTGGCCGGCGGCGCCATCGTGCAGGGCTCGGTCGGCGTGGGGTTGTCGCTGGTGGCCGCCCCGGCACTGGTCGCCATCGACCCCGCGTTCATCCCGGGACCGCTGCTGATCGTCGGTCAGATCATCGGGATCCGGCACATCATCGTGGAGGGCAGGCACATCGACTGGCGAGCGGTCAGGCACGCGCTCTGGGGACTCCCGTTCGGCCTGGCAGCTGGGTTCGCGGTCCTGGAACTCGTACCCGAGACGATCCGGACGATTCTGATCGGGGCGCTGGTCGCCGGCTCTGCGCTGGTCCTACTCGCCGGATTCCGCCTGCGCCAGACCCGCCGCACGGAGATCGCCGGGGGGCTGACCTGCAGTTTCGGGGCCATCGCCGCGGCGCTGCCCGGTGCGCCCCTGGGGATCTGCTTCAGCGAGATGCGCCCCCCCGTGCTTAGGTCCACCTCCTCGGTGTACATCGGCATCGTGGGCGGGGTGGGCATCGGGTTGCTGGTGGCGCGAGACAACTTCGGCCTGCACGAGCTCAGGCTGATCGGCTACCTGGTGCCGGGGATGTTCATCGGGCTCGCCATCTCGCGGCTGGTGCGGCCGTTCCTGGACCGGGCGTGGTTCCGCCCGGCCGTCCTCAGCGTCGCCCTCGCCGGCGGCGTGGCCCTCATCATCGGCCAGTTGATCTGATCAGCCGTCGTAGGCGGCGAGCGGATCGGCGTGGCGGCGGTGCATCCAGGGTTTGATGTCGTCGGTGGAGGTAACGACGTTGCGCATGCTGCCGACGTCGTCGATGGCGATCTCGATGATGTCGCCCACCTCGCTCGGCATCTCCAGCGGCGGAACCAGGCACGTGCCGGTGGACAGCACGACCCCGTCGGGGAAGGCCGTGGCGCAGAACAGGCAGTCCACCAACTCCTCGAGCGTGCGCGCCAACTCCGAGGTGGAGGTGGACCCGCGGAACAGGACGTCGGCACCGCGGCTGAGCCGCAACCTGATCGTCAGGTCGTAGGGGTCGGGCACCTCCCAGGCGGGACGCATCTCCGGCGCCAGCACGCAGGACGCGGCAAAGATCTTGGCCTGCGGGATGTACAGGGGGTTCTCGCCCTCGATGGCACGGGCGCACATGTCGTTGCACACGCCGTAGGCCACGATCTCGCCGGCGGTGTTCAGCATGAGCGCCAGTTCGGGCTCCGGCGTGTCGTTGTCGGAGTCCGGGCGCCGCCCGACCGGCTCGCCGTCGGTGACGACCTCGTGCGCCACACACTTCAGGAACAGCTCCGGACGCTCGGCGTTGTACACCCGGATGTAGACGTCCTCGTCCCCGCTCTCCTCGATGCGCGCCTCCTGCGAGACCCGGTAGGTGACGCCCGCCCCCCAGACCGGTGTGTCCCCGTCGATCGGGCTCAACAGCCGCGGCACGCCGTCGACCGCCGGGTTCCCGAGCGCGGCCTCGACCTGATCACGGATCTCGGCCGCCGAGTGGTGCAGCAACGCCGCGAGCGTGTCGACACTCTCGATCGGGTGAACCCCATCGTCATCCAGCACCCCGGGCCGCGCCACCCCGGCAGCGGAGTCAACGAACCGAACGATCGACGTCATCCCTGCACCCCCTGTGCCACTGATCCCTCGAGCCACCCTACTTGGCGCCCTCGCTGCACACGCCGTCGAGGTGCCGAGTCAAGACGCTGCCGCAGGGTCACACGATGCCGCGTCCGCCACAGACGAAGACGACCTGGCCGGTGACATAGGAGGCCGCCGGCGACGTGAGGAAGGCGACGACCTCTGCGATCTCGGGCGGCTCGCCGGACCGCTTCATGGGTATCGCCGGCACGATCCGGTCTCGAACCGCTTCGGGCACCGCCCTCGTCATCTCGGTGTCGGTGAAGCCCGGGGCGACGGCATTGACCCGTGTCCGGGGGGCGAGCTCCCGCGCGAGGGCGCGCGTCAAGCCCACCAACCCGGCCTTGGAGGCCACGTAGTTGATCTGCCCGAACGTGCCGAGATGTGCGCGGGAGCTCATCGAGGTGATCGAACTGCCGTCGATCAGTTCGCCGCGCAGTCGATCGACCAGCGCGTACGCGGCGCCGAGGTTGACCCGGAGCACGGCACGGAAGTCGGACTCGGCCATCTTCGTGAGGCGCGCATCGCGCGTGATTCCGGCGTTGTTGATGATCGATCGAACCCCGTCACCCCTGTCCTTGACCGTCGCGGCAATGGCTTCGAGGCCCGACGGCGCCGTCACGTCGGCGCAGACCGAATCGGCGCCGAGTTCGGCCGCAGCGGCCTCCACAGCCGGCGCGATGTCGACGAGGAGCAGCTCATGGCCGTCGGCCGATAGCCGGAGGGCGATCTCGAGGCCGATCCCGCGTGCGGCGCCGGTGACGACGGAAAGACTCACGGCTGGAGCTTCCCCAGCTTGGCGCTCCCGAGGTCCAGCAGCTCACCGGTAAGCACCGGGTCCGCGAGCAGGTTCCCGATGACCCGTGCCGCACCCGGACGGTCCGCATCGGTTGGCAGCGCCACGACGTTCGCGGCGGCCCCATCACGCTGGAATTCGTACGCCACCGCCCTGGCGCAACCGATCAGTGCGGTGGCAAGTGCGCTCGCGAGCGCCGACCTCGTGCCACGCACGTCCTCGGAGTGCACGACGTAGACGAGCGGCGCCCCCTGCGCCACGCACTCGCGTGCGACGTGAAAGGCGTCGACGAGTCGCTCCTCCACGGCGGACCAGTCGGCAGGAGGGTCGCAGGCGGCGAGCACGGCTCCCTCGCCACCGCCGTGGGACAGCATGTCGCCGAGCCAGCTCGTCGAGTCATCCAGTCGCAGGACTCTCACGTCGGTCCCCCACCCTCAGCCGGCATCGCGCTCGACCAGCCTCTCCTTCTGCACTCCCGGTCGCTCGATGGCGCCCTCGGACACCAGCGACACGATCGTCCTGACCGACAGCATGCTCTGGATCCGGTGCTCGATATCCACCGCCAGGCTCGGGAACGCGCCGGTGTCCCGCCCCGCCACTTCGACGCGCAGCTTGAGAGGATCAGAGGTGCTGTGGCCCGGGAAGTCGAGGTCGATCTTCAAGTAGCCCGTGGTGGCGGGTCGCATCCCCACGACGACCTCCTTGATGGCCGCAGGGAATACGTTGACACCCCGGACGATCAGCATGTCGTCGGTGCGGCCGTGAGCCTTGATGCGGTAGCCGGTCCGGCCACACCGGCAGCCCATCGCCGAGACCGTGACCAGGTCGCCCATCCGGTAGCGGATCAGCGGCGTGGCGCGCCGAGCCAACGTGGTGTAGACGAGCTCGCCGGTCGTGCCCTCCTCGATGGGGAGCGACTCGAGCGTCGCTGGATCGATGATCTCGACGTGCAGCGCACCCTGCGAGCAGAGGTGCATCCCGTCCTTCTCATCGCACTCCGCCCAGTACGTGCTCCCGAAGTCCGCGCCACCCATCATGTCGCGCACCTCGGCTGCCCAGAGCGCCTCCATCTGCGCACGGATGGCGGGCTCGCCGGCGCCGGGCTCGCCGCCCACGGAGATTTTCCGGACCGAGAGCTCGCTCGCCGGTTTCCCGAGGACGTCGGGCGCGGCGGTGCCGAGATGCGACACCATCGACGGCGTGCCGCACATCGCCACCGGCTGCAGGTGGTCGATGGCCCCCAGCAGCCGCTCGGTGCCGGCCTCGGCACCGAGGGGTATCACGCAGCAGCCGAGATGCCGCAGGTGCTCGACGTTCACGAGCCCGCCCACGAAACCGCGACCCATCGCATAGGCGTGCATGACCCAGTCGCGCGGCCGGAACCCGTTGGCGTAGAACACCCGCGCACCCATCGAGTTCCAGGTCCGGATGTCCTCGGCGGTCGCAGCCACGAAGGTCGGCATGCCGGTCGTGCCCGACGAGGACTGGATCTGCACGACCGAGGTGAGCGGCGCGGCCGCGTGCAGACCCAGCGGCGGCCTTGCGAGAAGGCTCTCCCTCACCTCGTCCTTCGTGGTGAACGGCAGGTCGATCAGCCGATCGAGCGAATCGACACCCGTGGCCGCGGCGCCGAACTTCTGCCGGTAGAACGCCGAGTGGGCCATCACGTAGTCGAGGTGATCGGCGAACAGGTCCTCGTGCAAAGCCGCGAGTTCCGCTCGCGGCAGCGTCTCGATCTCGTCGTAGACGTCCGGCACCACTCGTCACACCAACTCTCGCACCTCGCCGGGTCGGCCGAACACCCGCCGCCGATCTCTCAACGGAACTGACCGAAGTCGGGATCGCGCTTCTCGTTGAAGGCTCTGACCCCCTCCTGGGCCTCTTCGGAGTTCACGAATGCCGCCAAGCCGTCGAATGCCACGGCCGAGATGCCTGCGATCGATTCGGTGTCGGCGTTGAAGGAGTGTTTGACGAACTTCAGGGCCGCCGGAGACAGTGCAAGCATCTCGTCGGCCCACTTGCGAACTTCCTCACGCAGCTCCGACATCGGCACCACCGCATTGACGAGGCCCCACTCGAGCATCACCGCGGCGCTGTAGCGCCGGCACAGGTACCAGATCTCGCGGGCACGGCGAACGCCCACGTGGCGGGCCAAGTAGGCCGTTCCGAATCCGGCGTCGAAGGATCCGACGCGGGGCCCGGCCTGGCCGAAGACGGCGTGGTCGGCTGCGATGCTCAAATCGCACACGACGTGCAACACCTGGCCACCACCGATGGCGTACCCGTTCACCGCCGCGATCACCGGCTTGGGGATGTCTCGGATCAGGCGTTGCAGGTACTCGTCCTGGAAGACGCCGTACTCGCTGGGCCCGTAGTCGCCGCTCTCGAGGCGCTGCTTCTGGTCGCCGCCGACGCAGAAGGCCCGCTCCCCCGCACCCGTGAGCGCGATGACACCGACGGCGGGGTCGCCCCACGCCAGCTTGAAGCAGTGGATGAGTTCGTCGATCGTGCGCCCCCGGAAGGCGTTGAGGCGCTCGGGCCGATTGATCGTGATCCACGCCAATCCGTCGTCCACCTCGTAGAGAACGTCATGCAGTTCACCGTGTTCCAACTCGGTTGCTCCTTGTGGGTGTGCGGCGCCGTCCGCTGGTTGAATCTACGAGTTGACGCAGGCCGTCTCAGGACTTGCCGGCGCCGGCGAGAGCGTCGGCTACCTCTGGCGGGCAACCCGACTCGATCAGCACTTGGCGCGTGTGCTGGCCGAGCGTGGGTGACGGCGACGGATCCGGGTTCTTCTCGCCGTCCAGCCAGAACGGAACCCCCTGCGTCATCACCGTTCCGGCGGTCGGGTGATCGAACGAGAGCACCATCTCGTTGTGACGGATCTGCTCATCGGCGACGACCTGCCGGTAGTCGTACACCCGCCCCGCCGGGATCCCGGCCTCGTCGAACAGCTCGATCCACTGCTCCGTCGAGCGCGTGACGAGCACCGCCGAGACGAGCTCGCGAAGCTCGGCCGCGTGCGCGACGCGTGCTTCGTTGTCCCCGAAGCGGCAGTCGTCGACGAGGCGGTCGAGACCCAACACGTCGCAGAGGATCCGCCAGTGCTTGCTGTTGACGACAGCGAGGACGATGCAATCGTCCCTGGTCGGGAAGACATCGGTCGGGGCGGTGAACGGCGACCCGGCGCCGAGGCGCGAGGGCTGGGTCCCGGTGGCCAGGAAGCTCGTGAACCAGCAGGCCTGCAGCGCCAGGAATGCGTCTCTCAGCGACACGTCGACGCGCCGGCCCAGCCCCGTGCGGGCCCTTTCGACCAGCGCGGCATTGATGCAGGTCGCCGCCGTGGTCGCGGCGTAGACATCCGCGGCGTTCGTCCCGACCTTCACCGGCGGGCCGTCCCGCTCACCGGTGATCGCCATCATCCCCGACTCGGCCTGGAACAACAGATCGATGGCGGGGCGGTGCGCCATCGGGCCGGTCGGACCGAATCCGGAGATCGCGCAGTAGACCAACCCGGCGTTCAGAGCCCTGAGTTCCTCGTAGCCGACGCCGATCCGTTCGGCGACGCCAACTCGATAGTTGTGCAGCACAACGTCGGTCCGCTTGGCCATCTCCTGCACCCAGGACAACGCCTCGGGCTGCTTGAGATCCAGGGCGACGCTCCGCTTCCGGCGGTTCACGGACATGAAGAAGGCGCTCTCCCCCGCCACGAACGGCGGGAAGCGCCGCGCCATGTCCCCCTCCGGGGGCTCGATCTTGACGACCTCCGCACCCAGATCAGCCAGCAGCATCCCGCAATACGGCGCCGCCACGAGCGCACCAAACTCCAGAACGCGAACCCCCTCAAGCGGCCGCGCCAGCTGGCCGATCACGTCGACCGCATCACCGTGCGCCACGCCAACCCCCGATCGGGCGGCCGCGCCGACAACCGAGGGAGGGGGCCGGGGGGCCGATTTGCGACGCCTTGCGCCAGCCGAAGGAGCAAACGGCACCCCGGCCCCCGACCGGACAAGCGCCGAACCCCCGGCCGGGCCTCCGCGATTCAGTCCATGACGACGACGGACCGCAACACCTCGCCGCGCTCCATCTTGTGGAAGGCCTCCTCCACCTCGTCGAGGGCGATGGTCTCGCTGACGAAGCCGTCCAGGTTCAGCCGCCCCTGCAGGTACAGGTCGATGAGCATCGGGAAGTCCCGGCTCGGCAGGCAGTCGCCGTACCAGGAGGACTTCAGTGCGCCACCGCGGCCGAACACCTCGATGAAGGGAAGTTCGATGGTGGCGGTGGGGTTCGGCACGCCCACCAGTACCACCGTGCCGGCCAGGTCGCGCGCCTCGAAGCACTGCCGGTAGGTCTCGGGAAGGCCGATGGCCTCGATGGCCACGTCCACGCCATTGCCTCCGGTGAGTTCCTTTATGGCCTCCACAGGGTCGGTCTCGCGGCTGTTGACGGTGTGGGTGGCGCCGAATTGGCGCGCCCATTCCAGCTTGCGGTCGTCGATGTCCACGGCGATGATCGTGGAGGCCCCGGCCAGGCGGGCACCCTCGATGGCGGCGTCGCCCACACCACCACAGCCGAACACCGCCACGGAGTCGCCGCGGCCCACGCCGCCGGTGTTCATGGCCGCACCGAGCCCGGCCATCACGCCGCAGCCCAGCAGCCCGGCCGCTTCCGCGCTGGCCTCGGGCGACACCTTCGTGGCCTGCCCCGCCGCGACGAGTGTCTTCTCGATGAACGCCCCGATTCCCAGCGCCGGCGACAACTTCGTGCCGTCGGCGAGGGTCATCGCCTGCTGCGCATTGTGGGTGGCGAAGCAGTACTGCGAGCGGCCCCGGGCGCACGACCTGCACTGCCCGCACACGGCCCGCCAGTTGATGATCACGAAGTCACCGGGTGCCACCTCATCGACGCCTGGCCCGGTGGCCTCCACGATCCCTGCGGCCTCGTGACCCAGCAGGAACGGGAAGTCGTCGTTGATGGCGCCCTCGCGGTAGTGCAGATCGGTGTGGCACACCCCGCAGGCCTGGATCGTCACGAGAGCCTCGCCGGGCCCCGGATCGGGCACCAGGATCGTCTCCATCTCCACCGGCTCGCCCTTCGACCGGGCGATCACGCCGCGCACGCTCTGCACCATTGGGGGCCTCCCTCCGCAACGACTCTCGGTGTCCGCGCAGGTTAGCCCCAAGGCCACCACCGGGCCCGACCGGGCGCCACCGCCAATCGAGGGAGGGGGCCCGGGGGCCGATTTGCGACGCCTTGCGCCAGCCGAGGGAGCAAACGGCACCCCGGACCCCGACCGGGCGGCCGCGCTAGACGTCGAGGAAGCGCCCCACCGCGAAGAGCGAGCCCAGCACCCCGACCGCCGCACCGATGCCGGTGACGAGCAGCGAGGTGTTCCACACCACTGCGCTGTCGACCACCAATGACCGCAGCAACTCCAGGTAGTCCTCCTGCACGAACCCGGCCATGAGGTTGTTCATGAGGAACAGCATCGGGATCGCCAGCGCCCCGCCGATCAGGCCCTGGATGGTGCCCTCCACCATGAAGGGCAATCGCACGTACCAGTTGGAGGCGCCCACCAACTTCATCACCTCGATGTCCTGGCGCCGCGCGAAGATGGCGGTGCGGATGGTGTTGGCGATCAGCATCAGCGCGGCCAGCAGCACCACGATGGCGATGACGAGCACGAACACGCTGACCTTCTGGCTGTTCTGCTGGAGGGTGCGGATGACCTCCACGGGCAGCGTCACCTGCCGCACGCCGGGCCGCGTGTCGAACTGCGCCGCCAGGGCCTCGATCACATCCGCGTCGCCGACCGTGGGCTTCACCCGGTAGGAGGGGGGCAGGATCTCCGGCGTGACGTTCTCTATCAGTTCGGGACGGTCGGCGAACTCGGTGATGAACTCGTTGAAGGCGCCCTGCTGATCGACGTAGTCGTAGCCGCCGATCTCGGGGTTCTCGTCGAGGGCTCCCCGGATGGCGGCGTGCTGGGCCTCGCTGGCGTCGGCGTTCATGAACACGATGAATTCGATGCCGCCCTGCCAGCGCCCCGTAGCCTGCTCGACTCCCTGGCGGATCAGCAGCGAGGATCCGAACAGGGTCAGCGACACCCAGACGGCCACGATCGTGGCCGCGAACAAGGTGACGTTCCAGCGAAGGTTGCCCCGCGTCTCGCGGAAGATGTAGCCGAGAGGGATCGCCATGGTGCGCGCTAGGCGTAGCGTCCCTGGGCGTCGTCGGCGGTGAGTCTGCCTCTGTCCAACCGCAGCACCCGGCGGCGCGCCGCGTTCACGATGTGCTGGTCGTGGGTTGCCATCACGACGGTGGTGCCCCGCTTGTTGATCTCGGCGAGCAGCCGCATGATCCCGTTGGAGGTGTCGCTGTCGAGATTGCCGGTCGGCTCGTCGGCCAGGAGGATCGGCGGGCGATTGACGAAGGCACGCGCGATGGAGACGCGCTGCTGTTCCCCTCCGGAGAGTTCGTGGGGGAAGCTGTGCATCTTCTTGGAGAGCCCCACCAACTCCAGCAGGGAGGGAACCTGCTTGCGGATCTGCTGGCGGGTCCGTCCGGTGACCTCCAGAGCGAACGCCACGTTCTCGAAGACGGTCCGGTTTGGCAGAAGCTTGAAGTCCTGGAATATGCAGCCCACCAGCCGGCGCAGCTTGGGAACGCTGGACCGGGGCAAAGCGCCGACCTCTTTGCCGGCGATCCAGACCGAGCCCTGGTCAGCGGTTTCCTGGCGGTTCAGCAGCTTCAGGAACGTGGATTTCCCCGACCCGGACGGGCCCACCAGGAAAGCGAACTCGCCCTTGCTGATCTTGCACGAGACGCTGTAGAGGGCGAGGACCTCGCCCTTGTAAATCTTGGTGACCTGATCCAACTCGATCATGAGATGCCGGCCTGCCGCACTCCGCCCACCAATCTCCGACTCAATTCGACTAAATCCGACTCGCGCCTCGCCGGGTCCTCGCCGGCCCGATCACGCTACCACCGCCCCTGCGGAGGGCAGCGGAACCGCCCCACTCCCGGACGCGGGCAAACCCCTGGGTTAGCATGCCGCCGTGCCACCGGGTGACCCCTCGCAACCAGCGAGCGAACCGGCGACAATGCCCACAACCGCCGAGGAGATCATCGTCCTCGACGGCGTCTACAAGATCTTCGGCCCCCAGCCCCGGGGACGGGCGTTCGATCTGCTCCGCTCGGGGATGTCCAAGGACGAGGTACAGGCCGAGACCGGCCACGTGGTGGGCCTGGACGATGTCAGCTTCAGCGTGCGACGGGGCGAGGTGTTCGTCGTGATGGGGCTCTCCGGCTCGGGGAAGTCCACCGCCATGCGCACGGTGAACAAGCTGATCGACATCACCGCCGGGTCGATCAGCGTCGCCGGCACCGACGTGCAGGCACTCGCCGGCACCGAATTGCAGGCCTTCAGGCGGACGCACATGGGCATGGTGTTCCAACACTTCGCGCTCTTCCCGCACCGCAACGTCATCGACAACGTGGGGTACGGGCTGAAGGTGCAGGGCGTGGCCCGCGACGAGCGGGACGCGGCGTCGATGCGGGCGCTGTCGCTGGTGGGGCTCGGACCCTACGCCTACAACAGGCCGGCGGAACTCTCCGGCGGCATGCAGCAGCGGGTCGGTCTCGCCCGGGCCCTTGCATCGGACCCCGAGATCCTGCTTATGGATGAGGCCTTCAGCGCGCTCGATCCGCTCATCCGCCGCCAGATGCAGGATGAGATGATGGAGATCCAGAGCGAACTCCAGAAGACGATCCTGTTCATCACCCACGACCTCAACGAGGCGCTGCGCATCGGCGACCGGGTCTGCATCATGAAGGACGGCGCCGTCGTGCAGGTCGGCACCCCCACCGAGATCCTCACCGAACCGGCCACCGGGTACGTGGCTGAGTTCGTCCAGGACGTGGATCAGGGACGCGTGATCCTCGTCAGCGAGGTGATGCTCCCGCCGGCACCGGTGACGGCCCGCAGCACGCTGGAAGCGGCGTTGGCGAAAATCGGCGACCGGGCGGGTGCCTTCGTGGTCGACGAGCGCGGCGCCCCGGTGGCCGTGCTGACCGCCGCCGACGCGGTGCGTGCGGCCGGTGAGGGCGCAACCGACGTCGGCGCCGCGCTGCGGACCGACTTCGCCACCTGCTCCTGCGACAACTCCCTCAACGAGGTGTACGCCCTGGCGGGAAAGGGACTGCCGATCGCGGCCTGTGACGACTCGGGAGCCCTGGCGGGCAACCTCGATCCCCGTCTCATCATGGAGGAGATGGGACGTGTCGAGAGCCTGGCGGAGCAGTTCGAGCGCGAGGTGTACATGTGAGCATCCTCGCCCAGACCACGAACCCCGGCGTCGGCGACAACCGTGTGCTCGACCAGTGGGACGTTCCGTTCGGGTCGTGGATCACTCAGATGGTCAGCTGGATCGACCAAAACCTCGCCCCGGTCCTGGACGTGTTCGAGTGGCCGTTCACGTTCCTGTTCCGCAACTTCGTCAACGGCCCGGCGCACCACCCGTGGTGGGAGATCGCCGACATGCCGTGGATCGCCGTATGCGCCGTGTTCCTGGTCATCGGCACGTTCACGCGAACCCTGAGAGTGGGTGTCTCGGTCGCGCTGTCGCTGGCTCTGTGCGGCATTCTCGGCACCGAGTACTGGAAGGAGACGGTGATCACCCTCGGGATCATCATCGTCGCCGTGGCGCTCTGCGCCATCATCGGGATCCCCCTGGGAATCCTGTGCGGCCGGTTCGACGGGGTGTGGAACGTCGTCAGACCCGTTCTGGACGCCATGCAGGTGGTGCACCCGTTCATCTACATGCTGCCGATCATCTTCTTCTTCGGCATCGGCGCGGAGCCCGCCACGATGGTGACGATGGTGTTCGCCCTCCCACCGCTGATCCGGCTCACCAACCTCGGCATCCGCCAGGTGCCTTCCGACGTGGTCGAGGCCGCCCGGGCTTACGGCGCATCGGAGGGCCGCGTGCTGCGCGACGTGCAGCTCCCCCTAGCCCGCCCGGCCATCATGACCGGGCTCAACCAGACTCTGCTGCTCTCGATCTCCATGCTGGGTATCGCCGCCATCATGGCCTCGGGCGGTCTGGGGCGTCCGGTCTTCCAGGCCGTTCAGAATCTCGACACGGCGCAGGCCGCCTCGTCGGGCCTGGCGCTGTTCATCGTGGCGGTGGTGCTCGACCGCATCTCCCAGACCGAGGCCAGCGACGGGGAGTATCTGCTGACCCGCATCCGCAAGGCGTGGAGGCACCGCGTCAACCCCGAGGCTCTGCTCCCGCAGGCCGCCACCATCGGGGCCGTCGCGGCAACGGAGGCCAGGCCCTCTCCGGCCGGCGCAGCCGAGCGGCGCAGTGCCACGGTGGCCCTTGCAGGAGCAGCCCTCGGTATCGTCTCGGTGTTCCTCACCTGGGGTTCCGACTCGGGGCTGATCTCCGGCTACGGGCGCTTCGCCGACCAGGACCTGGCCGGGCAGAGCTTCAACGGCCTGGCCGCCGAAGGCGGCTCGATCTACGGCTACACGGTCCTGGTCCTCAGCCTGCTGATCGCTGTCGCCACCCTCGTGACCCTTCGCCGACCCGGGTGGGGCGCCCGCTGGCTCGGCGCCGACGGCGCCTTGGTCTTCGCCTTGGGCGGGGTGGTCGCCGCAGGTGCCTACCTGTGGGCCACACCGCACGGTGGCAACGCCGCCTACAGCGACGGCATCGGAGTCTGGTTGGCGCTCATCGGAACCGCCGTCGCAGCCATCGGCGCGACACTCTGGCTGCGCGCCGCCCCGTTCACGGCGCGACGCCCACTGGTCAGGACGGTGGCGACCGGCCGGATCGTGGGAGTCGCCGCCGCGGCCGCCGTCGTGGTCATCGCCGGCTTCTCCGGCTGGACCTTCGACGAGCGTGCCGAATCGGTGATCTCACCCGAGGTGGCCGCCGAGATCCAAGAGTTGCGGGAACGGGCGGAGGCGGGAGGGGCCGACGCCACCGAGGCAACCCTGCAGATGACCGCACTCATCAATCAGGCCCAGCGCACCGAGAAGATCGTCATAGACGGGTTCAACTCCAGCGGGGCCGGGTTCGGATACCTGGCTCTCATCGTCGCCGCCGCAGGTGTGGCCTGCGCGCTCCTGGCCTCGGGCCTGTTCGGGCATGACGAGCGACGCAAGTGGATCTGGAGCACCGCGACGGCCGGCGCCGCCGCGGGCCTGACCGTGATCGCCTTCGGCTGGATCGGCAGTCTCACGCGGGTCGCCGATGCCAAGCTGGTCAGCGGCGCTGGTGCGTTCCTGTGCCTCATGGCCGGCCTGATGCTCCTGATGACGACGCGTTCGGTGCTCGGCGAGTTCCGCCGGGCCGAGGTTTACGTGGAGATCGGGAACGGGAAGGCCACCGATTCCGATTCTGCCAGGGGCGCGTACCTTCCGGCACAGGTGGCCGACTAGTCTCGGCCGGACCAGCGGGTCCATAACGGTGGACCCTTACCGGACATCGTCGTTCACGGGGAGATCTCACCATGACACCGTCAAGCAGGAAATGGATTTCAGCCGGGGTCGCGCTCGCTGCGACTCTCGCGCTACTCGCCGCATCGTGCGCGGCCGAGGACACCGTGGCGCAGGACGCCGCCGCGGCCGCCTCGAGCGCCGCGTCGTCGGCGTCGGGTGACGCCGCGTCTGCGATGGCCGCGGCCCAGGGCGCGCAGGCCGGCGCCGACGCGGCGGACGCCAGGGCGGCAGCCGCGGAGGCGGAGGCTTCGGCAGCCGGGGCCACGGCGGATGCCGCGGCGGCCGCCGCGGACGCTGCTGCTGCGGCGGCGGCGGAGGCGCAGGCAGCCGCAGAGCTGGCCCAGGCCACGGCCTCGGGCAGCGCGGAGGCGATCGCCGAAGCCGAAGCGGCACTGGCGGACGCCCAATCAGCCGCTGAGGCAGCCAGCGCACAGGCAGCCGCAGCCCAGCAAGAGGCCGCCGCAGCCCAGCAAGAGGCCGCCGCAGCCCAGCAAGAGGCCGCCGCAGCCCAGCAAGAGGCCGCCGCAGCCCAGCAAGAGGCCGCCGCAGCCCAGCAAGAGGCCGCCGCAGCCCAGCAAGAGGCCGCCGCAGCCCAGGCAGAAGCCGCCGCAGCCCAGGAGGAGGCGGCGTCGGCCCAAGCCCAGGTCGAGGAGATGGAAGAAGCCGCCGCGGAGGCCGAGGCGGCCGCCATGGAGGCCTATATGAACCCGGGCGCGGGTGTCTCGGTGACACAGGCCCGTGCAACCTGGTCGACGGGCTACATGCAGGCGGCCATCTACAACGCGCTGCTCGAGGAGTTGGGCTACGACGTCAGCGAGCCGGCCGACAACGAGTTGGCCAACGACATCTTCCACGTGGCGCTCGCCGAGTCCGAGGTGGACTTCTGGGTGAACGGCTGGATCCCGAACCACCTCAACTTCTGGGACGACGAGCTCTCCGACGGCTCGCTGATCGGTGACCACATTGAACTGGTCGGCGTGTCGCTCGCAGCAGCGGGTCTCGAGGGCTTCCTGACCAACAAGGCGCTTGCCGAGGAGTACGGCATCTCGACGCTGGGGCAGATCAACGACGATCCCGAACTCGTGGCTCTCTATGACGCCGCGGACATCACGCCCGGTGACGGCGTCATCCAGGTCGGGTCGTGCCCCGACTCCTGGAACTGCGCCAAGATCGCCGCGCAGACCTTCGAGTTCAACGGCTGGGACAACCTCGAGGCAGTGCACGCCGGCTACGAGGCCATGTTCGCCAACGCCGTCGCCAACCTCGAGGACGGCCAGCCGTTCATCGCCTACTCGTGGTCACCCAGCGGGTACCTCACCCAGTTGATCCCCGGCGACAACGCCATCTGGGTCTCGGTGGGCACCGCCGAGAACGTGCTCGACGGCTCCACGGTGGACGGGTTCGACTTCAACGACCTGCCGCCCGCCTCGCTGGGTCCGGAGTTCTGCACCGGCGACCCGTGCTACACGGGCTGGCCTGCCGCCGACATCAGGGTCGTGGCCAACTCGCGGTTCCTGAACGCCAACCCGGCGGCCCGGTCGCTCTTCGAGAGCGTCAAGATCTCCGTGGTCGACGTGGCGCTGCAGAACGTGCGCTACGACGGAGGCGAGAACACCACCGACGACGTGAACCGTCATGCCGCCGAGTGGATCGAGGCCCACCGGGCACAGGTCGACGAGTGGCTGGCCGCCGCCCGCGACGCCGCCTGAGCCTGACTGAACCCGGCGGGTACAACCCGCCACACTGAACCGAGACAACGAGTAGGGGCGGGCCGGAAGGCCCGCCCCTACTCGTTCGACCAGCGTTCTTCGATCTGCCTAGGCTGACTGCATCAGCGGGCTAGCGGCGATGGATCTGTCTTTGAACATCGCCGTTCAGAGGGAGATCTCACGATGACAACAGCCAACCGGAAACCCACGTCAGCCAACCGGAAACCCACGTCACTGGGCATCGCGCTCGCCGCGGCCCTCGCTCTGGTCGCCGCAGCGTGCAGCGCCGAGGACACAGCGGCGCAGGACGCCGCCGCGGCCGCTTCGAGCGCTGCGGCGGCGGCGTCGGGTGACGCTTCTGCAGCGATGGCCGCCGCTGAGGGCGCCCAGGCCGGGGCCGACGCGGCGGACGCCCGGGCAGGCGCTGCGGAGGCGGAGGCTTCCGCAGCCGGGGCCACGGCTGATGCCGCTGCGGCTGCAGCGGACGCTGCTTCGGCAGCCGCGGCGGAGGCTCAGGCTGCCGCCGAGTTGGCCCAGGCCACGGCCTCGGGCAGCGCGGACGCCATCGCCGAGGCCGAAGCGGCACTGGCGGACGCCCAAGCGGCCGCCGAGGCGGCCAGCGCGCAGGCCGGTGCAGCCCAGGAGGAGGCCGCCGCAGCCCAAGCAGAGGCGACCGCAGCCCAGGAGGAGGCCGCTGCAGCCCAGGAGGAGGCCGCCGCAGCCCAAGCAGAGGCGGCCGCAGCCCAGGAGGAGGCCGCTGCAGCCCAGGAGGAGGCCGCCGCAGCCCAAGCAGAGGCGGCCGCAGCCCAGGAGGAGGCGGCTTCGGCCCAAGCCCAGGTCGAGGAGATGGAAGAAGCCGCAGAGGCGGCCGAGGCCGCCGCCATGGAGGCCTACATGAACCCGGGCGCAGGTGTCTCGGTCACTCAGGCCCGCGCCACGTGGTCCACCGGCTACATGCAGGCAGCGATCTACCACCACCTGCTCGAGGAACTCGGCTACGACGTCAGCGAGCCGGCCGAGAACGAGTTGGCGAACGACATTTTCTACGTGGCGCTCGGCAGGGGCGAGGTGGACTTCTGGGCCAACGGCTGGATGCCCGGCCACCTCAAGTTCTTCCAGGCCGAACTGGCCGATGGCTCCATCGTGGACGAGAACGTCACGATCATCGGCTGGCAGATTCCCGCAGCCGGCCTCGAAGGTCTCCTGACCAACAAGGAGATCGCCCAGGAGTACGGCATCAAGACGGTCGGCCAGATCAACGATGATCCCGAACTCATCGCCCTCTACGACGCCACCGACACGAACCCCGGGGACGGTGTCGTGCAGATTCTGGTCTGCCCGGACGGGTGGACCTGCGACGACATCTTCGCCGAGACCATCGAGTACAACGGCTGGGACAACCTCGAAGCCGTGAGGGCCGGCTACGAGGCCATGTTCGCCGATGCCGTCGCCAAGATCGCCGACGGTGATCCGGTCATCATCTACACCTGGTCACCCAGCGGCTACATCGCCGTTCTGATCCCGGGCGACAACGTCATCTGGCTCTCCGTGGAGCACGAGAACGTGCTCGACGGGTCGACTGTCAGCGGGTTCGACTTCAACGACTTCCCGCCTGCGGCTCTGGGCCCCGAGTACTGCACCAACGATCCCTGCTACACGGGCTTCGCCGCGGCGGACATCCGGGTCGTTGCCAACAACGACTTCCTGGCGGCCAACCCGGCGGCCCGCTCACTGTTCGAGAGCGTCACCTTCAGCGTGATCGACATCGCGTTGCAGAACGTGCGCTACGACGGCGGCGAGAACACCACCGACGATGTCAACCGTCACGCCGCCGAGTGGATCGAGGCCAACCGTGCCCAGGTGGACGAGTGGCTGACCGCGGCTCGCGACGCCGCCTGAGCCTGAACCGCGGGCAGCGCCCCGCCACGCTGAACTGAAGAATCCGCTAGGAGGGCGGGCCTGGAGGCCCGCCCTTCCGCGTGCACACCGACGCAGCGTCGGTCCGCCGCGACCGCCGACGTGGGCGCGGGAACTAAAACCTGGCGATGACCCCCTCGACAGCCATCCCGCCGTGGATCGAGCCGCAGTTCTGGACGGACAATCGGCGGGACGTCGGCTCGGCGATGGGCATGCACCCAGCCACCTATGCCGACGAGGCCTTCTTCGAATCGGAACAGCAGCGACTCTTCGGCCGAGCCTGGGTGGGGGTGGCGCTGGCGTGGGAGCTGGCCAGGCCCGGCCGCCTGCTGGTGCGGTCGGTCGGCGGTCGTTCGATCCTGCTGACCCGGTCGGACGCGGGGATCAGGGGTTTCCTGAACGCCTGCCGTCACCGGGGCACCGAGCTGGCCGAGGCCGACCGCGACATCGGCAACACAATCCGCTGTCCCTACCACCGCTGGGGATACGGGACAGACGGCCGACTCGTGGCGGCGCCGCTGTTCGACAGCATCCCCCGGGACGACTTCGACATGGCCGACTGGGGACTGATCCCCGTGCGGACCGAGACGTGGGGCCCGATCGTGTTCGCCTGCCTGGACGATCACACGGCCCCGCTGGCAACCTGGCTCGGCGACCTGGCGGCGCGCATGGCCGGCTACGGGCTGGAGAAGTGGCGGCCGATCACGCTCCCCGAACTCGCCGACGGGGGCGACACCGCGGCCCCGGCGATGTCGGCTTGCACCTTCGATGTCGCCGCCAACTGGAAGCTCCTGGCCGAGAACTTCGCCGAGTACTACCACCTGGGCTGGGTTCACCCCGAGCTGGCCAAGGTGTCTCGGGTGAAGGACCATTACCGCTACCAGGGACCCGGCATGTATTGCGGCCAGACCACCACGCCGGTCTCCGGGGATCAACGCGACGACTGGCTGACACTCCCGCCGGCCGCCGGTCTGGACGAGTCCGACGCCACCAGCGGCCGGTTCGTGACCCTCTTCCCAAACGTGCTGCTGTCCGCGCTCCCGAACCACACCTTCATCGTGTTGCTGGAGCCGCTGGCGGCCGGCCGAACGGTCGAGCACTGCACGTTCCTGTTCCCGCCAGGGCCCGCGACCGGGACATCACCGCCGACTGCTGTCGTCGATGCCTTCGAGGTCACGCGCCGGTTCTGGATCGAGGTGAACGACGAGGACATCGACATCTGCGAGCGGGCCCAGCGGGGCGTCACCCGGGGCGGCGCACCACCGGGCCCGCTCGCACCCCGCTTCGAGGAGCCGGTCAACCGGTTCCACAGGATGGTGGCCGACCTGATGACGCTTGACTCGATGAGCGATCTGGCAATCCCGCAGGGCGACGAGCCCGGTGACACCGACCGCTACGGCACTCCTCCGAACCCGGCGCCGCCGCAGATCGAAGCCCTCGCCGAGAATCCTGCCGCGCCGGCCGCTTCGGAGCAGGCGTGACCGATCACGCCCGGGCCGTCGTCATCGGCGGCGGCGTCGTCGGCGCCAGCGTGCTCTACCACCTCACGAGAGCCGGCTGGACCGACGTGGTGCTCCTGGAGCGCTCGGAGTTGACCGCGGGCTCCACGTGGCACAGCGCCGGTGGCATGCACGCCCTCAACGCCGACCCCGACGTCGCCAGGCTGCAGCAGTACACCATCGAGTTGTACCGGGAGATCGAGACCGCCTCGGGCCAGGACTGCGGCATCCACGTCACCGGCGGGGTGAGCCTCGCGGACACGCCTGAGCGCCTCGACTGGCTGAAGATGGTTCACGCCCGCAATCGGTACCTGGGCATCGACACCGAGATGATCTCCGCAGCCGAGGCGGCCCGGCGACTGCCGATCGTCGATCCCAGTCACTTCGTCGGGGCGATGGCCGACACGCTCCACGGCCACGTCGACCCCGCCGGCGTCACCCACGCCTACGTGAAAGGCGCCATCGCCACAGGTGCCCAGGTGCGCCGCCACACCTGGGCCCGCTCGATCGAGCGCACCGCCGCGGGCGACTGGCGGATCGGGCTGTACGACACCGCCGCGGGCGACCTCGCCGGCGACGGCTCCTCCGGCGCCACCGACGGGTATATCGAGACCCCGCACGTCGTGAATGCGGCCGGGCTCTGGGCGCGCGAGGTGGGGCGCATGGTGGGGGTGGAACTGCCGCTGCTGGCCATGGAGCACATGTATGTGCTGACCGAGCCGATCCCCGAGGTGATCGCCCACAACGAGAACACCGGCGAGGAGATGATCCACGCGATCGACTTCGGCGGCGAGATCTACCTGCGGCAGGAGGGCCAGGGACTGCTGCTGGGCACCTACGAGCAGGCGGCGAAGGTGTGGCAACCGGCCTCGACGCCCTGGGATTTCGACCGGCGCCTGCTGGCGCCGGACCTGGACCGACTCGCCCCATCGTTGAAGATCGCGTTCGAGCACTTCCCGGTGCTGGCCGATGCCGGGATCGCACAGGTGGTCAACGGCCCGTTCACGTTCGCTCCCGACGGGAACCCGTTGGTGGGACCCGTACGGGGTCTGGGGGGCTTCTGGTCGGCCTGTGCGGTGATGGCGGGGCTGTCCCAGGGCGGCGGCGTAGGCCTGGCGCTGGCGAATTGGATGACCCGCGGGGATCCGGGCTTCGACTCCTGGGCCATGGACGTGGCCCGGTTCGGGGACTGGGCGACCCGCTCATACGTCGCACGCAAGGTGCCCGAGAACTATCGCCGCCGCTTCAACATCCGGTTCCCGAACGAGTACCTGCCGGAAGGGCGACCGCTTGCCACCACACCCGTCCACGACACGCTGCGCGCCAGGGGTGCGGTGTTCGGCGACACATTCGGCCTCGAGGTGCCGCTGTGGTACGCGCCGCGGCCCGACACCGTCGAGGAGGTCACCTTCGGGCGCTCCAACGCCTGGCCGCACGTGCGCGAGGAGGTCCGCGCCGTGCGCCGCCGTGTCGGCCTCATGGAGTCCTCGGGATTCGCCAAGTTCCTGGTCGAGGGACCCGGGGCGCGGGAATGGCTGAACCACCTGGTGGCGGCGCGGGTGCCGGAGCCCGGCCGCATATCCCTCGCCCCGATGTGCAATGCCGCCGGCAAGCTCGCCGGCGATCTCACGGTCGCCTGTCTGCCCGCAGCCGGCGGCCGGCGCGATGGCCCCGCTGACACCGCCACCGGGGGCGCCACAGCCAACACGGCGACCGGTGGCGAGCGCTTCGTGATCTTCGGCTCCGGGGTGGCCGAGCGGTACTACGAGCGCTGGTTCGACGCCGACCTGGCCGCCTGGGCCTCCTCGGACTCCGGCGCCGGGCGACGGAGCGCCGAGGTTGCCTACCGCACCCTGGGCTTCGAGACCTGCGGGCTGGCCATCGCCGGACCGGCGTCGCGGGAACTGCTGGCCGCGGCCACCGACGCTGACATCTCCAGCGAGGCCATGCGCTTCGGGAGCATCGCCGAGATCGAAGTCGGCCTGGCCCGGGTGTGGTGTGTGCGGCTCAGCTATACCGGTGCGCTCGGCTACGAGTTGTGGATGCCGGCCCGCTACCAGCGCCACGTCTTCGAGCTTCTCGCCGATTGCGGCCACGAGCACGGTCTGACGCTGTTCGGCAGCCATGCCCTCAACTCGCTGCGCCTCGAGAAGGGCTTCGGGAGTTGGGCTCGCGAGTACCGCCCCGTCTACGACCCGTTCGAGGCCGGGCTGGGCCGCTTCATCCGGATGACCCGCGGAGACGACGACGGATCCGACTTCGTGGGCCGCGCCGCCCTGGCCGCCAGGTACGGCTCGTCGGGTAGCCGGCATCCGACCGAGGAGACAGGCGACGGCATGATGGCGCTGCGCACCTGGACGATCGACACCCCGACCGGGCCCGACGGCATCGATGCCAGCGGTGACGAACCCATTTGGTGCGACGGCCGGCCGGTGGGCTGGGTCACCTCCGGCGGCTACGCCCATCACAGCGACACCTCGGTGGCACTCGGCTACGTGCCGGCGGCGCTTGCCACCAAGGACACCGCCTTCGAGATCGAACTCGTGGGCGTACGGCGGCCCGCGCATCTCATCGACCGCTGCCTCTGGGATCCCGACGGCATCGCCCTGCGGTCCTGAGGGGTGCACGACTCCGGCGGTCGAGGCGGTCAGGAGCCGGCGGAGACCTCCTGGGCCCGGCGCCAGCGCAGGTAGGCGGCGACGAAGTCGTCGATGTCGCCGTCGAGGACGGCCTCGGGGTTGGAGGTGGAATGCTCGGTGCGAAGGTCCTTGACCATCTGGTACGGGTAGAGCACGTAGGAGCGGATCTGGCTGCCGAAGCCCATGCGCTGGGCGGCGCCGGCGATCTCGGCCACCTCGTCCTCGCGCTTGCGGCGCTCGAGGTCCAGGAGCTTGGCCGCCAGCATCTGCATGGCGCGTTCCCGGTTCTGGTGCTGGCTGCGCTGGGCCTGGCTGGAGGTGACCAGACCCGTCGGCAGGTGGGTGATGCGCACCGCTGAATCGGTGACGTTGACGTGCTGGCCGCCGGCGCCCGAGGATCGGTAGGTGTCGATCCGCAACTCGGTCTCGTCGATCTGCACCTCTTTGGCCATCTCCGGGAAGAAAGGAACCACCTTCACCGAAGCGAACGCCGTCTGACGCTTGCCCTCCTTGTTGAACGGCGAGATGCGCACCAGGCGGTGGATCCCGTGCTCGCTGCGCAGCAACCCGTAGGCGTGGCGCCCTTTGACGCTGAACTCCGCTGAGGTGATTCCGGCCTCCTTGCCTTCGGTCACCGACTCCACCTCGAAGGAGAAGCCCCGCCGCTCGGCCCAGCGGCCGTACATGCGCAGCAGCATGGACGCCCAGTCCTGGGAGTCGGTGCCGCCCTCGCCGGACTGGATGCTGCAGACGGCGTCGCGCTCGTCGTAGGTGCCGGCCAGCAGCGAGCGCAGTTCCAGGGCGTCGAAGTCCGCCCGCAGGGAAGCGACCGCCTCAGCGATCTCCGCCAGCACCGAATCATCGTCGAGTTCGGTTGCCAGCTGCCAGAGGGTGTCGGTGTCCTCGAGGCGCGCGCCGAGACGCTCGAAACGCTCGATGTCGTCGTTGACGGCCGCCAGTTCCTGGGAGATGGAGCGTGCCCGCTCGGGGTCGTCCCAGAGTTCGGGGCGAGCCGCCTCGGCCTCCAGGGCCGGCCGGCGGGCGCGCAGGCCGGCGATGCCCAGATACTGCTCGGACTGCTCGAGGCGCCGGTGCAGTTCAGCCAGGTCGTCGCTGAAGTCCTCGTTCACGGGCGCGCCGGAAGCTCCCGGGGGCGGGCGGCGAGGGAGCGCCGGGAGCGGGACATGGTCAGTGACCTCCGGTCGCTCAGCGACCGCAGCAGAGCTTGTACTTCTTGCCCGAGCCGCACGGGCACTGAGCGTTGCGGCCGGTCTTCTCCGCGGCGCTGCGCACCAGCGTTGCGGTGCCCCCGGCCTGCTTCGCGGCCGCCGCCGGCGCGGCGGCTGGCTTGGCGCCGGCCAAGGGCACACCGGCGGCCGCTGCCGCCGCCTGCGCCAGTGCGCTGGGCTCCTCGGAGGGATCGGTGGGGCCGGTGTAGGTGACGTTGCGCATCTCCGAGGCCCTCTCGGTCTCGGGTCTCACCACCTGGATGTGGGTGATCATGCGCACGAAGTCCCGCCTGATGCGCTGCGTGAGGTCACCGAACATCTCGAAGCCCTCGCGCTGCCATTCGCTGAGCGGGTCCTTCTGGCCGGCTGCCCGGAGGTGGATGCCCTCCTTCAGGTAGTCCATCTCGTAGAGGTGAGTGCGCCAGTGCTGGTCGATGACCCGCAGCATCACCTGGCGCTCGAGACCGCGCATCACCTCCGCGCCGATCTCGGACTCCCGCCGGGCATACAGCGCGGTGGCGTCGTCCAGCAACCGGCCACTCAGCGCCTCCGGCGTCCGCTCGGCGGCGAGATCCTCGGGAGTGAGCTCGGTCGGCCACAGGTTCCCGGCGGTCGTGAGGATGCTGCGGTGATCCCACGGCTCATCCTCGGGCAGATCGGCGGCGATCTCCTCGACCTCCCCCTGCAGGTGCTCGAGGGCCTGGTCACGAAGCTCCGCCCCCTCCAGGATCTGGCCCCGCATCTCGTAGATGACCCGCCGCTGGTTGTTCATCACCTCGTCGTAGCGGAGCACGTTCTTGCGGGTCTCGGCGT
>JAPPDX010000048.1 GCA_028824415.1 bacterium | reverse complement strand
GTACAGGTCGAGTCGCCACAGTTCGTCGGTCATCTGCTCGCAGGCTTCGGGCCACGACGCCACGCCGCGCTCGGCGATGATCCTCGCTCGCCGATCCGTCTCGTCGGTCGTGGCCGCGACTGCGAGGTTCTCAGCGTCGGTGGCCTCGGTGGCGTAGCGGTCCGCCAGATCCTCGTAGTACGCGGCCTCGAACTCGTCGTCGGCGGCCCGGGCCTCGCCGGCGCGCGCTGAGGCCTCGCTCTCGCTGTCCCGCGCGAATTCGGCGTAGGTCCGCGACCCCAGGCCGGCATCGGCTGGGTCGCCGGTGGCGCACGCTTCGACGTGTGCGGACCGGAGTGTTTCGACGTCGCCACCGCACATCCGGATCGCTTCGGAGAACGGGAGGTATGGCTCGCGCGCCCACTGGCGGGAACACTCCTCCTGCGTTCCGGTCGCCGGCGACACCACCGTACGGTTCGCCGCGGGCGCGGGTGATGTGGCGAGGTACCGCCCGCTCTCGTCGTCGTAGACGTACTCGGTGACGTTCGTCGGGCTGGCGTCGTCGAAGACGCGCAAGTGCGTGATCCGCAGTCCCTCCCAGCCGGTGTCCCACGTGTCGCTGGTGCTGCGGCACACCTTGGCGGACTCGAAGCTGTCGAGATATCCCAGCGGCGCCGTGCGGACGTAGGCCGTGGCGCCCCGTTCCGCATGAGCGTCGGCGACGCTGCAACCGCCCGCATCGCCGAGCAGCATGTACGCCACCAAGCCGGGGTCGGAGTCGTCGGTGAACCGGGCGGGCGTGCCCCAGACCAGACCGAAGTCCCAAACGGTGACGGGCGCGTATCCCTCCGGGGCGGAGGCCTCGAAATCCACCTGGGAGATCTCAGTGGGGATCGACGTCGGCGGCGCCGAGGGTTCGGGCTCAGTGGAGGCCGCAGCGGGCTCGGGCTCGGTGATGAGCCCGGCGGGACTCTGGTCGTCGATGGTGGCGCAGTGCCAGTTGTTGCAGGCGATCACCCAGTAGTGCTCGTCCGGCGCGGGGCGAGTGTGCACGTACCTCGGGATGAGCACCCCGGCGGCGAGTTCGTCGCAGAACCTGGCATCGCCATCGGAATCCACGAAACAACTCGGGCTGTCGAAGAAGTCGTCGTAGAAGACGGTGTAGTAGTCCGCGCCCGGCACCGGCTCCCAGTTGATGACGATCGCCGAACCTGCGGGGGCGTACCGCGCGCCGGCCGGCTGCAGCAGGGGCAGGCAGCCGCTCGCGGTCAGGGGCCCCCGGACAGCCGGCTCTAGCGCCAGGGCCTCTGATGCCCCGTCCGGGTCGCGCTCCAACTCCACCAGCTTGAGGAAGACCGCCGCATACGACACATCATCGAGCCTGGGCCCCTCATCGATCACCGCTGCGGCGGCTCGGATTGCTTCCAGCGTTTGGTCGTGGAAGACCGCGACCTCCACCGGCGGGGTGATCGACTCGTAGTTCTCGACCAGCGCATCCACCGTCGCCGCTGCGTCCTCGACGTCGCCGAATCCAGTGGCCGGGCCCCGTTGATCTCGCGGCCCTGCGACAGCCAGCAGCGACGACTCGGAGCACCACGAGGCGTACTCCTCGAGCGACAGGGGCGGCCCCGGGTCGTCGCCGCAGGAGGCCAGAACCGTTGCCAGAACCAGTGCGCACGCCAGCACACGCAGGCCGGTGCCGCCGCCGGGCGACTTACCCACGCGGCGGACCTTAGCGTCACGCTCCTATTCGGTGAAGGGGTCGATCCAACGTGATGGCCCGGTCGGCGGGGCCTCGATCGGTACGATCCGAGTCCATGGGTGCCTCGGAATCACCGGGCCCGGGCGGGCCGGCTTCGGCGCGGACTCGGGTTCGGCGGGGTGCGCCGCGGGCCCGGTATGGGCGGGACGAGGTGCTGGGGATCTTGGACGCCGGCCTGATCGCGCATGTGGGGGTGACCACGCCGGACGGGCCGCTGGTGCTGCCCATGGCGTACGGGCGGGACGAGGAGCGGCTGTACCTGCACGGGGCGGCGGCCAACCATCTGCTCGGCACCGGGGAGGGCGAGGAGATCTGCGTGACCGTCACGCATCTGGACGGGCTGGTGATGGCCCGTACGCCGTTCCACAACTCGATGAACTACCGCTCGGTGGTGGTGCGGGGACGGGCTACACGGATCGACGGCGAGGAGCGCAAGCGCTACGCCCTGCAGCTCATCACCGACCACATCGTGGCGAACTGGGACACCTCCCGGCCGCCGTCGCAGATCGACCTGCGCCGCACGCTGGTGCTGGAGCTGCCGCTGACCGAGGCCTCGGCCAAAGTGCGCACCGGCGACCCGATCGACGAGCCCGACGACGTCGCCGGGCCGTGGTGGGCCGGTGTGGTGCCGATCAGCACCCGCTTCGAGGCACCGCTGGTCTCCGCCGACTACACCGGCGCCGCCGGGCCACCGGTGGCGATCGCGGACCTTTCCGGTCGCAGCCCCGACGACCGGACACCGCCCGCCGACGGATGAACCGTGCCACCCCTGGATTCCGGCTTTCGCCGGAATGACGACCGGCGGCCGAGTGACGGGCGGCGCGTCAGAGACGCGGTGGTCGCCGGCTCGCTGCCCCGGGCGGTTTGCTGAGCCGCAGTCCGAGAGGCCGCTGAGCCGGCGACCGACCGTGTGCCATGCCGGCGGAGGGAGACGTTCCGCTACGGCATGGAGATTGTGCCTACGTCAGCTTCGGAGGCCCCGCGAGGGGACACCCGTCACCGTGGTGACCGGGGTGGGCTCCCAGGGCGCAGGCGTGGTGGCATGCGTCGCCGTGGCGGCAGGTGTGGAATGCCGCGGCGGCGTCTGCCGCGCAGTCGTCGTGGCGGCAGGTGTGACGGAGGACAGGATCGAAACCGATGGCTCCGTCGGGGTGGTGATGGGCCACGATGGCGGCGTGGTCGGCGTGGTGGGCAGCCACCGGAGCCGCCAGAGCCGCGTAGCTCATGAAGGCCACCGAGGCGGCGATCAGCATGACCGCCGCCACGACAGGTGCCGCACGTCTGATCCACCTGTGGTCCGATCGTTCGGAGCTGACTGATTCCAGGTGAGGAAGCATCATTGCCTCCTTTCGTCGAAGACTTCACCTGGTCTCGTTCTAGCCCCATTTCTGCTGGTCAGCTAGCGTTTCGAGCATCTTTGTGACGATGGATCCGATAGGCCGAACCTATAGATTGCGGCGTTCTGTCGGCCTCTGGTTGACAGGTAGAGTCGGATCCATAGTCGTGCCCGATGGCCGCCGTCGGAGGCGCTCAGCGGTCGTCGTCGGCTTCGGCTAGGTAGTCCTGGCCCTCGGCGCAGTCGTCCCGTAGGGGGCACCAGCGGCAGGGCGGCCCGGGCCGTTTCAGTGCTTCGGCGGGCGGGCCCAGATGGCCGTGCAGCTCGGCGTAGCGGAGAGTGCCGTCGACGGTGCGGCGCAGGGCCACCTCCAGGAGGTTCTCGTCGACCTCCTCGATGTCGATGTGGGCCGACTCGAGGTAGTAGGTGGCCACGGTGCGCGGCGGCGTGCCCAGCTTGAGGGTCTCCAGCAGGGCGTAGAAGCGGAGGTCCTCGCGGTGCGTGTGGGAGTGGCGCCGCCCGGTCTTCAAATCGACGATGACCTTGCCGGCGCGTCCGCCGTCGGGGGTGCCGAGGGTGAGGTCGTACTTGCCGTTGAGTTGGATGCGACCGTCGCAGAGCTCCACCCGGCAGCGTGACTCGGTCGTGGGGCGCCACTGGGGCAGCAGGGGCGGCCAGCCCTCCCAGAAGTCGGACACCCGGCTGACGGCGAGGCTGCGCAGATCGGCCCGCTCGACGTCGCCGCAGCGGTGCAGCCAGTCGCCCAGGCCCGTGTCGCCGCGGGTGAGCGAGTCGAGGGCGGCGTCGACGAGATCCGCCGGCGCAGGGTCCGGCGACCGCCAGTTGATGCCCAACTCGATCGCCTTGTGGGCGACCGCCCCGGTGGCCATCGGCGGCGTCCAGGCGAACAGCTGCTCCTCGTCGTGCAGGAACGAGGCCTCGCAGCCGAACACCCCGGCCAGCTGTCGCTTGCCGACGAACAGGGGGGAGACCGGGTCGATGGCCGCGGCCAACTTGGCGAGGCGGCTCTCGAGCTCGGCCCGGAGACGGTCGGGGAGGTCGGCGTCGAAGGTGGGGCGCTCGGAGGCCGGCCGCCGCAGCCGGTCGAGGACATCCTGCTGGGCGGCGTTCAGTTGGGGCGCGGCCGGGGCGTCACTCACGATCGCGAGTCTTGCGCACCCGTGTGACAGCCGCCTTCGCCGGTGGCCCGGCCCGCCGGTCAGGCGCCGGGCGCCTTCGCCACGACCTCCCCGTTCAGCCAGGCCCAGAAGCCGTTGGGTTGGCCGGCCCAGCGGCGGAAGGCGGCGGAGATGGCCTCCAGGTCGGACCGGGTGGCGAACCCGCCGGCGGTGGCGTGGGTGGCGAAGTCGCTGTCGGTGGCCCGCACCGCCCACATGCCGCCCCAGGCGGCCCGCCCCTCGGCGTCGGCATAGGTGGTGGTGCTGGCGGTGACGGTCGGATCCACGAAGCCCGCTGCGCGCACCCACCCCGGCAGGTGCCTGCCGGCGTTGGCCTCCCCGCCGTTGGCGGCCGCAACCTGCGGGACGATCTCGCGCCAACGCTCGATCGCCGGCTCGACGGGGGCGTGCACCATCGAGTCGTAGTCCGAGTCGCGCACCGCCACCAGGCCGCCGGGGCGCAGCACCCGCCGGAACTCCCGGAGAACGGCGACCGGGTCGGCGACATGCTGCAGCACCTGATGGGCGTAGACCACGTCGAAGGCGCCGCTGTCGACAGGCAGTTCGTAGGCCGAACCCACCTCGAAGCTCACGTTGGCGACGCCCTCGAGGGCTGCGAGGGCGCTCGACGCCTCCACCATCTCGGGCGACATGTCCACGCCCACCACCCGGCCGGCTCGCCGGGCCAGACCCACGGTGATCGTGCCGGGGCCGCAGCCCACGTCCAGCAGCGCGGCGTCGGGCCGCAGGTGAGGCAGCAGGAACGCGGCGCTGTTCTCGACGGTGCGCCAGGTGTACGAGCCCACGATCGCCGGGTGATAACCGTGCGAGTAGCGCTCGCCGCGGCGATCACTTCCCATGGCCGCAGAGGCTAGGTGCGCCAAGCGCTCGAGAGGTCGGTGGGATTGATCGATTCTCGCCGCTACGGGCGCCCCGAGTGGGAGGAATTCGTCGCAGGCGGGAACCGGGACGGGATCGCGTTCGTCCAATTCGTCAGTTGAAGAGCATCGCTAAGGTCTGCAACAGTGCTCCGGCAAGCACTCGTGCCGTCGGGGCGCGCGCAGGGCCTGGCGCCGACGAGAGGGAGAGGGGACTCACGATGCGCCAGCTGCTTGCCATCACCTTCGCACTGGCTGTTGCCTTGGCAGCCTGCTCGCCTGCCGAGAAGACCCCGGTCTCCACCGCCGCGAGCGCGGCAGCCGACCTGAGCCCGAGCCCGCCGCCGGACACCGCAGCGGCCTCCGGCGATGCCGCCGAGTCCCCCGGGGTCGAGGAACCCGAACAGGTGTCCGAACAAGTCGCCCCTGTGACTGAGCCGGAAGAGGACGAAGCCCCGGTGACCACGGAGCCCCAGCAGGCCACGGAGACCACAACGCCTGAGGAGGAGGCAGAGGTCGCCGAGCCGACATCGTCCGATGCGGAGACGGCGGTGGAGGAACCCGTGTCCGAGGGGCCGGCCCCGGAGGAGCCGGTCCCCGAGGAAGTGGCGGTTGAGGAGCCGGCCGTCGAGGAGCCGGCCGTCGAGGAGCCGATTGACGACGCGGCGATCGATGAGGTCGTT
Organism: bacterium; assembly: GCA_028824415.1. Lineage (GTDB taxonomy): Bacteria > Actinomycetota > Acidimicrobiia > Acidimicrobiales > CATQHL01 > VXNF01. The sequence continues at coordinate 82,578 of JAPPDX010000048.1, read as the reverse complement.
CTCGACGAATTGGAAGTCGAGGAGTCGGTGGTTGAGGAGCCGCTCGACGAAGTTGCAGCCGAAGAGCCGGCGGTTCAGGAGCCGGTCAAAGAGCCACCGACCGATGCCGTCGAGCACATCGCCTTCTACAGCTTCCGCAACGGCAACTTCGACGTATTCGTCATGGATGCCGACGGCACCGAGGAGTATCAGGCGACCTTCGATTCGCATGATGACTGGGCCCCGGAATGGTCGCCGGACGGTTCGCAGGTCACCTTCCAGAGCGACCGTGACGGGGACTGGAACGTGTACGTGATGGATGCCAATGGCTCCAACCTGCGGAGGCTGACCAGCAGCCCGGCCAGCGACATACAGCCGAGCTGGTCGCCTGATGGCGCCAGCATCGTCTTCACCAGCGACCGGGACGGCGATCAGGAGATTTTCTTGATGCCCGTCGAGGGAAGCGCCCTCTTCCTGCTGACGGACAACGACTTCAACGACTCCGCACCGGACTGGTCTCCGGACGGCGCGAGCATCGTCTTCAACAGCGACCGGGACGGTGACTTCGAGATCTTCACCATGGACGCCTACGGGGGCGATGTCGTCCAACTGACCGACAACGACGTCGCCGATGTGAGGCCGCAGTGGTCGCCCGATGGCACCGGCATCGCCTTCTCCGGCTACCTCGGCGGCGACTCGGAGATCTATGTGATGGACGCAGACGGATCCAACCTGCGCCAGTTGACGCACAACAGCGACGGCGACGGCGTCCCCGGATGGTCACCCGACGGGAGCCGGATCCTGTTCGACAGCAACCGGGACGGCGACCGGGAGATCTTCGTCATGGATGCCGACGGGACCAACGTGCGCCAGTTGACCCACAACGATCATGACGACTGGATCCCCAGATGGGGCGTCGCCGTCGAGATCGGCGAGCCACCCGCGCCGCCCGGACCGCCGCCGGGCTTGGAGGACCTGTCCGGCCGCATCGCCTTCTACAGCGAACGCGACGCCGAATCCGGGGTCTTCGTGATGGACGCAGACGGCACCAACGTGGACCGGCTGACCCCCCTCTACATCTGGTCGGTGGCCCCGACGTGGTCGCCGGACGGTTCCCGCATCGCGTTCGTCAGCGACCGGGACGGCGACGAGGACGTGTTCGTGATGGACGCCGACGGCGCCAACTGGGTCCGCCTGACCGACAGTGAGGCGATCGATTGGGCGCCGGCGTGGTCGCCGGACGGTTCCCGCATCGCGTTCATGAGCGACCGGGACGGTGACATGGAGATCTTCGTCATGGACGCCGACGGCGCCAACAAGCGGCAACTCACGCACAACACCGATGCCGACGGACTGCCGAGGTGGTCGCCCGATGGCAGCCGCATCATCTTCGAGAGCACCCGCAGCGGTGACTGGGACGTGTATGTGATGGACGCCGACGGGTCCGACGTGGTTCGCCTGACCGAAGGCCTCAGCGCCAGAGTGCCGAGATTCTCGCCCGATGGCAGCCGCATCGCCTTCAACAGTGCTCTCGACGGCGACTTCGAGATCTTCGTGATGGATGTCGACGGGTCCGACATCTGGCAGCTGACCGACAACGCTTTCTTCGACGCGATTCCGGGTTGGTCGCCCGACGGCGCGCACATCGTCTTCCAGAGTGATCGCGACGGTGACAGTGAGATCTTCGTGATGGATGCCGACGGGACCAATGCCCGTCAATTGACGCGCAACAACCACGAGGATTCCTCGCCGGAGTGGACGGCGGACGGCGGCTAGTTCGATGCCCCCGGGCCCGGTGGCGGCAGCGATAGGGTCGCAGCGCTGATGGCTGAGCCCGCATTGCCGATCCGCAAGCTGCTCGTCGCCAACCGCGGCGAGATAGCCATCCGCGTCTTCCGAGCCGCCACCGAGTTGGAGATCGCAACGGTGGCGGTGCACACCCGGGCCGACATCGGCAGCCTGCACCGCAGCAAGGCCGACGAGGCGTACGAGATCGGGCCCAAGGAGCATCCGCTGCGGCCCTACCTGGACATCGAGACGATCGTGGCGGCGGCCCTGGCGTGCGGCGCCGACGCCGTGCACCCCGGCTACGGGTTCCTGTCCGAGAGCGCGGCGCTGGCCAGGGCGTGTGCGGAGGCGTCGCTGACATTCGTCGGCCCCACGCCCGACGTGCTGGAACTGGCCGCCTCGAAGGTGGCGGCCCGAGGTGCGGCCGACGCCGCCGGCGTGCCGGTCCTGGCGCAGTCCCCGGCGCTGTCGGGGGTCGACGACGCTGTCGCCTGGGGCGCCGAGATCGGCTTCCCGCTGTTCGTGAAGGCGGTCTCGGGCGGCGGCGGGAGGGGTATGCGCCGCGTCGAGCACGCCGAAGACCTGCCCGGTGCCGTCGAGGCGGCCCGGCGCGAGGCGGAATCGGCCTTCGGTGAGGACGCGGTGTTCCTGGAGGAGGCGCTGTCGGGCATTCGCCACATCGAGGCGCAGATCCTCGGCGACAGCACCGGCGACGCCATCCACCTCTTCGAGCGGGACTGCTCGGTGCAGCGGCGCTTCCAGAAGGTGATCGAGTCGGCGCCGGCCCGGGACCTCGACGAGGAGGTTCGCCAGGCCATGCTGGGCGACGCCGTGGCCTTCGCCCGCTCCATCGGCTACACGAACGCCGGGACCGTGGAGTTCCTGCTGGACCGCTCGGGCCGCTACGTCTTCATCGAGATGAACCCCCGCATCCAGGTGGAGCACACCATCACCGAGGAGATCACCGGGGTGGACATCGTGACCGCCCAGTTGCGCCTCGCCGGCGGGGCCACGCTGCGAGAGCTCGGCCTGCGCCAGGAGCGCATCCGCGTCGACGGTTTCGCCATCCAGACCCGGGTGACCGCCGAGGACCCCCGCAACGACTTCCGCCCCGACACCGGGCGGGTGCGTGTGTACCGGACGCCCGGCGGGGCGGGGGTGCGGGTGGACGACGCCGTCTACGTGGGCGCCGAGGTGACGCCGTACTTCGACTCGCTGCTGGCCAAGGTGACCTGCCGGGGGCCCGACTTCGACACCGCCCGCCGCCGGGCCATCCGGGCGATCGCCGAGCTGCGGGTGCGGGGCCTTGTCACCAACCGCGCGTTCATACGGGCGGTGCTCAACGACCCGGCCTTCTGCGCCGGCGCCGTCTCCACCGACTTCGTCGACACCCGCCCCGACCTGACCGCGGTGGCGCTCAGCGCCAACCGGGCCACCCGGCTGCTGACCTACCTGGCCGACGTGTCGCTGAACCGGCCCCACGGCCCGGTGCCGGCCATCGCCGACCCGGCCACCAAGCTGCCGCCGGTCCCCCGAGGCCGGCCGCCGGACGGCACCCGCCAGCGTCTCGCCGAACTGGGCCCCGACGGGTTCGCCCGCTGGATGCGCCAGGCCCCCGAGGTACTGGTGACCGACACGACGCTGCGCGACGCCCACCAGTCGATCCTGGCGACGCGGGTGCGCACCATCGACCTGGTGGCGGGCGCGCGCCGCCACGCCCACGGGCTGCCGCAGCTGCTGAGCCTGGAGTGCTGGGGCGGGGCCACCTTCGACGTGGCGCTGCGGTTCCTGCACGAGGACCCCTGGGAGCGCCTGGAGCGCATCAGCGCGGCGGTCCCAAACGTGTGCCTCCAGATGCTGTTGCGGGGCCGCAACACCGTCGGCTACTCGCCGTACCCCGACGTTGTGTGCGAGCGCTTCGTGGCCGAGGCCCGCCGGGGCGGCGTCGATATCTTCCGGATCTTCGACGCCCTCAACGACGCCGCCCAGATGTTGCCGGCCATCAGGGCCACCCGGGACGCGGGGGGCCTCGTGGAGGGCACGCTGTGCTACTCCGGCGACCTGGCCGACCCCGGCGAGCAGCTCTACACCCTGGACTACTACCTGCGCCTGGCCGAGGAGTTGGTGGTCGCCGGTTCGCACGTGCTGGCCATCAAGGACATGGCGGGGCTGCTGCGGGCGCCGGCGGCGTCGGTGCTGGTGGCAGCGCTGCGGGAGCGCTTCGACGCCCCGGTGCACCTGCACACCCACGACACCGCCGGGGGCCAGATCGGCACCTACCTGGCGGCCATCGAGGCCGGCGTGGACGCCATCGACGGCGCCGTCCCGTCGCTGGCGGGCATGACCAGCCAGCCCTCGCTGGGCGCCATCGTGGCGCTCACCGACGGCGGGCCTCGCGAGACCGGCCTCTCGGCGGCGGCGATCAGCCGGCTGGAGCCGTACTGGGAGCTGGTGCGCCGCCTGAACGCCCCGTTCGAGGCCGGCCTGCTGTCGCCCACCAACGCCGTGTACCACCACGAGATCCCCGGCGGACAGCTCTCCAACCTGCGCTTCCAGGCCTCGGCGCTGGGCGTCGCCGACCGCTTCGAGGAGGTCGCCGAGATGTACGCGGCCTGCAACCGCATCCTGGGACGGCCCCCGAAGGTGACGCCCAGTTCGAAGGTGGTCGGCGACTTGGCCCTGCACCTGGTTTCCACCGGCACGACCCCCCGCCAGCTGGAGGAGCACCCCTCCGAGGTGGACCTGCCGGCCTCGGTGGTGGGGTTCCTGCAGGGTGCGCTGGGGGAGCCGCCGGGAGGCTTCCCCGAGCCGTTCCGCAGCGCCGCGCTCCAGGGTCGGCCCGAGGCGCCGCCGGCACCTGCGCTCACGCCCGCCCAGGAGCAGCAACTGCAGTCGGCCGACGCCCGCGGCACGCTGTCGGCGCTGCTGTTCCCCGAGCCCGCCCGCTCGCATGCGGCGATGCGCGACCGGCACGGCGACCTGTCGGTTCTGGGCACCAAGGAGTTCTGGTACGGCCTGGAGGAGGGCCCCGACGACATCCTCGTGGAGCTGGGGCCGGGTCAGCGGATCAGCGTTGGGATCGAGGCGCTCGGGGCGGTGGACGAGGCGGGCTTCAGCTCGGTCGTCTTCCGCCTTAACGGCGAGTTGCGCCCCATCAGCGCCCGGTTGCGGGACTCAGCCCGGCCGACCACCAGGGCCGAGCAGGCCGACCCGTCCGAGCCGGGCCACGTCGGGGCGCCCTTCCGGGGCGTCGCCGAGTTGTACGTGTCCACCGGCGATTCGGTCGCCAAGGGTCAGGCGCTCGCCACCATCGAGGCCATGAAGATGGAGACCCGGGTGACGGCGCCGGTGGGGGGCACGGTGGCCCGGGTGTGCATCGAGGGTTCGGCGGCCGTGGAGGCCGGCGACCTGCTGCTGGAGATCGTGCCCGGCGGCCCGGCTCCCGGGGCGGCGGGCGAGGAGAACTAGGAGTCGGCGCCCGCCGGGGCGTGCGCGGCGACCACGGCGAGCAGTTCCCGTCCCAGCCGGTCGAGGCGGGAGGCGCCGAGGCCGGTGATGATGCCCAGCTCGGCGACGGTGGTCGGGCGGCTCTCGGCGACGGCGGCCAGATCGCGGTCGCTGAGCACCGCCGGCGGTGCGATGCGCGCCGCCCGCGCCACCTGCTCGCGCCACGCCGACAGCGCGGCGACGAGCGGCTCGGCGGGGGAGCCCATGTTTGGCGCGGGCCGCCCGGCGGGCCGTGACTCCTGCCAGCGGGACGGCCCCGGCGGATCGGCCGCGCCCGCCTCGGCCAGGCCGGCCAGCCAGCGGCTCGGGCGACGTTCGGCCGGCTGGCCGGCGACGTCCCGCTGCTGCGCCCAGCTGAGGTGGACGCGCCGGCGGGCCCGGGTGAGCGCCACATACAGCAGGCGCCTCTCCTCCTCCAGCGAGCCGCCGCGCTCGGCGCCGGCGACGGGCACGAGGCCCTCCTCGAGGCCGGCCACGTGAACCACCGGCCACTCCAGGCCCTTGGCGGCGTGCATGGTGGAGACGCAGACGGCGTCGGGGTCGCCGGCACCGGCGGCTTCGGGGTCCGAGACGTGCACCGGCACGCCGGCGGCCTCCAGTGCAGCGGTCATGTCGGCGACCTGGCGCCGGGTCCGCACCAGCACCGCCTGGGCGGACCACCGGTCGCCGGGCGCCCGGGCGCCGCGCACCGCCCCGGCCACGCCGGCGGCCTCGGCGGCGGCGCTGGGATAGGCCATCACCAGCGGGGCGGGAGTGACGAAAGGATCGGGCGCCTCCTCGCCGGGGCGGGCGGCGCTGCCGGCGGGCGCCCCGGCGCTGCGCAGCGCCCCCGACAGCGAAACGATCGCCGGGCTGCAGCGGTAGTTGTGCCGCAGATCGATCACGGTGGCGCCGGCGAACAGCTCGGCGAAGTCGTCGATGACGCGCCGGTCGGCGCCGCTCCAGCCGAAGATGGCCTGATCCGGGTCGCCGACGGCGCACAGGTCGGAACGGTCGCCGAGCCAGGCTCGCAGCAGCCGGAGCTGCGCCGGGTTCAGGTCCTGCAACTCGTCGACGAAGAAGTGCCGCCGACCCCAGCGCCAGGCCTCGGCGGTGGCGGTGTCGTCCTCGAGCCGCTCGGCGGCCAGCCGAAGCAGGTCGCCGAAGTCCACGAGCCCCAAGCGCCGCTTCTTGTGCTCGTAGGCGGCCATCAACTCGGCGAGACGACCGGGCGCCGGCGACGTCCGGCGGCCCGCGGCCGCCGCCGCGGCCGGGTAGTCGGCGGGCCGCACGCTCCGGGCGGCGCACCAGTCCAACTCGGCCTGCAGCGCCTGCGGCGACTCGCCGGACCCCACGAGGCCCGCGAGCAGCCGGGAAGGATCGGCGAGGATTTCGGGGGCTTGGCGGCCGTCGTCAGCGGCGTGGCGGCGGAGTTGGCGGGCCGCCAGGCTGTGGAACGTGCCGACCGCCACCCGGTCGCGGATCCCCAACTCGGCCAGGCGCGCCCACAGCTCGGCGGCCGCCCGCTGCGTGAAGGTCACCGCCACCGAGAAGCGCGCCTCGCAGTCGCCGGTGGCGATGCGGTAGGCGATGCGCCGGGTGAGCACCCGGGTCTTGCCGCTGCCGGGACCCGCCCGGATGCACAGGGGCGCCGCCGGTGACGTCACGGCCAGGCGCTGCGCCTCATCCAGGTCGGCGAGCAAGTGGGCGGCGTCGTCGCCGGGCCCGCCTGGGTGCCGCTCAGCGGGATCAGCGAGGGCGGAATCGGGGCCGCTGCTCACGGTTCCGGAGGCTACCGAAGTGCTGCGACAGCGTCCGCTCGTGCGGGGCGGCGGGTGCGTGGCCCCTGGATCCCGGCCTTCGCCGGGATGACGGGTTGGGTACAAGTCCGAGCCGCGCACCGTCACGGGGATCGCGAACTAGATCCCGGCCTTCGCCGGGATGACGGGTTGTGGGAGCGGTGGTGATGGGTTGTGGGGTTGGTGCGAGGCGGATCGCCGGGGAGTGGATCGACGCACGGTTAGCGTGGCGCCGCGATGGCTCGGCGGGGAGTGCGGCAGGCGGGAGCGGCGTGAGCGATCGCTACGACGTGGTCGTGATCGGTGCGGGGATCGTGGGGCTGGCCACGGCGCGGGCGCTGGCGGCGCAGCTGGATGGCGTGGCACTGGCGGTCATCGAGAAGGAGGCCGAGCCGGCCACCCACCAGACCGGCCACAACAGCGGCGTGCTGCACACCGGCATCTACTACACGCCCGGTTCGCTGCGGGCGCAGCTGTGCGTGTCGGGCCACCGCGCCATGGCCGACTTCTGCCGGAGTGAAGGCCTCCCGTTCCGCGACGGCGGCAAGATCATCGTCGCCACCACCCCCGAGCAGATACCCCGCCTCGAGGAACTGCAGCGGCGCGGCACCCTCAACGGCGTGCGCGGCCTGCGGCGCCTCGACGGCGACGAGTTGCGCGAGCGCGAACCGCATGCCCGGGGTCTCGCCGCCCTGGACGTCCCCGAGGCGGCGTCGCTGGACTTCGCCGCCGTGGCCCGTCACATCGCCGCCGGTCTGCCCGGCCACGTGCGCACCGGCGCTCCTCTGGAGGCCGTCGAGGTCGCCGAGCGGGTGCGGGTGCACGCCGGGGGTTGGAGCTGCGAGGCTCGCCTGGTCGTCAACTGCGGTGGATTGCACAGCGACCGTGTGGCCCGGCTGGCCGGCGCCGCCCCGGAGGTGCGCATCGTCCCGTTCCGCGGTGAGTACTACCGGCTCCGCGACGAGGCCGCCTCACTGGTGCGCTCGCTGATCTACCCGGTTCCCGACCCCACGTTCCCGTTCCTGGGCGTGCACTTCACCCGCCGTGTCGACGGCACCGTTGAGGTGGGGCCCAACGCCGTGCTGGCGCTGGGGCGCGAGCACTACCGGGACGGCCGCCCCAACCTCGCCGACATCGCCGAGATGCTGCGCTTCGGCGGGTTCTGGCGCCTCATCGGCCGGCACTGGCGCGCCGGCAGCGCCGAGCTCTGGCGATCCCGGATCCGGGCCGCCTACGCCCGCTCGGCGAGAGCGCTGGTGCCCGAAGTCACCGGCTCCGACCTGCTGCCCGGCGGAGCCGGGGTGCGGGCCCAGGCCGTGGGCGGCGACGGCCGGCTCGTGGACGACTTCGTCATCCAGGAATCACCCGGTTTCGTGCATGTCCTGAACGCGCCCTCGCCGGCGGCGACCGCCTCCCTGGCCATCGGCGACCACATCGCCGACCTGGTCGTCCGGCGCCTGGACTCCTAAGGGCCCGACAGCTGCGCCAAGGGGCTGCCGGCCCGGCAAAGGGCCGCCGGGCGACCTGACGGGTTGCCGGCCGCGCCGTGGCGGAACCGACGCTGCCGAAGAACCGCCGGCCGCGCCTATGGGCCGCCGCGCAGGTGGACGGCGACTTGGCCGATATCGGCGTCGCCGAGTCCGGCAGCGGAGGCTTCCCGCAGCACCGATCGGTTGGTCTCGGCCTGGGGCATCGGCGCGCCCACAGCCCCGGCCAGCGCCAGCGTCAGGTCGAGGTCCTTGACGGCCAGGTCCAGGGCGAAGCTGACGGGGGTCTCCAGCGGCTTCTCGAAGGCCGCGCGGCGATACTTGACCACTGGGGCGGCGATCGCCGAGGAGGCGAACACCTCATAGGCCACCTCACGGGGAACGCCGGCCCGCTCGGCCAGCACCAGCGACTCGCCGACGGCACCCATGATGGCGAACAGCGCCGAGTTGACGGCCAGCTTGAGGGCGGCGCCGGCCCCGGGCCCGCCGACGTGGAGGATGCGCGCCGACATCGCCTCGAGCACCGGCCCGGCGGAGGCCGCCGCCGCGGCGTCGCCCGCCGTCATGACCAGCAGTGTGGCGGCCTCGGCGGCGGCGGTGCTGCCCGAGACCGGAGCCTCGACGAGGTGCCCGCCGGCCGCCTCGACAACCCGGCGGGCCCGCTGGGTGTACTCCAGGCCGCTGGTGCCCATGTCCACGACGACGTCGCCGGGCGACAGCCCCGCCGCGATGCCGTCGGGGCCCTCCAGGAGGCTCGCCAGCGCCGGCCCGTCGGCGACCATCGTGACGATGATCGAACTCGCTGCGGCCAGCTCGCGCCCCGAGGCGGCGACCTTGGCCCCCGTCTCGGCGGCGAACGCTTCGGCGCGGGCGTGGGTCCTGTTGTGCACGGTCAGGTCGAAGCCGGCGGCCTGCAGGTTGGTGGCCATCAGCCGGCCCATGCGGCCCAGGCCGGAGAACCCGACCCGGACTGCGGACGGGTCGCCGGACGGGGTCGGGCCGCCGGCTGCGGCCGCAGCGGGAGGTGTCGTGACATTGGTCATGGGAGCCTCCGTGCTCTCGGTGACTGGTAGGCGCGGATCGGAGCCCTCAGCCCGTCACCGTCGGGCGGGGCGCGTCGATCCACGGATCGAACAGTGTCTTGATGGGCCTCGGACCGCCGGCGACCATCGGCTCCAAGCCGCCGGTCACCAGGTCTTCGAGCGGGAGCACCGACGGCGCCAGGAGCCGCCACACGTCGCCGCCGGACTCCAGCATCTCCACCGCGATGCCGAAGTCGCCGCCGAAGGTGTGCGCCAGGGTGCCGATCAACTCCTTCTCCCGAAGCGCCAGCGAGCGCAGGTCGACGGCGACGGGGGCCTCCTGCAGCCCGACGACAACGACCCTGCCGCCGGGACGCACGAGATCGGTGGCCTCGGCCACCATCGCCGGCACTCCGGTGCACTCGAAGACGACGGTGGGGGAGCAGCCGCCCAGCAGTTCCACCAGCGGGACGTCCGGCTGCGCGGCCACGGTGGCGTCCGCACCCAGGGCCTCCGCAACCGCCAGACGATCGGGGTCTCGGTCCACCCCGGTCACCGCCGCGCCGCACCGCACCGCCGCCGACACCACGAAGGCGCCGATGCCGCCCGTGCCCACCACCACGGCCTCCTCGCCTGCGCCGAGCCGGCCCCGTACGGTGGCATGCACGGCGATCGACATCGGCTGCGCCATCGCCGCCACGTCCGAGGCGAGCGCCCGCTCCGCCAGGTTGACGCAGGCGGCGGCGGGTACGGCGGTGAACTCCGCCAGGGCGCCGTCGCGCTGCAGCCCGACGGTCCAGTAGCGCTCGCACAGGTTGCTGCGCCCCGCGGCGCAGGCCCCGCACGTCCCACAGGAGACGCCTGCCCCGCAGGCGACCGGGTCGCCCTCGGCGAACCCCGCGACGCCCCGCCCGGTCCCGGCCACGACCCCGGCGAACTCGTGGCCCGGCACCATCGGCCCGCTGTGGCCCGTCACCGGGTCGGCGTGGTGGATCGGGAACATCTGCGGACCGGCGGCGTACTCCGAGGCGTCGGTGCCGCAGATGCCCACGCCGGTCACCCGCACAAGGAGTTCACCGGCGCCCGGCTCGGGTGGCGGCACGTCCTCGAGACGGATGTCGCCCCGGCCGTGGAAGACGGCTGCCTTCACTCGTGGCTCCCCTCTAGTAGGCGTTGGCCACCATCAGTTCCTCGCACGGGAACAGCGTGATGATCTGGGGCCCGTCGGGGGTGACCACGACCTCCTCCTCGATGCGGGCCGCCGAGCGCCCGTCGGTGGCGGGGGCGTAGGTCTCGAGGGCGAAGACCATGCCCTCGACGATCTCGATGGGCTCGTCGAGTGAGTTCAGCCGGCTGATGATGGGCCGCTCGTGGAGCCCGACGCCCACGCCGTGGCCGAACTGCAGCCCGAAGGCCTCCATCTCGTTCTCGAAGCCGTACTCGTGCGCCTCGGGCCAGACCCTGGCGATCTCGTCGGTGGTGGTCCCCGGGCGCACCAGGTCGATGGCGGCGTCCATCCACTCCCGCGCCTGCTTGAAGGCGTCGCGCTGGGGCTGGCTGGCCCGGCCCACGGCGAAGGTGCGGTAGTAGCAGGTGCGGTAGCCGTTGAACACGTTGATGATGTCGAAGTAGGCCTGATCGCCAGGGCGCAGCAGGCGGTCGGAGAACACGTGCGGGTGCGGGCTGCAGCGCTCGCCGGCGATGGAGTTGACGGCCTCCACGGTCTCGGCGCCCACGTCGAACAGGTAGGCGGTCGCCAGCGCCACGATCTGGCTCTCGCGGATGCCCGGCTTCAGCGCCTCGAAGATGTGCTGGTAGACGCCGTCGACCATGGCGCAGGCCTGGGAGAGCAGCATGATCTCGTCGGGGCTCTTGACCTCCCGCGCCAGCATCATCGGCTGCTGGCCGTCGCGCACGTCGAACCCCTGGGCCATCAACTCCAGGAAGATCGAGGTCTCGGCCATGTCCACCCCGATGGGAGCGCCGGCCAGGCCCTGATCGGCCAGGACGTCGCGGATCTCGCTCATGGCGGAGGCGTGCAGCCCCGCGCTCGGGGCGATGGCCCCCTGCAGGCCCGTGTTGCCGCCCCGGGAGTTCTCCTCGTCGTACAGGTCGGGCAACTGCAGCCGGTGCGCCCGGGCCGCCGAGCCGAAATCCCAGATCCAGGGCCCGCCCTGGCGGGTCACCAGCGCGTACCGTTCCCCCTTGTTGAAGGCCCAGTAGCCGATGTGGGTGCTGGTGGCGTAGCGGATGTTCGACGTCTCGAACAGCAGCAACGCGCCCAGCTCGAAGTTCTCCAATTGCTCGCGCACGCGCTGCAGCCGCCAGCCGCGCAGCCGCTCGAAGTCCACCCGCTGCTCCCAGTCCACGTTCATGAAGCCGGGTGCGGGGCTCGTGGCGACCGGGAACTCGTCCATGGAGGCTCCTTGGCGTGGCCGGTAGAGACCTACGGGTCCGGAGGCTAACCAACACCTGCCAACCCGTCCGGCAGCGCCAAGGAAAGCCGCAGCCACACGAGGGCGGGGGACGCCGGGGGCGAAGTCCGGATCGATTACGCAGGCGAGAGCCGGACTCGTCACCGGCGGCCCCCGCCCGGACGCCCGCCGCAAGATGGATTCCGGCCTTCGCCGGAATGACGGCCGAGGGTGGCATCGCTCACGCGGGCGACACGGGGGCGGATCCGGGCAGGGGTTAGGTTGGCGCCGTGGAGGTGTCGCACGAGCGCTTCGAGGCCCTCGTGGCCGAGGCGCTGGACCTGATCCCCGACGAGCTCGCCGAGGCCATCGACAACCTGGCGGTGTTCGTCGTGGACCAGTCGCCGGAGGATCCCGAACTGCTGGGCCTCTACGACGGCATCCCGCTCACCGACCGCGAGCACTACGGCGGGATGATCATGCCCGACCGCATCTTCATCTACCGCCTGCCGATCTGTGCCCTCTCCGACGACGAGGACGAGATCGTGGAGCAGGTGCGGATCACGGTCATCCACGAGGTGGCCCACCACTTCGGCATAGACGACGAGCGTCTCGAGGAACTCGGCTGGGATTGACCGACCGGCCACCCGGAGGCACCCGGTGCCGACCGGCGGGCTCGGTACGATTGCGGTGTGCCGTTTCCCACCCGGCTGCTCTCGGTTGACGAGGAGGTCGCGGTCGAGACCCGGCCCCACTGGACCTACCTGGCGGCGCAGGCCGGCGCCCTCGTCGTGCTGATCGTGGCGGTCCTCTGCGTCACCGTCGTGGTGGACGACTTCCCCCTTCCGGCGATCGCCGTGATCGGGGCCATGGCCGGCGTGTCGACCGTGGCCACAGGCGTCCGGCTCATCCGCTGGGCCAACACCTACTACCTGGTGACCGATCGCCGGATCGTCTACTGGAAGGGCGTGCCGCGCTGGCGCGGCATCGAGTTGAGCCTCGACCTCGTGGACGAGATGAACGCCAGCCAGACGATGTGGGAACGGCTGCTGGGCGTGGGAACGCTGCGGGTGCGTTCGGTGGTGGAGGGACACGTGCGCAGGCTCTCGTTCGTCCCGCGCCCCGCCGAGGTGTGCCGCGAGGTGTACCGGCTGCAGCGCGAAGCCGAGCAGCAGGCCATCGCGGACTCCGAGCCGCATGAGCCCGAAGCGCTGACCGGCGATGACCCCTACGGGGCCTCGCTCGACATCCCCGACCAGATCCGCAAGCTGTGGGAGCTTGTGGAGTTGGGGATCCTGTCAGAGGCCGAGTTCGAGGAGAAGAAGCAGGACCTGCTGCGGCGGCTCTGAAGGCCGCCGACCTCCCTGCAGCGCAACCGACCGAGAGGAGGCCCCGATGGGCCCACTGCAAGGGGTCAGGATCGTGGAACTGGCCGGGATCGGCCCCGGGCCCTTCGCCGCCATGATGCTGGCCGACATGGGCGCGGACGTGATCTGCGTGGACCGGGCCGTCCCGGCGGCGAGCCCGGAGTATCGGGCGCTCTCGGGGTCCATCCTGCGCCGGAGCCGCCGCTCGGTCGGCGTGGACCTCAAGGACCCGGAGGGCCAGGAGCTGGTCCTGGCCCTCGTGGCCGGCGCCGACGGTCTCATCGAGGGCTTCCGACCCGGGGTGGCGGAGCGCCTGGGGGTTGGCCCCGACGCCTGCCTGGCCCGCAACCCCCGCCTGGTCTACGGGCGAATGACGGGCTGGGGCCAGGACGGTCCCCTGGCCTCGACAGCCGGCCACGACATCAACTACATCGCACTGTCGGGCGTGCTGTCGGCGGTTGGAACCTTCGGCGGGCCGCCGACCCCGCCGCTGAACCTCATCGGGGACTTCGGGGGCGGCGGCATGCTGCTGGCGATGGGAATGGTCGCCGGGATGCTGGAGGCTCAGCGCTCGGGCGAGGGACAGGTCATCGACGCCGCCATGGTCGAGGGCGCCGCGCTGCTGGCGACGGCCGTCTACGGGCTGCACGGCGCCGGTTGGTGGCGCGAGCGCGGCACCAACATCTTCGACGGCGGCGCCCACTTCTACGGCGTCTACGAATGCGCCGGCGGGGGCCACATGAGCGTCGGACCCATGGAGCCGCAGTTCTACGCCGAGTTGCTGCAGCTGCTCGAAGTGGACCCCGCCGGGTTGCCCCACCAGTACGACCGGGCCCGCTGGCCCGAGGCCCGTGAGAAGTTGGCGGCGATCTTCGCCACCCGCACCCGTGACGAGTGGTGTGCCGTCTTCGAGGGCAGCGACGCCTGCGTGGCCCCCGTCCTGGACTTCGCCGAGGCCCCCCGTCACCCGCACATCGAGGCGCGGCAGAGCTTCATGGAGCTCGACGGCGTGACGCAGCCGGCGCCGGCGCCGCGGTTCAGCCGCACGCCCTCGGCGCCGGGCCGGACGCCGCCGGAGCCCGGAGCGGACACCGACGAGGTGCTCGGGGAGTTGGGACTCGGTGCGGGCGAGATCGCGGCGCTGCGCGCCGGCGGCGTCATCGCCTGAGCCGCCGCGTCCTCCGACCCCACCCCGGGTAGCGCCGCCGGCCCATCGCGCCGGCCGATCCGTAGCCTGAGCGCCGTGGCAACCCTGGTCTGCTTCCACGCCCACCCCGACGACGAGGCGATCGCCACCGGGGGCACCATGGCCAAGGCGGCCGCGGCCGGCCACCGGGTGGTGCTCGTCGTGGCGACCCGCGGCGAGGAGGGTGAGCAGGTGCCCGGCGTCGTGCCCGACGGAGAGGAGCTCGGCGCCTGGCGCGAGCGCGAGACACGGGACTCCGCGGCGCTGCTGGGGTGTCACCGGGTGATCTTCCTGGGCTACCGCGATTCCGGCATGGCCGGCGCGCCCACCAACGACGACCCCGAGTCGTTCTGGCAGGCCGACGAGTTCGAGGCGGCCCGGCGTCTGGCGGGGATCCTGGCCACCGAGGGCGCCGACGTGCTCACCGTCTACGACAGCCACGGCGTGTACGGCCACCCCGACCACGTGGCCGTGCACCGGGTGGGTATGCGCGCCGCCGAGCTCGCCGGCACCCCGCGGGTCTTCTGGGCGACGATGAACCGGGACCAGGTCCGGGAGATGGTCGCGGCGGCCGAACGCGCCGGCACGCCCATCGACGCCGATCGCACCGAGCGTGTCGACGCGGAGGAGTTCGGCCTGCCCGACGCCGAGATCACCCACGCCATCGACGTGCACGACGTCCTCGAACGGAAACGGGCGGCCATGGCCGCCCACGCCAGCCAGATCCCCCCGGACTCGTTCTTCCTGG
The DNA here is from genome assembly GCA_028824415.1 of bacterium. GTDB lineage: Bacteria > Actinomycetota > Acidimicrobiia > Acidimicrobiales > CATQHL01 > VXNF01. Next base: position 67,302 of record JAPPDX010000048.1, on the reverse strand, counting down.
CGCTGGGGGACGAGGAGTTCGCGGCCGGCTTCGGCACCGAATGGTTCGTGCGACCCGGCCACCCGCGCAACGGCCCGCAGGCCCCCGACCTGTTCGCCTGAGCATGCCTGCCGCCGCCGGCCGGGACCGCTGAGGCGACGGTGGGGTTCGGCTCGCTGGCCGCGGCGCACACCACGCTCGCCTGGGTGGCGCTGATCGGCAACGGGGCGGCGGCCGCCTGGGCTCTCGCCGCGCACCGCCTGGCGCGCCTGCGGGTGCGTGCCATGTGGTGGTTCGTGGCGCTCGTGCAGGTGCTGCTGGTCGTCGAGGTGGCGCTCGGCGTGGGGCTCCAGGCGGGTCAGGGGCGGACGGTGTCGGGCGTCCACACCTTCTACGGCTTCGTGACTCTCGCCGCTCTCGGCATCCTGTTCAGCTACCGCGGCCACCTCAGCCAGACGCGGCGCCACCTGCTCTACGGCTGGGGCGGGCTGTTCATCACCGGACTCGTGATCAGGACCATGATCATCGGCTGAGCCGGGGGCCGGCAGGAATATTCCCCGCCGCCCGGACCGCGGCGGACACGGGAGGGAGGGGGCGCCGGGGGCCGATTCGCGACGCCTTGCGCCCGCGCGAAGGAGCGAACGGCCACCGCCGCCCCCGACCGGTCAAGCGCCGACCGTCGAACGGATTCCAGCAGCTTCGGGAATAAACCTGGCCGAGGGGTGTTGTACATGTCGAGTCCCGCCCGCCGGTGCGGGAACAGCCGCAGAGGAACCGAAAGGAAGAGCCCAAGAATGTTCCCGAGAACGATCACCCCTGGCCTGTTCGAGCGTCTCGCTCCTCTGGCCTTCCCCACGACCGAGACCTTCGCCGCCCCCTACGACGTGTACCGCTTCGACGACCGCGTCGAGGTGTGGATGGACCTGCCGGGCACCGACCCCGACGACATCGAGATCACCGTCGAAGGCCGGGAGATCAGCATCACCGGGCGGCGCGAGGCCCCCGCCGCCGAGGGTGCCACGGTCGTGAGCGCCGGCCGCCGGCACGGCACCTTCGGTCGCCGGCTGCACCTGGGGCCCGAACTCGGCCACGACGCCGTTCAGGCCGACTACGTCAACGGCGTGCTGAAGCTGATCGTGCCACTCGCCGAGCAGGCCAAGCCCCGCAAGGTGCCGGTGGGCACCGGCTCGACCGGCACCCTCGAGGCGACCGCCGCCTGAGTCTCTCCCTTCCCTCCCCCCCGTTCGTGGCCCGGCCGGCGCCGGGCCACGAACGCGTCCGGCCACCTACGATGATCCTGCCGACGCCGGCCCGAAGGAGGTCACCATGGCGGTGAGCGCCTACATCCTCATACAGACCGAAATGGACCAGGCGGCCGAGGTGGCGCGCAGCATCCGGGACATGGACGGTGTGGAGGCCACCGAGGTGATGACGGGCCCCTATGACGTGATCGTGAAGGCCACCGCCCCTGACATGAACAGCCTCGGGCGCATGGTGATCAGCCGGATCCAGGCGGTGGGGGGCATCACGCGCACGTTGACCTGCCCCGTGGTCGAGATCTGAGGGGGCTCAGGCCTCCAGCCGGCGCTCCAGCGCCGCCAGTTCGTCCCAGAGTTCGCCCGGCAGGTGCTTGCCGAAGCCGGCGAAGTGTCCCCGGATGAGGTCCAGCTCGCCTCGCCAGGCGTCCCGGTCCACGGCGAGCAGCTCGTCCATCTGCTCGGGGGGGATCCGGAGACCCGACAGGTCCAGGGCGCCGGGCTGCGGGACCAGCCCCAACGGGGTCTCCACGGCCTCCCCGCGTCCCTCCACCCGCTCGACGATCCAGCGCAGCACGCGGCAGTTCTCGCCGAATCCGGGCCACAGGAAGCGCCCGTCGTCGCCGCGCCGGAACCAGTTCACCCAGAACATCTGCGGCAGACGGGAGGGGTCACCGGCGGCGCCCACCTCCAGCCAGTGGGCCATGTAGTCGCCCATGTTGTAGCCGCAGAAGGGCCGCATGGCGAAGGGATCGAAGCGCACCCTGCCCATCTCGCCCTCGGCTGCCGCAGTGGTCTCCGAGCTGAGGATCGAGCCCAGGAACACGCCGTGGCGCCAGTCGCGCGCCGCGGTGACCAGCGGGGCGTTGCGTGCCCGGCGACCGCCGAAGACGATTGCCGAGATCGGCACGCCCGCCGGGTCCTCCCATTCGGGCGCTATCGAGGGGCATTGGGAGGCGGGAGCCGTGAACCGGGCGTTGGGATGCGCCGCCGGTTCGCCACTTCCCGACGACCAGGGTCGTCCGCGCCAGTCGGTCAGTCCGTCCGGCGGGGTGGGGGTGAGGTCGGCCCACCAGACGTCGCCGTCGGCGGTGGCGGCCACGTTGGTGAAGATGCAGTTGCCCCACAGGGTGTCGATGCCGTTGGGGTTGGTGCGGTACGACGTATTGGGGGCCACGCCGAAGAAGCCGTGCTCGGGGTTGATGGCGTACAGGCGACCGTCGTCGCCGAAGCGCATCCAGGCGATGTCGTCGCCCAGCGTCTCGACCTTCCAGCCCGGCAGCGTCGGCACCATCATGGCCATGTTGGTCTTGCCGCAGGCCGACGGGAAGGCCCCGGCCACGTAGTGCTTGTGCCCCTCCGGCGAGGTGACGCTCATGATCAGCATGTGCTCGGCCAGCCAGCCCTCGTCGCGGGCCATGACCGAGGCGATGCGCAGGGCGAAGCACTTCTTGCCCAGTAGCGCGTTGCCGCCGTAGCCCGACCCGTAGGACCAGATCTCCCGGGTCTCGGGGAAGTGGGCGATGTACTTGTTGTCGGCGTCGCAGGGCCACGGAACGTCGGGGCGCCCGTCACCCAGCGGGTTTCCGACCGAGTGCAGGCAGGGCACGAAGTTGCCGTCGTCGCCGAGTTGGGCGAGCACCTCGTCGCCGACGCGCGCCATGATCCGCATGTTCACCACCACGTAGGCCGAGTCGGTGAGCTGCACGCCGATCTGGGAGATGTGCGACCGCAGCGGCCCCATGCTGAACGGGATCACGTACATCGTCCGGCCCGCCATGGAGCCCCGGAAGTGCTCGAGAAGCTCGGCCTTCAGTTCCGTGGGGGCGCGCCAGTTGTTGGTCGGCCCGGCGTCTTCGGGGTCGACGGAGGCGATGAATGTGCGATCCTCCACCCGGGCGACGTCCGCCGGATCCGAACGCGCCAGGAAGCTGTTGGGGCGCACGTCGGGGTTGAGTCGCTGGAACGTGCCCGAGGCCTCCAGGGAGGCGCAGAGCCGCTCCGCCTCGGCCTCGCTGCCGTCGCACCAGTACACGTCGTCGGGCTGGAGGACCTGCCGGCATTCCTCGACCCAGTCCAAGAGGCGCTGGTGGGTCGTGGTGGTTCTGACGTCGGTCGTGGTCATGGGGTTGCTCGAAACGGGGCGCCGGCGGTCTCAGTAGAGGTGCGTCGGGGTGCCCATGTCCACCTCGCTGCCGATGCGCAGGGCGGTGGCCCGGCCGTCGTCGTCGAGGTCGAAGATCACCCTCTGGCCCTGGCGGAGGAAGCGGAACACGGATCCCTCCAGAGCGCCCTCGGCGAGGTCGCACTCGATGAAGTCGGTGTCGCGCACGACGACCCCGTCACCGGTGACGGGGTCGTAGGACTTGATGACGCCCTGCATGTGTCGGTCTCCCCGGGGCCGGTCGCCCCTGTATGTGACAGCGCCCGGCGAGGTTCCCGCCGAGCGTGCCCGCAGGGTAGTCGCCAGCGCGGCGGCGCGAGACGGATCGCCCCGCGGATGTGACGAGGGTCGCATCGCCCGCCGGCGGCCGCCGCTCACCGGGCAGGCAACCCGCCCTGACTATTGTTTCGCGGCGTGGCCCCCCTGGATCGGTTGACCGCCGATCACGTCGACCTGCTGATGCGGCGCTACAGCGAGACGCTCGCCGCTCACCGGTCCGTCATCGACGCCCTGAACGTCTACCCGGTGCCCGACGGCGACACGGGCACGAACATGTCGTTGACCTTGCGGGCGGTGGTCGACGCCCTCCCCGCCGACTGCGACCTGCGCTCGCTGTGCCAGGCCATCTACGACAGTGCCCTGGCCGCCGGCCGCGGCAATTCGGGGATCATCGTGTCGCAGTTCCTGCGGGCCATGGCCGGCGCCTGGCGCGAGGCGGTGTCCATCGACGCGGCGGGCCTGGCCGGCAGCCTGGAGGTGGCCTCGGTGGCCGCCTACGGCGCGGTGGCACGCCCGGTGGAGGGAACCATCCTGACCGTCGGCAAGGACGTGGCGGCGGCCGCGGCGAGCGCGGCCGAGCGTGGGGCGCCGCTGGCCGAGGTGATCGAGGCGGCCATCGAGGCCGGCCGCGAGAGCCTGGAGCGCACCCCCGAGCTGCTGGAGGTGCTGCGCACCGCCGGTGTGGTCGACGCCGGCGGGAAGGGGTTGCTGCTGCTGCTGGACGCCCTGGCCCACGTGGTGGACGGCCGGCCCCTGCCGGAGCCACCCGAGGTGAGCGCCCCGCTGCTCGGCGACGACCCCCACCACATCGAGGGCGCCGGCGACGTGGCCGATCTGCGCTACGAGGTGATGTTCCTGCTGGACGCCGGCGATGACCGGATCGCGGCGTTCCGCGACCGCTGGGAGCAGCTGGGGGACTCCATCGTGGTCGTGGGAGGCGACGGATTGTGGAACTGCCACATCCACACCGACGACATCGGCGGTTCGATCGAGGCCGGGATCGAGGTCGGCCGCCCGCACCGCATCGAGGTCACCGACCTCCACGAGCAGGTGTCGCACGTCGACCACGTGGCGGTGCCGGAGCGCACGACCACGGGGGTCGTGGCGGTTGCCACCGGCGACGGCGTGGCGCGGATCTTCAAGTCACTGGGAGCGGCCGAGATCGTGCAGGGCGGCCAGACCATGAACCCCTCGGTCGCCACGCTGCAGGCGGCGGTGGAGCGCACCCTCGCCGACGGGGTGGTGGTGCTGCCCAACAACAAGAACATCGTCCTCGCCGCCCAGCAACTGCACGAGGTGACCGACAGGGAGGTGGTGGTGGTGCCCACGGTGAGCATCCCCGCCGGCCTCAGCGCCATGCTGGAGTTCGATCCCGAGGCCGAGGCGGCCCGCAACGGCAAGGTGATGGCGGCCCTCGCCGGGGAGGTCGTCGCCGGTGAGGTGACCCGGGCGGTGCGGGACGCCGTGACGCCGGCGGGCCCCGTGTCCGAGGGTGACTTCATGGGACTCAGCGACGGCGACGTGCAGTGCGTGGCCGGGGAGTTGACCGCCGTCACCTGCGGCCTGCTGGATCGGATCGTCGGCGACGAACACGAGATTGTAACTCTGATCTGCGGCGAAGAGGCCACCGAGGCGGACACCGAGGTGGTGGCGGGCTGGCTGGCGGACAACCGGCCGCACGTCGAGCTGGAGGTGCACGCCGGCGGCCAGCCCCTGTACCACTACTACGTCGGCGTCGAATAGGCGCCCGGCCCGGCGGTGCTGCCGACCTGTGGTTGAGGCGCCCGCCCCGCTGACCTGGGGGGACCTTGCCGAAATCGGTCTGGAGCGGCTGAAGCGCGGCGGCCGGCGCCGGGTGGAGGCGCTGGGTGAGCTCGGCGTGGAGCACCTGGGCGACCTGCTCGCCTACTACCCGCGCCGCTACCTGGACCGCAGCCGCGAGGCCACCGTCGGCGAGCTGCAGGTGGGCGAGGACGCCATGGTCCTGGCCACCGTCGAGAAGGTGAGGGCCATCCCGGGCCGCAACCGGCGCGCCCGCGTGGAGGCGCTGGTGAGCGACCGGGAGGGCGCCCCGCTGAACTGCGTGTTCTTCAACCAGCCCTGGCGGGCCAAGCAGCTTCGTCCCGAGATGCAGGCGGTGCTGTACGGGCGCCTGGAGGAGTTCCGGGGCGCATTGCAGATGACAAACCCGGTGGTGGACCTCGTCGGCAACCGGACCGGGGGCATCTTCGCCGTCTACCCGATGTCCGCCAAGGCCTCCATCACCACCTGGGAGATCGCCGACATGGTCGCCGAGGCGCTGCGCCGTTGCGAGCAGCGCGGCATCGCCGACCCGGTGCCGCCCGACCTGCTGGGCGCCCACGAACTGTGCGGGCGCTTCGAGGCGCTGCGCCTGATCCACAATCCCGAGTCGTTCGCCGACGTCACCGTCGCGCGCAACCGGCTGGTGTTCGACGAGTTGCTGCGGATGCAGCTGGTGCTGGTGAGGCGCAAGCGAGAACGCGAGCGCGCCGGCGAAGGCATCGCCCACCAAGTGGACCGGGCGCTGCTGGAGCGATTCGAGCAGCGGCTGCCGTTCGAGCTGACCGCGGCGCAGAGCCGCACCGTGGCCGAGATCCTCGACGACCTCGCCCGGCCATGGCCGATGCACCGGCTGCTGCAGGGCGAGGTGGGCTCGGGCAAGACGGTGGTTGCCCTGATGGCCATGCTGGCGGTGGTCTGCGGCGGCGGCCAGGCGGCCCTGATGGCCCCCACCGAGGTGCTGGCCGAGCAGCACCACCTGGGACTCAGCGAGCTGCTGAGCTCCCTCGACGGCGGCGCCGGGGGTCTCGGGGGCGGGCGACTCAACCTCGGCGGTCTGCCGCCGGTCTCCCTGGAGTTGCTGACGGGCCGGACCCGCGCCGGGGGCCGCGAGCGCATCCTGGCCGGCCTGGCCTCCGGCGCCGTCGACATGGTCGTGGGCACCCATGCCCTCATCAGCGAGGGAGTGGCCTTCGAGTCGCTGGGGCTGGCCGTAGTCGACGAGCAGCACCGCTTCGGCGTCGAGCAGCGCGCCGCGCTGCGTGCCCGCGGCATGACCGGAGGCCTTCCCGACGTCCTGGTCATGACGGCCACCCCCATCCCGCGTACCGCCGCCATGACCGTCTACGGCGACCTGGACGTGTCGCGCCTCGACGAGTTGCCCTCCGGGCGGGCCGGCGTCACCACCCGGGCGGTGACCGAGGCGCGCCAGCAGCCGGCGGTGTGGGAGCGCCTGCGTTCGGAGGTCGCCGCCGGCCGGCAGGCGTACGTGGTGTGCCCCCTCATCGAGGAGTCCGACAAGGTGGAGGCCGCCGGGGCGGAGGCGACCTACGACGAGTTGCGCGCCGGCGAGCTGGCCGAGTTGCGGGTCGGTCTGCTGCACGGGCGCCTGCCGGCGAGCGCCCGCGAACCGCTCATGGCCTCCTTCCGGCGCGGCGAACTCGACGTGCTGGTCGCCACGACGGTCATCGAGGTGGGTGTGGACGTGGCCAACGCCACCGTCATGGTGATCCTCGGCGCCGACCGGTTCGGCATCGCCCAACTCCACCAACTGCGAGGCAGGGTGGGGCGCGGATCGGAGCCGGGCTGGTGCTACCTGGTGATCGAGAACCCCTCGCCGGCGGCGCAGCTGCGCCTGCAGGCCCTCGTGGACAGCACCGACGGGTTCGAACTGTCCGAGATCGACCTGGAACTGCGCGGCGAGGGCACGCTCATGGACTCCCGCCAGACCGGCCGCAGCGATCTGAGGCTGGCGTCGCTGCGCCGGGACCGCGAGTGGATCCCCACAGCGCGCCGGGCGGCGGAGGCGATCTGCGACGCCGGCGGCCCGGACCCCGTGCTCGCCGCGGAGATCGCCCTGCTGCTGAGCGACGCCGACATCGACTACTTCGACAAGTCCTAGCCAGAATGGGTCCATGACCGCGGAACGCCGCCCCAGCGAACTGGCCCGCCTCGCCGAGGTGCGCCGGGTCGGCAGCGAGCGCACCGCCCAGGTGGCCGACGTACTGGCCGAGGCCTTCGCCGACGACCCGCTGCAGCGCTGGTTGCTGGAGGGCGTGGCGGCCGACGAGCGTGCCGCCTGGCGGATCGCCTGGTGGAGCTTCATGGTCACGCATGCGCCGCCGGGCACCGAGCTGCACGTCACCGGCGACGGGTCCGGCGCGGCCTGCTGGCACCCGCCAGGCGCCGCGCAACTGCCGGAGGGGATCGTGAAGGACTTCCGGCGCATGATCGGCGAACTGGCGGGGGAGCGCGCCCCGCTGGTGTTCGCCAGCCTGGCCCGGATCGCCCGGCGCGCCCCGGCCGAGCCGCACTGGCACCTGGCGGCGGTGGGGGTGGTCCCCGACCGCCAGGGAGAGGGTCTCGGGGCCCGTCTGCTGGCGCCGATGCTGGCCCGGTGCGACCGGCTGGGGCTGCCGGCGTACCTGGAGTCCTCCAACCCTCGCAACCTCGACTTCTACCGGCGCCTGGGGTTCGCCGACTGTGGCGAGGTTCGCACCGTCGACGAGCGGGTGTCGCTGACGCTGATGTGGCGACCGCCCGCGCCCGCGCCATGATCGGCCGACTCTCGTGACGGGCACCGGCCGATGACCCGCATCATCGCCGGCGAGGCCCGGGGGCGACGCCTGAAGGTCCCTCGCGGCGACCGGGTGCGCCCCACCACCGACCGCGTGCGCGAGTCGATCTTCGCCGCGCTCGGCAGCCTCGGTGACCTGGCGGGTGCGGTGGTGCTCGACGCTTTCGCCGGCAGCGGCGCCCTCGGTCTGGAGGCCCTGTCGCGGGGTGCCGCGCACGCCACGTTCGTGGAGCGACACCGTGCCACGGCCGCGGTCCTGCGGGGGAACATCGCGGACTTGGACTTCGGTGACCGCTGCCGTGTCGTGAACGGCGACGTGCTCGGCTGGTTGGGCTCGGCCGAGGAGTCCTTCGACGTGGCGTTCTGCGACCCGCCGTACGACTTTCCCGATCATGGCTGGGAGCGGCTGCTGGGACGGCTGGACGCCGGGATTCTGGTCGCCGAATCGGGCCGTGCCGTGCCCGCCCACCCGGACTGGATAGTCATCTCCGAGCGCCGTCGGGGGAGTACCGTTGTGCAGATGGCGAGACGTCGAGTCGCAGGTGACGCCGAGGCCCCCGCAGGAGCACCGAGGAGCAACTGAGGTGGTCCGCGTGCTCTACCCCGGTTCCTTCGATCCCGTGCACAACGGCCATGTGGAGATCGTCGAGATGGCCGCCGAACTGTTCGACGAGGTGATCGTGGCGGCGATGATCAACCCGCAGAAGGGTGGGACCTTCTTCGACATGGACGAGCGCGAGGCCATGCTCAAGGAGACGTTCGCCCACCTCTCCAACGTCCGGACCACCATGTTCGGTGAGCTGGTCGTCTCGCTGGCGCTGCGCGAGAACGCCGACTTCATCGTGAAGGGCCTGCGAGCCGTGTCCGACTTCGAGAACGAGTTGCAGATGGCCCAGACGAACCGGGAGGTGGCCGGTGTGCGCACCGTGTTCCTGCCGTCCACGTCGGCCAGTTCGTTCATCGCCTCGAAGTACATCCGCGAGATCGCCGGCTTCGGCGGCAACGTGGACTCGATGGTGCCCGCCGCCGTGGCGGAGCGCCTGAAGGAACGCCGGTCGAACTCGTGAGCTCCTACGACGATCCGCTGGCGACCGGTGACGAAGACCCGCGCGAGCCGTTGCCCGGATCGTCGCTCGAGGAACCCAACCCCTTCGACGCCCTCTCGGGAGGCGGCAGCGAGGTCGTCGAGGACGTGGAAGCGGCGCTCGCCGATCTCGAGCAGTACGTCAGTGGGGCGCGCGGCTCGAGCCTGACCGCACAGGTGCGGCTGGATCGTGACCACGTCCTGGAGTTGATCCGCATCGCCCGGGCCCGGTTGCCGGTGGCGCTGCGCAGTGCCCGCTGGCTCATCAAGGAACGCAACGACTATCTGTCCAAGGCTCGCCGGGACGCCGAGGAGATCATCGACGACGTGAAGGCCGAGGCGGCGCGCATGGTGCAGCGCGCCGAGGTCGTCAAGCAGGCCGAGGCGCGGGCCCGCCGCATCCTGGAGGCGGCCGAGGAGCAGGCTCGCCGGCAGCGGCTCGAACTCGAGGACTACTGCGACGAGCATTTGGCCCGCTTCGAGGAGGCCCTGGAGCGCGCCCTCGGCAATGTTCGGGACGGGCGCAGGAAGCTGCAGGGCTCGATGCCGCCGGCCCCGCCGAGCGAGGAGCCGGTCGAGGAGGCCGACCCGCTCTTCTTCAACCAAGACGAGGAGTGAGCGAGCCCCGCGCGGGGGCGCGCCCGGTTCTGGTCCAGGTCGCCGACCTGCTGGCCGCCCCCGGCCGGCGGCGGGAACTCGAAGGCCCGCGGGTGCTCGAGGAGTTGGCGGTCGGCGGCGGAGCCATCGCCGGCGACGCCGTCGAGCTGCAACTCACCCTGGAGGCGCAGGCGGGGCGCATCATCTGCTCGGGGGAGGTGCGCGCCTGCTGGGAGCTCGAGTGTCGGCGCTGCCTGGGCCCCGTGAACGTCCCCGTGGCGCCGGCGGTGACCGAGGTGTTCGAGCCGGTGCCCGCCGAGGGGGAGACGTTCCCCCTCGACGGCGAGGTCGTGGATCTGGCGCCGATGCTGCGCGAGGTGGTGCTGTTGACGCTGCCGCTGGCCCCGCTCTGCGGCGAGTCCTGCGGCGGACCGGCGGGAGGCTCGTACTACGGGGCGCCGCCTGTCGAGGATCCCGCGGATCTCGGGGAGCGCCGCGATCCGCGCTGGGCGGCGCTGGACGACTTCCAGCCCTGACTCCAACCCTGCCTCCAGCCTGGAGGAACCAGCAGGTGCGGCCGCTACCGTCACTGTGTGGCCGTTCCCAAGAAGAAGACCTCCAAGGCTCGCTCCCGCAGCCGCCAGGCCGCCGCATGGCGGCTGGACGCACCGTCCCGCTCGGTGTGCCCCCGCTGCGGGGCCGCCAAACTGCCGCACCGTGTCTGCGCGCAGTGCGGCTGGTACGGCGGCCGCCAGGCACTCGAATTCGACTGAGGTGGTCTGCCGGCCGGTGAGCCGACCTGCCGCCGACACCTCGAGCAACCGTCGGTCCCTGCGGTCACCGTGAGCGCGCTGCCGGTCGCCGTCGACGCCATGGGGGGCGACAACGCCCCCGAAGCGATCGTCGAGGGTGCCCGCATGGCGGCGGAGGGGGGACACGGCGTGGTGCTGGTGGGCCCGCCCGAGCAGCTCGACGCCAGCGGCCTGGAGGTGATTCCGGCACGGCAGGTCGTCGGCATGGAGGCCGACCCCGGCGCCAGCGTCCGGCGCCTGAAGGACTCCTCGGTGGTGCGGGCGGCCGAGGCCGTGCGTGACGGCCGGGCCTGTGCCATGGTCTCCGCCGGGAACACCGGCGCCGCCATGGCCAGCGCGCTGCTGCGATGCGGGCGGATCAAGGGCGTGGTGCGCCCGGCGGTGGCCTGCCCCTTCCCGGTGCCCGGACGGGCGACCCCCACGGTGGTGCTGGACGTCGGGGCCAACTCGGACTGCACGGCCGCCTGGCTGGTGCAGTTCGCCCGCATGGGCGCCGTGTACAGCCGAGCCGGATTCGGCGTCGCCGAGCCGCGGGTGGGGTTGCTGTCCATCGGCGAGGAGGCCGGCAAGGGCTCCGCCCTCGTCAAGGATGTCTTCGCACTCCTGGACGACGAGGCCTGGCAGGAACGCGCCGGTGCCCGCTTCGTGGGCAACGTGGAGGGGCGCGACCTGCTGCTGGACTGCGCGGACGTGATCGTCACCGACGGCTTCACCGGCAACGTGATGCTGAAGACCGCCGAGGGCGTGGCGAGCGTCATCGCGGAGGAGATCATCCGCCTGGCCGACAGCTCCCCCGAGGCCCGGGCGGGGGCCGACCTTTTCTTCCCCGCGCTGTTGGGCCTCTACGAGACGTTCGACCCCGACAACACCGGCGGCGCGGTGCTGCTGGGAGTTCGGGGCGTGTGCACGATCTCACACGGGTCCTCGAGCCCCAAGGCCATCGCCAGCGCCATCGGGGTGGCGCACGGGTTGGCGGCGGCTGGGATCGTGTCGCAGATCGCCCGCGCGGTCACCGGGTAGGATCCAACTTCCGCGGCGTGCCGCCCGGCGCGCCCGGTGTCGAGAGGAGGCAGGAGCCGTGCCGGCCGAGACCCACGTTTCGCAGAGTCCGATGCCGCGGTCGGAGATCCTGGAGCAGATCAAGGGTCGGCTGGCCGACATCCTCGAGATCGAACCCGCCGACATCTCCGAGGGCGACTCCTTCCTCGACGACCTCGAGGCCGACTCGCTGGCGCTGATCGAACTGGTCGAGGCGCTCGAGGAGGAGTTCGGCGAGCGCACCGTGGGATTCCGCATCGACGACGAGGACCTGCAGGACCTGCGGACCGTCCGCGACGCGGTCGACTACGTCGAGGCTCGCCTCGGCTGAGTGGCCACCGACGACCTCGACAACCTGACGGAGCGAACCGGCTACCGGTTCGCTGACGAGGCGCTGAGGGAACTGGCGCTGCGTCACCGCTCGTGGGTGGCCGAGCAGCGGCCGATCGGCGGGGCCAGACCCGACTCCAACGAGCGTCTCGAGTTGTTGGGCGACGCCGTACTGGACACCGTCGTCTCCGAACATCTCTACACCACCTATCCCGACCTGACTGTGGGGCAACTCGCCAAGGTTCGGGCCTCGGTGGTGTCGTCCGACTGCCTGGCGGAGGTGGCCGGCGAGCTGCGGCTCGGCGAGGCACTGCTGATGGGTCGGGGGGAGGAGGCGGCGGGCGGTCGACACAAGCGTTCCATCCTGGCGGACGCGGCCGAGGCCCTGATCGGCGCCGTGTACCTGGACGGCGGCTGGGAGCCGGCCCGCCGGCTGGTGCTCTCCCTGCTCGCCGAGCGCATTGCCGACACGGCGCGGGATCCGGGACGGGACGACCACAAGACCGTCCTGCAGGAACAGGCCGCGCACGTCGAGGGGGCGTCGCCGAGCTACCGGTTGAGCCACACCGGACCCGACCACGACCTCCTCTGGCGGGCCGTCGTGCTGATCGCCGGCGTCGAGTACGGCGCCGGCGAGGGACGCACCAAGAAGCAGGCCGAGCAGGCGGCCGCCCGGGCAGCGCTGGCCCTCTACCGGGCGCCCCCGGCGCCCGAGCCGCCATCCCCGGACGCCGCCGGCGCGGATGCGAAGATGTCAGGTGGCCCTGCGGTGGCCGGAGACGATTCTGAAGGACACCATGATCGAGTCACCTGAAGTAGAGGTCGTGCGACGTGAGTTGGAGCGCGAGATCCTGGACAGGCGGGTGAAGACGGTCGCGGTGCTGTCCGAGAGCGTCACCCCGCACAGCGCCGAGGAACTGAACGAGCGGCTGGACCGGGCGAAGATCACCGGCGAGATCACCCGCCAGGGCATGCAGCTCCTGATCACCTTCGACAACGAGGAGATCATGGGCGTCACCCTCGGCGCCGGCGGCCATCTGCGCCGCCAGCCCAACAGGGACAAGGTGGATCCCTCCACGCGCCTGCTCATCACGTTCACGCAGTACGGCGGGTTGCGCCTGCTGGACTTCAAGGAGGGGGCCCGGATGCGCCTGCTGAGCCCCGATCAGGTGCTGGAGCAGCAGCCGGTGGGCATCGACCCGCTCACCACCTCGCTCTCCTGGACCGACTTCTCCAGCCTGCTGGCGGCGCCGCCCCGCCCGATCTACCTGAAGGCCTTCCTGACCAATTCCGGGGCGATCGTCGGCGTCGGCGACATGTACGCGGACGAGATCCTCTTCAACGCCGGGCTGCGCCACGACCGGATGACCGATTCGCTGGGACGCCAGGAGATCCGCCGGCTGTGGCGCGCCATCGTCGAGGTGCTGCACGACGCCGTGAAGTACCGGGGCTCCACGCTGGAGGACAATCACTTCCTGTCGCCGTCGGGGGAGCCCGGCGCGTACCAGAATCATCACAACGTCTACCGCAGGCACGGCCGGTTGAGCCCGCGCTCGCGCCGGCCGATCGTGCGGGTCAAGTACCGGGGGCGCTGGACCTACTACTGCGAGCAGTCACAGGTGTAGCGGTGTACCTGCAGGCCCTCACGCTGAAGGGTTTCAAGTCGTTCGCCGACACCACGACGATCGACTTCGCGCCCGGGTTGTCGGTGATCGTGGGCCCCAACGGGAGCGGCAAGTCCAACATCGTCGACGCCATCAGCTGGGTCCTTGGCTCGCAGTCGCCCACGGCGCTGCGCTCCCAGCAGATGGACGACGTGATCTTCGCGGGGAACCCCGGCCGGTCGGCGCTGGGACGGGCGGAGGTCACCCTCACCTTCGACAACGCCGATCGCCGCCTGCCCCTGGAGCTCGACGAGGTAGCCATCAGCCGCACGCTGTTCCGCAGCGGCGACAGCGCCTACGCCATCAACGCCACGCAGGCCCGGCTCATCGACATCGCCGAGATGCTCTCGGCTGCGGGTGTGGGACGGCATCGGCACGTGATCGTCTCGCAGGGGCACATCGACGCGGTGCTCCAGGCCAAGCCCGCCGAGCGCCGCGCCATCCTCGAGGAGGCCGCCGGTGTGTCCGCCTACCGGGTGCGCAAGGAGAAGGCGCTGCGGCGGTTGGAGGACACCGAGGCGAACCTGGCGCGCCTCGGTGACCAGCTGAACGAGGTCCGCCGGGCACTGCGGCCCCTGGAGCGGCAGGCCTCGGTGGCGCGCCGCCACGGCGCACTCGCCGCCGAGTTGACCGCCCTGCAGATCCACCGCCTCGGTGCCGAACTCGCCGAACTGCGGGAGCGCCGGCGCCTCGCGGCGACCGAACGGCGCGACCTGGCGGACCGCCGCGCCGCCACCACCCGGGAGCTGGCCGCCCTCGACGGGCGCATCGCCGAGGCCGAGACCCGCCTGTCGGCCCCGGGCCACGTGGCGCTGGCCACCGCCAGCGAGCGCCTCGCGGCGCTGGAGGAGCTCCTCGGGGAGGCCCAGCGGGCTATCGGCCGGCGCCAGCAGGACTACGAGCGGCGCCGCCACGGCGCGCTGGCCGGCGACCTGCTGGCCTCCCTCGCCGATGAGTCCGCCCGCATCGAGGTCAGTCTGGGCGAGTTGGACACATCCGGGACGGAGCTGGCGGCCGAGCGGGATCGCCTCGAGGCCGCCGCCTCACTGCTGGCGGCCGACGCGCAGGCGCACGCGGCCCGCACCGAGGCCTCCGGGGCCGCCGGCGACCGCGCCGCGGCGGCGCAGCTGCGGGGGCGCCTCGGGGCGCTCGGTGACGTGGCCGACCGGGCCGAGGCGGAGGTGGCCGAACTGGCCGGACGCGCCGACCGGCTGGCCGAGCGGCGCGCCGCCGCGGAGGAATCCTCCGGCCGCGCCGAGCAGGAACTAGCCGCGTGCCGCGCCGAGGAGGAGGCCGCCGCCGCAGCACTGCAGGCGACCGAGCAGCGCCGGGCGGAGGCCGCCGCGGCGGAGAGCGCCGCCCGGGAGGAGCGAGCCGCCGCCGACGGCGAGCAAAGCCGGTGGCGGGCCCGGGTCGAGGCGCTGGACCTGGCGATGGGTGACGTGCGGGCGCGTTCGGGCATGGAGGTCCTGACCGGCAGTACCGGTGTGCTGGGTGCGCTCGGCGATCTGGTGGCGGTGGAGGAGGGCTGGGAGGCGGCCTTTGAGGCCGCAGCCGGAGATGCCCTCGCCGCGGCCGTCCTGGACGGCCCGGCGGCAGCCCGACCGGCCCTGGAGGCGCTGGTCCGGGCGAAGGCTGCCGGAGCGGTGCTGCCGATCCGCGCCGCTGACGGACCGCCTCGGGCCGGCCGGCCGCTGCGCCCCCACGTGCACGGCAAGCAGGCCGCCACCGATGAGGTCCTCGACGGCCTCATCGGCGCGGTCGTCGTGGTGCCGAGTTGGCAGGAGGCCTGCGACGCCGTTGCCGAGCACCCCGGCGCAACCGTCGTCACCCCGGCGGGCGATTGCTTCTCACCGACCGGATGGCGGGTGGGCGTCCACCGCTCGGGAGCCACCGGCGAGGCGCTGGCTGAGTCCCGGGAGCGGCTCGAGAGCGCCGAGGTCTCGCTGGCGGAGGCCGATCGGATTCTCGGTGAAGCATCCGCCGTGGCCGCCTCGGCGGAGTCGGTGCACGCCGCTGCCGCCGAGACGTGCAGGACGGCCGGTCAGCGTCTGGCCGACGCCGGCCGGCGGGCCGCCGATGCCGCCCGTCACGCCGGAGCCGTGGCTTCCGATGCCGACGGCGCCGCCGAACGCCTGCAGGAGCTGACCGAGCGGGCCCGGGCGCATCGCCGCCAGGCCGACGAGGCGGCCGGCCGACTGGCGGAGCTGCAGCGGTCCGTCGAGGCGTCCGAGGCGGTGGCCCACGAGGCCGCGGCGGGGTTGCAGCGGCGCCGCAGCGACCTCGACGCCGAGCGGAGGTCACTGGATCGCCGGGAGTCCGAGATCGAGGCGCGCCGCGCGGTGCTGGCCGAACGCCGCGACGAGATCCGGGCCCGCCTCGGAGGCCACGAGGCGGCGGTCGCCTCCGCCGGCGTCGACGCCCGGCGCAGCGCCGTCCTGGCGGAGTCGGCCGAGCGGCTGGCCCACAGCGCCGGCGAGTGCCGGCGGGGCCTGGAGCGGTTGCGGGCGCGGCAGCGCCAACTGGCGGAGGCCGGCAGGGTCACCGCCGCGCGGCTCGACGGGGATCGCCGGAGGCGAGCAGAGCTGGCGGCCTCGGTCGCCGAGATCGGCGAGTTGCTGCTGGGCGCGCAACGCACCGAGGACGAGGTCCGCCTGCGGATCGAGTCGGTCGTCGAGACCCTGCACAGCCGCCATGACTGCGACGAGGTCCAGGCCATGGGCGCGGCGCAGCCCGACCTCCCCGAAGGGGTCAGCGCCGCCGAACGCATACGGGAACTCGAGGGTCTGCTGCGCGGAATCGGCCCGGTGAACCCCCTGGCCGTACAGGAACACGACAGCCTGCGCCAGCGCCACGACGACCTGGCCGCCCAGATCGAGGACGTGCGCAGCGCCCGCCGCGACCTCACCACGCTCGTCCGGAGCGTCGACAGCGAGATCCTGGAGGCGTTCTCCCGCTGCTACCGCGAGGTTGCCGAGAGTTTCGAGACGGTCTTCGGCGTGCTGTTCGACGGGGGCGCGGGCAGGCTGACCCTCACCGATCCGCACGATCCGCTCGCCTCGGGCGTGGAGATCGAGGCGCAGCCCGCGGGCAAGAGCCTGCGACGCCTGGCCCTGCTGTCGGGAGGCGAGCGCTCGCTGGCGGCGCTGGCGTTCCTGTTCGCGGTCTTCCGTTCCCAGGGCTCCCCGTTCTACGTGCTCGACGAGGTGGACGCCGCGCTCGACGACTTGAACCTGCACCGCTTCCTGCGGCTGCTGGAGGAATTCCGCTCGAGTGCGCAACTCATCCTGGTGACGCACCAGAAACCCACCATGGAGATCGCCGACAGCCTGTACGGCGTGACGATGCGACCCGGCGGGGCCAGCCTGGTGATCGCCGAGCGCCGCGGTGCCGCCCGATCCCTGCAGTCGGCCGGTGCGGGGGTTGTGCCCCGCGACTGAGCGGCCGCGGTGGCGGCCTCGAAATGACGTGTCTCGCCGGGATTGGCTACCGTCTGTGGTGATGCGCGTGCTCGTCGCCGACGACGAAAAGGACCTGGTACGAGCGATCGCCCGCGGCCTGCGCCGGGACGGCTACGCCGTTGACGAGGCGTTCGACGGTGACGAAGCGCTCGCCAAGGCCGCGGCGGTGGACTACGACGTCATCTGCCTGGACCTGACCATGCCGGCGGTCGACGGCAGGGAGGTGTGCCGCCGCCTGCGCGATCCCGCCCGGAGCGGCCACCGCCCGCGCATCCTGATTCTCACGGCGCGCGACAGCCTCGAGGACCGCATCGGGGGACTCGACGACGGTGCCGACGACTACCTCGTCAAGCCGTTCGCGTTCGGCGAATTGACGGCGCGGATCCGGGCGCTGCTGCGCCGAGACGCCGGGCGCTGCGGATCTCGCCTCGCCGTGGGGGACATCGAGATGGATCTGGGCCGCCACAGCGTGAGGCGCCAGGGCCAGGAGATCACCCTGACCCCCAAGGAGTTCACACTGCTGCGGTTCTTCTGCAGCCGTCCCGGCGAGGTCGTCTCGCAGGAGGAACTGCTGGACCACGTTTGGGACGAGCACACCGACCCCTTCACGAACACCGTCAGGGTCACCGTCGGGACGCTGCGGCGCAAGCTCGGCCTGCCCGGCAGCCCGGCACCGATCGAGACGGTCGTGGGAACCGGCTACCGGCTGGTCGCCACCGGCGGCCTGCACACGGCGGATCACTCGTCGGGGCCCGAGGATCCTGCATACGTGCTGGGCGACATCTCCTCGGCCGCCTCGCCGAACGCGGCTCCGTACCCTTGATCCGTCGCCTGACGGGTTCCGAGCGAGGCTGATTCGGTGGCCCGCGCCGGCTACGTCGAACGGTTCCGCAGCCGGCTGTTCCGCTCGCTGGGCTCCATCCGCTTCCGGCTGGCGCTGGTCTACAGCGTGCTGCTGTTCGGCCTGGGCGCCATCGCGGTGGGCGGCATCTACTGGGGACTGGCCCGGAACCTGGACGAGTCGTCGCTCTCGCAATCTCTCTCCCTTGAGCGGCTCGAACTCGACGGGCGTCCGGCGCCCGACGAGGAGCGCACTCTCAGAGAGACGCTGGGAATCGTGGAGACCCAGGCCAACGAGCGGGCCATGGATCGGCTGGCGGACTACTCGCTGTTCGCCCTGGCGATCCTGTTCGGTGGGAGCTTGGTGGTCGGCTGGTTCCTGGCCGGCCACGTGCTGAAGCCGGTGGGGCGCATCACCGAGGTGGCCCGGCGGATCAGCGCCACGGACCTGTCACAGCGCATCGCCCTGGAAGGTCCTCCCGACGAGTTGCGGCGCCTCGCCGACACCTTCGACGCCATGTTGGATCGTCTGGACCGCTCCTTCGACGCGCAGCGGGGCTTCGTGGAGGATGCCAGCCACGAGCTGCGTAACCCGCTGGCGGTGATCCGCAGCAACCTCGATACCACGCTGGCCGATCCCGACGCCACCACCGAGGACTACCGGCTCGTGGCCGAGCAGGTGAGCCGGTCCACCGAGCGCATGTCGCGCGTGGTCGATGACCTGGTCACCTTCGCCCGCCACGAGACCCGGCCCCAGCACCTCACCCTCGTGGACGTCGGCGAGCTGTCGCGCCAGGCGACCGCCGAGTTCGAGGGCTACGCCGCCAACCAGCGCGTGAGGCTGACGCACTACGCGCCCAGTGGCCTGCTGGCCCTCGGTGACGCCGGCAGCCTCCGGCAGGCATTCGCCAACCTGCTTTCGAATGCGCTGAGCGTGGCACCCGCCACCTCGGAGGTGCGCATCACCGCCGGCGGCGAGGGCGCCTGGATCTGGGTGGCGGTGGAGGACCAGGGACCCGGCATTCCCGCGGACGAGCAGGAGCGCGTCTTCCAGCGGTTCCAGCGCGGTGGGCAGGCGTCGGCCTCGGGGCGGGGGTTGGGCCTGGCGATCGTGCGCCAGATCGCCGAATCGCATCGCGGCGAGGCGCGCCTGACCTCGACGGTGGGATTCGGATCCACGTTCACAATCCTTCTGCCGGCAACAGGGGCGAGCAGTCCGGGAGCCCGGATCAGGCGCAGCGGGCGGGTCACCGAGGACGTTCCGGTCTCCCTTTGAGATTCTCTATGAGTCGGCCGGCGACGGGTTGAGGCTCCCGCACGCCGCCCCAATAGCGTGGATAGTGCTCAGCGCACGACCGTGGCCCCGCAGACGGAGTTCACATGGCACCTGACCAGCCCGCCTGGCCGGCCGACCCCGGCGAGGACCCGTTCGAGGACCGGCCGGCCAACTCGGGAGCCTTCTCCGAGCCCGGGCCGTCGGTGGGCGGAGCCGAGCCCGGCACTCCGGCTGACCAATGGCCCAGGGACTACGACCTGGCGTGGACGCTCGGATCCGGCGATCAGGGGCCGCCGCGCGACCCCGGCCCGCCCGGTGGCCGGCGACGCCGCCGGCGCTTCAGCGCCCAGGCCTTCGCGGTACTGGTCAGCCTGTCGGCGCTGGCGCTCGGGGTGGTGGCGGTCGTGCAGTCGACGGGCGCACCGGGCGAGACGGTCCGCTACATCCCCGTCAGGCCTCCGGAGATCATCGGTCCGGCCCCACAGGCCGGCGCCGGGGCCCCGGTGCCGCCGCCGGCCATCGTGCAGGAATCGCCGCAGTCGCCGGTGGCGGCTCCGCAGCCGCCGGTCGCCTCGGCGGACCCCGCCGAGACCGTGGTGCCGGCTCCTGCACCGGCACCTGCGCCGGCCCAACAGCCGTCCGCGGTTCCGGCGCCCCCGACCGGTCCCGCACAGGAGCCGGTGGTCTTTGCCGCCGGCCGGGTGGAGCCGTCGGTCGTGCTGCTGCAGACGTCCCAGGGTCAGGGCTCGGGAATCATCTACGACGATGCCGGGCTGATCCTGACTGCGGCGCACGTCGTCGAGGATGCCGAACCCCTCGCCGACCTGTTCGCCGAGGAAGGGTCCGGCGGGCCCGGGCGCCCCGAGGGCCTCGAGATCGATCCCTCCCGCGAGCTCGACCTTCCCGAGGCGTTGGGAGGGGAGGTCCCCGATGTCATCGTGCACCTCCCCAGCGGTCTGCGCACCGGTGGCAAGGTCGTGGGGGCGAACCGGGAACTCGACGTGGCCGTCATACAGATCGACCCGGCGCTCGACGTGAACGTGGCCGACATCGGTTCCCTCTCGACGGTGCAGGTGGGCCAGACCGCCGTGGCGGTGGGCAGCCCCTTCGGCCGGGAGAACGTCGTGACGGTGGGGGTGGTGAGTGCCCTGAACCAGGTGCTCGGCGGCCAGGACATGCCGCCGCTCGGCATGATCCAGACCGACGCCCCCATCAATCCCGGCAACAGCGGTGGTGCCCTCGCCGATCTCGAAGGCCGCGTGATCGGGATGAACGTGGCGATCCAGTCCAACTTCGGCGGCGGGAACATCGGTGTCGGCTTCGCCACGCCGATCGAGGTGGCCATCTGGATCGCCGAGGAACTGCGCGCCGGGCGCGAGGTGCGTTTCGGATTCCTCGGGATCACCGGCTACACCCCGCCGCTGGGAGAGCCGGGAGCGATCGTGGCCTCGGTCACCCCCGATGGGCCCGCCGAGGCCGCAGGGATGCAGGTGAACGACCGCATCGTCTCCTTCGACGGCCAGCCCGTGGGTTCGATGGACGAGTTGACCGTCGCCGTGCGCCTGCGGGCGCCCGGGACCGAGGTGCGCGTCGAGGTGGTCCGCGGCGACCAACTCATCCGCCTGTTCATCCCCCTCGGCGACCGGAGCGCCTCACTGGCCCTCCAGGAGTCCTCCGAGGAGTCGCCCGAGCCCGAGATCGAGCCTTAGGCGGGCGGGACCCGGTGGCGACGGCGCACGGCCGGCCAGGAGACGTCTCCGGCGACCCGGCGGCGACGCCGCGGTGGCGTTCACGCCTGGCGAAGGCCCGGTCGGCGATGGGGGAGCGGCTCGGTGCCGCGCTGGCGCGCCCCGACCTGGACGGTGCCACCTGGGAGGCGCTGGAGGAGGCCCTGCTCGGTGCCGACGTGAGCTGGGCGGTGACCGAGCAGCTGCTGGGGTGCCTGCGCAGCGAGGCCTCCGAGCGGCGCATCTCCGATCCCGCGGCGTTGCGCTCCCTGCTGGCGGATGCGGTGGCGGACCTCATGCATGCCCCCGACGGGGCTCTGGATCGTTCGGGCTCACCGGCGGTCTGGCTGTTCGTGGGGGTCAACGGTTCGGGGAAGACGACGACGATCGGGAAGCTGGCCCACGCCGAGGTGCGGGCCGGTCGGCGCGTGGTGCTGGGGGCCGCCGACACATTCCGCGCCGCCGCCACCGAGCAGCTCGCCACCTGGGCAGAGCGGGCGGGCGCACATCTCGTGCGCGGCAACGCCGGCGGTGATCCCGCGGCGGTGGCCTTCGACGCCATCTCCCACGCCGCGGCTTCCGGCGCCGACGTGGTGATGATCGATACCGCCGGGCGGCTGCACACCAACCACAACCTCATGGGCGAGCTGGCGAAGATCCGCCGGGTGGCCGAGCGGGCGCCGGGCGAGTTGTGCGAGGCGCTGGTCACCCTCGACGCCACGACCGGCCAGAACGGTCTCGCCCAGGCCCGGATGTTCGGCGAGGCCGCGGGGGTGACGGGCGCCGTGCTGACCAAGCTGGACGGTTCCGCCCGGGGAGGCTCGGTGCTGTCGGTGCGCGCCGAGTTGAATGTGGCGGTCAAGCTGGTAGGTCTCGGTGAGGGACTGGGCGACCTGGTCCCGTTCGACGCCGCGGCCTTCGCGGCCGCTCTCGTGGACACCGAAGGAATGGACGCCGATGTTCGAGGCTCTTAGCGGCAATCTCAACTCGGTCTTCGACCGGCTCCGGCGCAAGGGCCGGCTGCGTCCCGAGGACGTCACCGAGGCGCTGGGCGAGATCCGCCGGGCGCTGCTGGCGGCGGACGTGGCCACCGAGGTGGTGGCGGAGTTTCGGGACCGGGTGCGCGACGAGGCGCTCGCCGCCGACCTGAACCGAGCCCTGAACCCCGCCCAGCAGGTGGTGCAGATCGTGCACGCCGAACTGGTGCGCACCCTCGGCGGCGATCCGGTGTCGATCGGTTTCGCATCCCGCCCCCCCACGGTGGCGCTGCTGGCGGGTCTGCAGGGCTCGGGGAAGACGACCGCGGCCGCCAAGTTGGCCCGCTGGTTCCGCAGCCAGGGGCGCAGCCCGCTGCTCGTGGGCGCCGACCTGACGCGCCCGGCCGCGGTCGAGCAGTTGCGTGTCCTGGCCGCGGAGATCTCCGTCCCGGTCTTCAGCGAGGCGACCGATCCCGTGGCGGTGGCGCTGGCAGGGCTCGCCGAGGCCCGCCGGCTCGGCCGGGACGTGGTGATCTGCGACACCGCCGGGCGCCAGGTGGTCGACGAGGAGCTCATGGCCGAGGTGCGCGCCATCGGCGAGGCGATCCAACCTCACCACACGTTCCTGGTGCTCGACGCCATGATGGGCCAGGAGGCCGTGCGTGTCGGGCGCAGCTTCCACGAGGCCCTGGGGCTCGACGCCGTGATCCTGACCAAGCTCGACGGCGACGCGCGCGGGGGCGCCGCGCTGTCCGTGCGGGCGGTCCTGGGGTGCCCGGTGGCGTTCGCCTCGGTCGGCGAGCGCGTCGGCGACTTCGAGCGTTTTCACCCCGATCGCCTGGCGGGGCGGATCCTGGGGATGGGCGACCTGCTGTCGCTGGCGGAGAAGGCCGAGGCGGCCTACGAGGGCCGGGAGGCCGCCGACGCCGCCGGCGCCGCCGAGCGTGTCCTGGCGGGCGAGTTCACCCTCGATGATTTCCTGGCCCAGATGAGGCAGATGCGCAAGCTGGGTGGACTCGGCGACCTGCTCGCCCACCTGCCGAGCGCCCAGGCGGCGCAGGCGGCCGAGGCCGGTGTCGACGAGCGCCGACTGGGGAGAATGGAGGCCATCATCTGCTCCATGACACCCGCCGAACGGACCCAGCCGGCGATCATCGACGGATCCCGCCGGCGCCGGATCGCCGCCGGCAGCGGCACCACCACCGCCGAGGTGACTGAGCTGCTCCGCAACTTCAGTGCGGCGCGCAAGATGATGCGCGGCGCCCGGCCGGCCGGGCGCCGCCGCAAGTCCAAGGGATCGGGGGGCCGCAAGGGCGGGGGTTCCTCACGGGTCACGCCGGCCGGTGGAGCGCGGCACCGCTCCGCCACCGACCTGCTCGAGCAATTGGAGGGACTGGAGTCGCCTCCGGGCGGCCCCGGGGGGTCCACGCCGGGCACGGGTTCGCAGCCGCCGGGCCCGCTGGCCTGGCCCGGACGTTGAGCGGTCCTGGTCGCGGCGGCACCGTCGGCGAGCCCGGGAGATGGAACGGCGCCGAATTCACGGCAGACTAGGGCGTTGACGCCGGTGCCACGTGGCCCGGCCACAGATCTCCGGTGGAGGCGACGAATCGTGGCAGTGCGGCTTCGCTTGATGCGCAGAGGCAAGAAGAAGCAGCCCACCTACCGGGTGGTTGCGACCGACAAGCGCTCGGCCCGTGACGGCCGATTCATCGAGTCGATCGGGCACTACGACCCGCGCCAGGAGCCGTCGGTCGTGCACATCGACAACGACAAGGCGCTGAAGTGGCTCCGCAACGGGGCCCAGCCGAGCGAGCGCGTCGAGAAGTTGCTCAAGATCTCCGGCGCCTGGGACGAGTTCAAGGGAACCAGCTCGCGGCTGGAGGATCTGGACTCCGCAACCAAGGATGCTTCCTCGTGAGCGGCGCCGACGTCACCGACGCTCCCTGCGCCCGCGCCGTTCTGGAACACATCGTCCGGTCGGTGGTCGAGGCGCCCGAGGCGGCCCGCGTGGTCGCCAGCGCCGACGGTGGCGATGTCCGCCTCGACGTGCACGTGGACCGGGCCGACATCGGCAGGGTCATCGGCCGGCGGGGCCGCGTGGCCAGTGCCATCCGCACCGTCGTGCGGGCGGCCGCCGTGAACGACGGGTGCAGCGTCATCGTCGACTTCGTCGAGCCCTGAGCGCCGTGGCGCCCCCCGTGCGCCCGGCGACGGATCTGCTGGAGGTCGGGCGCGTCGACCGGCCCCACGGCATCAAGGGTGAGGTCGTCGTCTCGCTGGTGACGAACCGCACCGAGCGGCTGAGCCCGGGCGCCGAGCTGCAGGCGGCGGAGGGCCCGCTGGTGGTGCGGCGAGCGCGACCGTTCGAGCGGCGCTGGGTGGTGGCCTTCGAGGGTTACCGGGACCGTGATGCCGCCGAGGGGTTGCGCGGCGCGGTGCTGCTGGCCGCGCCGCTGGAGGACCCCGAGGAGTTCTGGGTGCACCGGCTCATCGGCGCCGAGGTGGTGTGCGACGCCGGGGTGGCGCGGGGCAGGGTGACCGCCGTGCAGGCCAACCCGGCCAGCGACCTGCTGGTCCTGGACAGCGGGGCCCTGGTGCCGCTGACCTTCCTGGTGTCGGTGGAGGGAACCGGCGAGGCGACCCGCATCCTCGTCGACGCCCCGGCGGGTCTCTTCGAGCTGCCGTAGGCGCCGGGGGGCACACCATGAGGATCGACGTGATCTCGATCTTCCCCGAGATGGTCGAGCAATTCGCCTCTCACAGCCTGCTCGGCAAGGCCCGCAGGGACGGGGTCTTCCGGTTGCGGGTGCTGGATCTCCGCTCAGTGGCCGTCGATCCGCACCGCTCGGTGGATGACGCGCCCTTCGGCGGCGGGCCCGGCATGGTGCTGGCCCCCGAGCCCATCTTCGAGACCGCTGAGGCGGCTGGGGTGGCGCGTCCGCTGATCCTGCTTTCGGCCTCGGGGCGCCGGCTGGATCAGCGCACCGTCGAGAGCCTTGCCGCCGGCGGCGGGTTCTCGTTGCTGTGCGGTCGCTACGAGGGTGTCGACGAGCGGGTCCGCACGGCGCTCGTCGACGACGAGGTCTCCGTGGGGGACTACGTGCTGGCGGGAGGCGAGGTGGCGGCCATGGTGGTTCTCGAAGCGGTCGTGCGGCTGCTGCCGGGGGTCATGGGCAACGCCGCCTCGGGTGTCGAGGACTCCTTCAGCAGCGGCCTGCTCGGCTACCCGCAGTACACCCGCCCGGCGGACTTCCGGGGCATGGAGGTCCCGGAAGTACTGCGCTCGGGCGACCACGCGCGCGTCGAGCGCTGGCGCCGGGCCCAGGCCCTGGCTCGCACGCAGCGGGAGCGTCCGGACCTGATCGCAGCCCGCGGCGGACTCAGCGACGCCGACCGGGAGCTCCTGGAGGAATTCGATCTCCAGGGCGGCGCCTGATCGGCCGGCCGCGGCCCTGCGATCCCCCGAGGGTGGGGGACGCCGGGGTCGAAGTCCGGATCGATTACGAAGGCGAGAGCCGGACTCGGCACCGGCGGCCCCCACCCGGGCCCGCCACCCGGTGGCGTGCGGCGACTTGGGCCGTATCCTGCACTATTCCGCTGCCACTCCGCTTCCCCGCCCGCCCCAGACGCTCGTGATTGGAGACCGGCCATGCAGCCCACCGATCTGGTCGACATGCAGAGCCTGCGAACCGACATCCCGGACTTCCGGCCGGGGGACACCGTCAAGGTGCACGTGCGGGTCACCGAGGGCAGCCGCGAGCGCATCCAGGTCTTCCAGGGAGTGGTGATCGCCCGGCGGGGATCGGGCGTGCGCGAGTCCTTCACCGTCCGCAAGGTCAGCTTCGGTGTGGGCGTCGAGCGCACGTTCCCCACCCACACCCCCAGCATCAAGGAGCTGGAGGTGCTGACCCGCGGCCGCGTGCGGCGGGCCAAGCTGTACTACCTGCGCGACCGGATCGGCAAAGCGGCGAAGGTGCCCGAGCGGCGCGCCGTCTGAGCCCGGCCGCGGCGCGGTCCATGACCGCCGGTCGGCAACAACTCGGTCGCTGGGGGGAGAACAAGGCCGCCACCTGGTACCTCGAACGCGGCTGGGAGGTGCTGGACCGCAATTGGCGCGGCGCCGGCGGCGAACTCGACCTGGTTCTCGGGCGAGGCGGCACCGTGGTTTTCTGCGAGGTGAAGACGCGCTCCAGCGAGGCATACGGGCACCCGGCGGAAGCCGTGGATCGCCGCAAGCAGAAGCGCATCCGGGCCCTGGCCACCCAGTGGCTGCGCCAGCACCGCGAGCCGGTGGCGGAACTGCGCTTCGACGTGGCCTGTGTGCTGAAGGGCCGCCTGGAGGTGCTGGAGGGGGCGTTCTGAGGGTGCCGCGCCCGGTACAGTGAGGCCTTCGGAACGGGCTGTGGCGCAGCTTGGTTAGCGCGTTGGTCTGGGGGACCAAAGGTCCCGGGTTCAAATCCCGGCAGCCCGACTAGGATCCTCCGGAATTCGGAGGGTTTCACCTAGCCACGGAGGTCGGACATGCCCACGCCGCAACCCGCAATTTTCGCCGAAATGGGACAACACCAGTGGTACGTCCACCTGAGTCGGGTCGACGGCGCGGATCTGGATCACATCAAGAGCGTGATCTCCGATACCCGCGCCGCAGCCGATGCTGCCGGCGTCAACCTCGTCGTGGGCCTCGGGCCCGGCTTGCTGGCCGAACTGACCGATGACGTCCCCGACGACTTCCAGGACTTCGTCACCATCGAGTCCGAAGACGGCAGCGGGCGCGAAGCCAAGGGCACCCAGGAGGAGTTGCTGTTCTGGCTGAACAGCCCCGACAAGGACAAGGTCTGGCAGACGCAGTACGACGCCCGCACCGCCCTGGCCGGCCACATGGTCGTGCCGCGCGACACGAACACCTTCATCCTGGGCGACTCGCTGGACATGACCGGGTTCATCGACGGCACCGGCAACCCCGAGCCCGAGAACGAGCCCGAGGCGGCCCTCGTGCCCGACGGGTCCCCGGGCGCCGGTGGCAGCTTCATCCTTGCCCAGCGCTGGGTTCACGACCTCGACGGCTGGAACCAGATGAGCGTCGAGGAGCAGGAGAAGGTCTTCGGACGCACCAAGCCCGACAGCGAGCGGCTCGACCCGCAGGAGGACTTCTCGCACCTCAGCCACGTGGAACTCCGCGAGGGAGCCACCGCGGATGCCACCAAGCCGAAGCGCAACGAGATCGCCCGCCGCTCCACCCCGTACGCCTTCCACGGCGCCGTCTCCGTCGTGGGCCTGTACTTCATGGCCTTCTGCCGCGAGCAGGCCCCCTTCCGTGAGCGCCTGCGGGCCATGTACGGCCTCGACGGCGCCGGTGTGCGCGACCGCTTGACGGACTTCTCCAACCCGGCGTCGGGGTCGTTCTACTTCGCCCCGTCGACCGAGGCGCTCGACGCCATGCTGGCGTAAGCGTCGACGCAGCAACCTCGGTAACCAGTTCGTGCCCCGGTCCGACCCGGGGCACGAGCATTTTTCCCAGCGGCGCCGGGCGGCCCGGAACACCTGCCGGCGCGGCGCCGCGTCTCTTGTCACCCCCGGCTGGCAGGTAGCGTTGCGGCGTGTGTGGGCGCTTCGTCTCGGCGAGTTCAGCTGAGGATGTAGCTGCTTATTTCGGGGCGGAACTCGGCGGCGCCGCGCTCCTGGAGCCCAGCTACAACGTGGCGCCGACGAACGACGTGTACGCCGTTCTCGTGAATGAAGGGCTCCGGACCCTCGCCACCCTGCGCTGGGGTTTGATCCCGCCGTGGGCCAAGGACCACAAGATCGGCAACCGCATGATCAATGCCCGCTCCGAGACCGTGGCGGAGTCCAAGGCCTACCGGCGCCCCTTCCGGGCTCGCCGCTGCATCGTCCCCGCCGACGGCTTCTACGAGTGGGTGCCGATCCCCGGCGAGCGGCACAAGCAACCGATGTACATCCACCGCGTCGACGGGGAGCCGCTGGCGTTCGCAGGGCTCTGGGAACGCTGGAAGAGCCCCGAGGGCGACCCCGTGCGCTCGACGACGATCATCACCGGCCCGGCCAACGACAGGATCGCCGAGATGCACGACCGGATGCCGATCGTGCTGCCCCCGAGCGCCTGGCAGCAATGGCTCGACCCCGACTGCGACGACGCGACGGCGCTCGGGGACCTGCTGGTACCGGCTCCGTCGAAGTTGTTCACCTTCCATCCGGTCAGCCGGGAGGTCAACAACCCGCGCCGAAAGAGCCCGCACCTCATCGAACCTCTCGCTCCCTGAGGTCACCGGTGGCGCGCGCCCGACTCTCCGCGGCCCTGGGTATCGCTCCGGCGCATCCCGCGCAGCAGGACTGGCGGTCGCGCCTCGAGCGGGCCACCCTGCGGTGGCAGGCCCGGCTGGACACCGCAGCCGTGGACAGGGCCCTGCCGTGGATCATGGCCCTCGCCGGAGGCGGCGTGCTGGTCGGCCTTGCCCTGGCCCGCGCCAACTCACTGCAGGCGGGAACCGAGCTGGCGCTGTTCAACCAGAGCATCTGGCAGGTGAGCCAGGGATTCCGTCCACACTCGACGCTGGTGGGCGGGGACTACCTGGCCCGCAACGGGGCGTTCATCATCTACCCGCTGTCGTTGCTGGTGCGCTGGCTCCCGATCACGACCACCGTTCTGGCGGTCCAGTCCTCCGCCCTGGCGCTGGGGATCGTGCCGCTGTGGCGGATCGCCCGGCGGCGCGCCGATCTGAGGGTGGCGCCGGCGGCCGCCGTGGCGTTCGCCTACGCCGCCTACGCCGCCCTGCACAACGCCAACCTCTCCGGGTTCCATCCCGAGACGCTGGCGGTGCCGGCCCTGCTGGGAGCCGTGTACTACGGGCTCGGCGCCCGCTGGGTGCCGTTCGGCGCGCTGGTGGCGGTTGTTCTGGCGTGCCGCTCGGAACTCGGCTGGATGGTGATGGTTCTCGGCGTGGTGCTGGCGGTGGAACTCCGGCGGCGACCCGCAGACGGTCTGGCGCCCGAACGCGAGCTCTCGCTGTGGGCGGCTCCGGCTCGAGTCGGCCGGTCGCTGATGGCGATCTCGGGCCGTCATTCCCGGACGGCCCTCATCTGGTCGTTCGTGGGACTCCTGTGGGCACTGCTGGCGACCGAGACCATCCAGCCGATGCTCGCCGGTGGCGAATTCCCGCACCTCGAGCGCTATGCCGAGTACGGCGATACCAGCACAGCCGATGTCATCTGGGGTGTCCTGCGGCAGCCGCACGTGTTTCTCGGCAACCTCGTGACCCAGGAGAACTTCCTGCTGGGGGTGACCCTGCTCGCCCCGGTACTGTTCCTGCCGCTCGTCGAGTTGCGCTACCTCATGCCCGCCGTGCCGTTCTTCGTCGTGCAGCTGGCGTCCGACGCGCCGCAGGCCCTGCTGGCCGAGACCGTGCCGGTGGCGGCGTTCGTGCTGGTGGCCACCACCTTCGCACTGCGGCGTGCCGGGGCGATGCTCGTGCGGCGCGTGCGGGTCAACCGCCGGCTGGTCGTCACGTTGCTGCTGGCGGCCGCCATCTTCTTCATACGGGACGCCGCCAGCTCGCCATTCCACACGCCATGGCAGTGGACCCGCGACGCCACCGACCGGGACCGGCTGGAGGCGGTGGAGCAGATCCCCGACGCCGCTGCGGTGCGCGCCTCGCCGCACCTGCTGCCGCTGTTGGCGGAGCGCAACGTGCTGTTCGAATTGGATACCGCAGGATCCTCGGCGCGTGCCGACGCCCAGGTCGCGGTCGAGGGCGTGGGCTGGATCGCCCTGGATCTCGCCTCGGCGGAGCAATGGGGATCGAACGCGCTGGAGGTCGAGCGTTTCGACACGACGCTCCGGCAGCGGGGCTGGGAGCGGGTCTTCGCCGCCGAGCAGGTGCGGGTCTACCGCTATGGGGGATCCGGGGCGGCAGCGGCGGTCGTGCCGCCCTAGTCCCGACCGTCAGCCCGAGTAGCCCAGAGCGTCTCGCAGCAGCACCGCGTTGGCGGCCAGCTCGGCCTGGTCCACGCCGCCGGCGGCGTTGGCGAAGTCCAGGTCCGCCATGGAGTTGACGCCGAAGACGTGCAGGTGCACGTGCGGCACCTCGAAGCCCGCCATCACCGTGGCGACGCGCTGGGGTCGTTGCGTCTCCATGATGGCCCACCCGACCCGGTGCGCCACGGCGGTCAGATGCATGTTGGTCTCGACGTCGAGATCCAGCCAGTGGTCCACCTCGGCGACGGGTACCACCAGCGAGTGCCCAGCGCTGAGCGGGTTGATCGACAGGAACACGCCGCAGCGCTCGTCGCGCCAGACGAAGTGCCCCGGCAGTTCGCCGTTCAGGATCCGCGTGAAGAGCGTCGCCATCGGGTCCTCCCACTGTGCTCGGAGTCGTGCGCCCGGCACTGCACGGTACTCTCCTGCCGTGGCCGCAGAGAGCCTCCGCCGCCAGCTCTGGACGATCCCCAATCTGGTCACGGTCCTGCGATTGGGCTGCATCCCGCTCTTCTGCTGGCTGCTGTTCGGGTTCGACAGCCGCCTGGCGGCCGGAGTCCTGCTGGGGGCGTTGGGGGCCACCGACTTCGTCGACGGCTACCTGGCGCGCCGGCTGGATCAGGCGACCGAACTGGGGGCCATCCTGGATCCCGTCACCGACCGGTGCATGTTCTTCGCCGCGGTGATCTCGATGCTCGTGAGCGGCGATGTGGCCCTGTGGTTCGGGATCACCGCGCTCGTCCGGGAGTTCGGGCTCTCGGCCGGCACGCTGGCCCTCGCCTCACGGCGCGTGGGTTGGTTGGGGGTGAACGCCTGGGGCAAGGCCGGCAGTTTCGGCCTCATGTTCGCGTTCCCGATGTTCCTACTGGGCCAGGCGGACATTCCCGGAGCCAACGGCTGGACGATTGCCGGCTGGGTGTGGGGGATCCCGTCGCTGGCAATCGCCTGGTACGGGGCGTATCTCTATGTGCTGGCGGGCCGCGCCGCCCTCAACGCCTCGCCGGGACCCGCCGCGGCCGCGCCGCCGACCGAGGACTCCTAAGGGCCGTGATCAGGGCCTGCGATGGCGGGGGCCGCCTGGCCGGTGGGCTAGCGTGAAAACGATGGTGCAGCGGACGCGGCGACACGTCGACTCCTCCGGGCTCCGGTGAACGTTCCCGAACCGCTCCGGTACTCCGAGGATCACGGTTGGGTGGCTCAGGAGGGCGAGGGCCGGGAACGGCTTGTGCGTGTCGGGCTGACCGACTTCGGCCAGGACCTGCTGGGCGAGGTGGAGTTCGTCGAGCTCCCGTCTCCGGGGAGCCGGCTGGGTACCGGTGACCTGATGGCGGAGATCGAGGCCCGCAAGGCGACCAGCGAACTCTACGCGCCTCTGGCGGGACGGGTCGTGGCCGTCAACGGGCTCCTGGCCGAGACGCCGGAGGTTCTCAACGCCGACCCGTACGGTGACGGCTGGTTGTGTCTCCTGGCGCCGGAGGACGGCGGCCAGCTCGACGGCTTGATGGACGGCGCGGCCTACGTGAGGTTCGTCGGTGGCTGACGAACCGCTGGCGGGTATCAGCGACGTCGTCAACGGGCTGCGCATCGACTTTCCCGACGTGTCGGTCTCCAAGCTGCGGTTCCTCGAGAGCCAAGGTCTGATCACGCCGCACCGCACGTCCAAGGGCTACCGGAAGTACTCGCGCACCGACGTGGCCAAGCTGCGATGGATCCTCACCCAACAGCGAGAGAACTTCCTCCCGCTGCGGGTCATCCGGGAGCGCATGGCCGACGTGGAATGGAGTGCCCGCGCCGATGCGGAGGCCGAGCGGCTGCCCGACGTGGACGTCAGCGACCGGGTCCGGCGGCTCGCGCCGCGCTCGCCGGCGTCGGATTCCGCCGGAGGGGGCATGACGCTGCCCCAGTTGGCCAATGCCAGCGGGCTGAGTCTCTCCCAGGCCCGAGAGTTGACGCGCTACGGCCTCCTGGTGCCGCGTCCCGCGGCCGACATCGACTTCTACGACGCTCAGGCGCTGGAGGTGGCGCGCATCGCCCGGCAGATGTTCGACCAGGGCCTGGAGCCGAGGCATCTGCGGGTCTTCAAGGCGTCGGTGGACAGGGAATTGGATCTCGCCACCCCGGCGGTGCAACGGGTGCTGCAGGGCGGTGGAGCCGACGCCCAGCGCCGGGCACGCGACATGCTCGCGACGCAGGCGGCGCTGGCATCCTCGCTCCGCGAGGCGCTCGTACGGCGCACGCTCCAGAATCTCGGCTGAGCGTGTCGCAGGCTCAGACCGTGCGTCCCCCCGTCGGGGCTGTCTACGACCGCAGCACGATCGCCGAGCGGGTGCAGGCGCTCGGGGCGGCGATTTCCAGCGACTACGCGGCGCGCCTGGCCAGCGGCGAAGCCGTCGTGGTCGTGGGTGTGCTCCGGGGTTGCCTGCCGTTCCTGACCGATCTGGCGCGGGCGCTGCGCATCGACGTCGAGGTGGACTTCCTGGCCATCTCCCGCTTCGCCCCGAATTCCGGGCGGGTGCGGATCACGCGTGATCT
Source organism: bacterium (assembly GCA_028824415.1). Classification (GTDB taxonomy): domain Bacteria; phylum Actinomycetota; class Acidimicrobiia; order Acidimicrobiales; family CATQHL01; genus VXNF01. The sequence continues at coordinate 34,699 of JAPPDX010000048.1, read as the reverse complement.
GGACATCGACATCGGCGGCCGCCATGTCCTGCTGGTTGAGGGAATCGTCGACAGCGGGCTCAGCGTGGGTTTCCTCAGCGGCGAGTTGCGTCGCCGTTCCCCGCTCAGTGTCGAAGTCTGCACGCTTGCAGATCGCCAGGTCAGGCGCATCCTGCCGCTGGAGGCGCGCTACGTGGGCTTCACGGTGGACGACTCCTTCCTCGTCGGGTACGGACTCGAGTACCGGGGTCGGTACGGCAACCTTCCGGACCTGCGAGCCGTGGATCGTCGTGCCCTCGAGGCGGCCCCCGACGCCTACGTGGACTCCCTCTACGGGGTGCGGACACCTCGCTCCGCGTAGCCCTCGCGGCAGGGGTGTTGGACGGGTCTGCGGCTATTGTCAGGGCGTGATCGAGATGGACCTCGTCGGTGTGCGCATCGAGTTGCCCACCAACACGCCGATCCTCCTGCTGCGCGAGCAGGCTCCGAATCCGCGGCTCCTGCCCATCTTCATCGGCGCCCCGGAGGCAACGGCCATCGCCTTGGCTCTGGAGGGCGTCGAGGTGCCGCGGCCGATGACGCACGACCTCATCAAGGTCATTCTCGAGCACATGGGCGTGGCGCTGCTGCGCGTCCTGGTGACGGAATTGCGCGACAAGACGTTCTTCGCCGAGCTTGAGCTCGGCGAGAACGGCGAGACCCGGCGGGTCTCCTGCCGCCCGTCCGACGCCATCGCGGTGGCGGTGCGCTGCGGTGCCCCCATCTTCGCCGCCGAGGAGGTGCTGGCGGACGCCGGCTACCGCGAGCGGGGCGATGTCGAGGACTCCGAGGACCACGATTCGGAGGAGGCGCAGGATCCCGACGAGGTGGTCGAACAGTTCCGCGAGTTCATCGACACCGTCCGTCCGGAGGACTTCGAGTCCTAGTGTCCGTCCGGGCGGGGGCCGCCGGTGCCGAGTCCGGCTCTCGCCTGCGTAATCGATCCGGACTTCGACCCCGGCGTCCCCCACCCTCGCTGGTCGGTTGCTGCCCGGGCGGGGGCCGCCACGGCGAGATATTCACAGGCTGCTGCGAATTGCAGTAGAGTAGTTACACCCCTGAACGCAAGCTCCTGGAGGGGACGTTCATGAGCGACAACGTCGTGCGTAGCTACACGTCGAAGCAGACGCAGGAGATCGCGGGCATCACGTACCGTCAACTCGACTACTGGGCCCGGACCGGTCTTGTGCAGCCGTCAATCACCTCGGCGGCCGGTAGTGGCAGCCGCCGGGCCTACTCCTACGGCGATCTCGTGAAGCTGCGGATCATCAAGGACCTTCTCGACGGGGGTGTCGGCCTCCAGCAGATTCGGGATGTGTTCCGGAACCACCAGGACATCCTCGGTGAGGACTTCGCCGGAGGCCGGCTCGTGATCAGCGGAGACGAGGTGCTCTTCATGACAAGCACCGACGAGTTGGTGGCCCTCCTCCAGCGCCCGGGCCAGCAGGCACTGGCGTTCATCACGCTCGAGGTCGAGGGGATCAAGGAGCAGCTGGACGGTGCCATCGTCAGCGAACTCAGCCGGTGGCGCGGGGACGAACTCAAGGAGAGTGGCCTGGGGGAAGCCCCAGCGGAAGGTGAGTCCCCGACACCTGAGGCGGACGCCGGCTACGGCACCTGAGGGCAGCGTCGCCACACCTGAGCGGCTCGGAGACGTGCAGCCAGCGGATCCTGCCACCGGTGGAGTCGGCTTCGCCCACGCCTCCGAGCGGGCGTTCAGTGAGCTCTTGGACTTCTACGGCGTGTCGTGGCAGTACGAACCCACCACGTTCGTGCTCGAGCGGGACCCTTCGGGGCGTGTCCTGGAGGCCTTCACGCCGGACTTCTACCTTCCCGCCTATGACATGTACGTCGAGCTGACGACGCTGAAGCAGAAGCTCGTGACCCGCAAGAACCGCAAGGTGCGCAAGCTGCGGACGCGCTACCCCGATGTGCGCGTGAAGATGCTGCACCGCCGGGCCACGTTGGGCCTGCTGGCCAAGTACTCCCAGGAGCCGGTAGCGGCCTGAGCGCGACGCCGCCCGGCGCCCCGGAGACTGTTCGCCAGAGCCCCGGAGGCAGTTCGCCAGAGCCCCGGAGGCAGTTCGCTAGAGAGCGGTGGCCTTCTGCAATATCTCAGCCGCGTCCACGCCGCCGACGCCGCGCTCGACGACCTCTCCCGACGGCGACAGCAGGATCCACGCGGGGTGGGAGAAGACACCCAATAGCGCCGCCGGGTCGAACGACTCGCTCCAGACCACCGGGAACGACCCGATCCCTGTCATGGCCGCGAAGCTCTCAGCCTCGGTCAAGGTGTCCTGAGTGCCCAACCCCACGATGAGGATTTCGTTGCCGTGGTCTCGAGCGAACTGCTCGACGCCGGGTGCCTCCCGGCGGCAGACCGGTCAATGGGGGGCCCAGACCCACACGAGGATGGGCCGGTCAGCGGGAGCGAACGAGGCCAGCACGAGGCTCTCGCCGGTGAAGACGTCCACCACGGTCGAGGTGGGGAGATCGTTGGGTCCGGCGGGTGCCGGCGGCGGGGGTTCGGGTGCGGGTGCCGGCGGTGGGGGTTCGGGTGCGGGTGCCGGCGGTGCCGCGCTCTCGGCGGGCGTCGGGGCGGCACCCTCCGGCGGTGCCGGTGCCGCTGCGGCGGGCGTTGCCGGAGCCGGCGGCTGCGGGCTCGACTGTGTCGTCTCCGAACCGCTGCAGGACGCCGCCACCGCGGCCGCCACGGCCGTCACGGCGATGATCCGCCATGTGAGTGCCCGGCACCGAACCCCGCCGGAGCTGTCGAATCGGACTTGTTCGTCGCAGTTCATGGCTGCGAAGACTCTACCGATCCGGCGCGTGGTGCATCGGCGGCGGATGTCAGAGTGATGCGGCCCTGGCGAGCACCCCCGCGGTGTCGATCTCGCCGAAACTACCCTCGACATACTCGCCGGCGGGAGAGAACAGTGCCCATGCCGGTTGGGACGCCACGCCGAGCTGAGCCCACGAGTCGAACGACTCATCCCAGAACATCTGGAACGAGGAGATCCCCGCTGAGGCGACGAACTCCTCGGCGAGCTCCAGGTTGTCCTGGGTGCCCAGGCCGATGACGAGTATCTCGTCTCCGTGGTCTCGAGCGAACTGCTCGACGCCGGGAGCCTCCCGGCGGCAAACCGGTCAATGCGGTGCCCAGAACCACGCCAGGATCGGTCGGTCGGCCGGCGCCAGCGACGAGAGCACGAGGCTCTCGCCGCTCACGACGTCCACGACGGTGACCCCGGGAAGGTCGTTGCCGGGAGCCGCTGGGGGCGCGGGCGGAGCCGGCTCGGGTGGAGGGGTCGGGTCGGCAGCCGGAGCCGCCGTGCTGACCTGGGATTGCTCGCCACCCCCGCAGGCGGCGAGCATGACTGCGCCGGTTGCCAGCACAGCAACAGCGAGGCCGCTGAGGGTTCTTCGAGAGCCCGCTCCGGGGCGGGCGGTTCGAACAGGTCGACAACTTCTCACAGGTAGGACAACTCTAACGTCGGAAAGGCCCGGGGTCGTCGGCAGGCGCGGTCACGGCTGGATCCAGATCGCCTCCACTGCGGCGACACGGGGACCGGCGGGTGACAGGAAGTCGAAGATCACGCTGATCTGGGCGCGGGGCGGATCCGGTTCCTCCTCGGTGTCGTCGGCGCTGTCGGTCTCGTCGGCCGGCGTGGGAAGCGCCGGGGGCAGGTCGGACTCCTCGGAGGTCGAAGCCTGGGTCGTCGTTGTGGGGGTGGGGGCGAGGGGAGGCGGCAGGGTTCCCGTCTCGATCGCCGGCCGGTAGATCGAGACGTAGGCCAGCGAGGCGAAGTCGCCGTGCGGCTCGCCGAGTGGACCGGGCGCGTTGACCGTGACGGTGGCGTCGTCGCCGCTGCCGTCGATCCACAGCAGGTCGGCCAGCGACGACTGCGGAGACCCGTCCCGTGGCGAGGGCGTATCCACCGGGGTGTACCACCAGTCGCCGCCGGCCGCCGCGCCGGTGGTCGACACGACGGCGAGGTCGCTGGCGTCGGCTCCCCATCGGAGCACCAGACCTGCCGGCCTGAAGGCGGACGCCTCGAGCCCGGGACCGGTTGTGAGCCGGCGCGCCAGGCTCGCAATCGTCGCTCCTGTCGAGCTGTCGATGGAGAGCGGCTGCGCCACGATTGTCTCAGTCGAGACCCAGCCCCTGTCGCCGGCTGCGGTCACGACCTCGGCCCAGGCTTCGCTGCCGCTGCCGGAACGGCCGTCGGTGAGGCGGGCACCGTCGCTCAGGGAGCCCAACTCGGCGGCGCTGTCGGCGGGTTCGGCACGGATCAGCGAGTCCACGTCACCGATCGTGTGGGCGGTCAACTCGCTGGTGTGGCTGGTGGAACCGTCGCCGTCGCGGATGTGGATCTGGCAGGACGCGCCGACGAGGTTGCCGAACGCCGCGCAGTCACCGTCGAGGCGGTATTCGGCAACATCGAACTCGCCGAACTCGAACACCGTGGCGTTGAGTTGTGCGAGGAATTGCTGGGCTGTGATGCCTCCGTCGCTCTCGAATGCTCCGGTGAGGCCGGCCGGGAGATCGATCGTCACCCACCGGTCGGTCGTCATGGTTGTCGCTGTCGTGGCCGAATTGTTGCTGAGTCCTTGGAACCCGGCCGTGCTGTCGGCCTCGTTGGGGCCGCCCAGGAGGATTCCCAGCGCCGTCGGAAGGTTGTTGGTTGCAGCGGATCGCAGTCGCGGGACCGCGTCGTTGCCACCGCAGGCGAAGTAAACAGTCACCTGGGTCGACGAGGTCTCGGTGCCGTCGCCACCGGGATCCGCCGGGCACTCCGGCACCTCCGCGCTGACCGTCTCGCTCTCCGGGTCGGGTTGGGTCGTCGGGGTGGTTGCGGCTGGAGGTGTCGGTTCTGCCGGCGCCGGAGACGTCGGGGGTGCCGGGGGTGTGGGGGGTGCCGGGGGCGGCGTGGTGGTGGTGATCTGCCCTGAGCCGCCGGACTGAGGATCCACCTGGGTGACGGAGGGGGGAGCCGGCGTCGTCGGTTGAGGGGTCGGCGGCGGGTCGGCCGTGGTCGGTGCCACCGCGTCCGGATCGGCGGTAGCGGCAACGGGTGGGGTGTCGGTCTGAATCGGCGGTGTCGCAGTGGGACCTGTCACGGAGATCGAGACAACGACGGCGATTGCCGCGCATGCCGCTGCCGCCAGGACCATTGCCGGCCGCAGGCGCACTTCGGGCACCCGGGGCACGCGGCGCCGGCGGCCGAGGCGGCGCTGGATCTCGAACAGGGCGCCGGGCGACACCTCGACGTCCTCGGCCCGCTGAGTGAAGGCACTCCTGAGGCGTTCCTCGATGTTCACGAGGTTCCCTCGTCCGTGTCCGCTTCGGCCGATGTCAGCTTCCGCTCCAGAGCCGCCAGGCCGCGGCTGGCGTGCGTTTTGACCGATCCCGCGGAGATGCCGAGGGTCTCGGCGATCTCGGCTTCACTGAGGTCCAGGTAGTACCGCAGGGTGAGCACTTCTGACTGCCGTCGCGGCAGGTTGCGGACGGCGTCGATCAGCGCGTCGCTCTGCAACCGCTCGAGCGCGCCCACCTCTGCGCTGTCGGTAGGTGTCGGCGCCTCGGGTACCACACGCCGGCGCACCATGCGCCTGCGCATGCGCGAGCGTGCGCCGTTCATGACGATGCTGCGCAGGTAGGCGGCCTCTTTGCCCTCCTCGGGGCGGCTCGTGAGGGTGTGCATCTTCACGAAGGCGTCCTGCACGACTTCCTCGCAGCTCCCCACATCGTCGAGAAGCAACGAGGCGAGACGAACGAGATCCTTGTAATGGTCGGCGAATAGCCGGACCAGCAGGTCATCTTGGGTCTCGCTTCCTCGTGGGCCGCCTCGCCGCTGCGGGGCGCTCATGGCTGCAGGCTCATGGCTCGCTGCAGGTTCATTCAACCTACGCACGTACAGACGCCCGAGGCCGTACGCGCGTTGACAGCATTGGCGAAGAGATTCCCAGAGACCATGGTGCTTGTTGACAACCTAACCAGCGGGCTCGCCGATCGGGAACACGTCACGGTGCCCTGGCGCCACCGGCCTGCCGGGCGCCCCGGGAAAAGGGGATTCCGGCGCAGGTTCGGGCTCAGGCGCCCCGCCGGCTCAGGGCCGCGAGCGAGTTGGCCGGGTGGACCGTCAGGACTTGGCGGAAGCGTCGGCCTCGGCGTCGCACATCTGCTCGAACGCCTGAACCAGACCTGTTAGCTGTTCGGCCTTCAGGTGATCTGCCAGCATGCGGAGACGTTCGTGGCCGATCGTCCAGAACCTGTCGGCCGCCTCACGTCCCTGCTCGGTGAGTTCACAGATCACGACCCTGCGGTCTTTCGGGTCTGAGAGGCGCGTTGCCAGACCCCGCTCGACGAGGCGGTCCACGACGGTCGTGGTGGCTGAGACGGCGATCCCCAGGGCGCCCGCGATGGTCCCCATCCGCTGCGGCCCTTGCCTCTCGAGGAGGAAGAGGGTCTTGGCCTGAGGGATGGTCAGGCCCAAGTCCTGCCACTCGCTTAGCCGGTCCAGTCGAAGTTGCCTGTTCAAGTGCTCCACTGAGTCGACCAGGCGCTGGGTTAACTCTTCCCTCGATCTTTTTTGCATCGATTCCACCTAGTGTCTGGGGTCTTGTAGCGCGAGTCCGCCTTCTACGCTTCTACAGCCGCAGCGCACTAAGACTAGGTCAATACCTTCGGGCGCGCGTGGCAAGTTCTCTGCAAGTGCCGGATCCGTTCATGCAGAGTGAGTGAGCTATCGCACGACTCGTCGCGGTGGCTCCACAACTCGATCTATCCACGACTATTAGATAGTTCTTTATCAAATTATTATTGTATTCTATAGATGATCTAGGAGTCAGGATCTTTCTTTGATTCTACGGCGGCCACAAGCGTCACGCCGTGAACACCGGCCACCAATGCGGCGGGGGGAGGTCGCCTCGCTGTCCGCAGGCCCGCTATCGGGAAAGTTCGGGCTACTGCAGTTGTATATCGATGATTCTGCATCCCTCTGTCACGGACATCTCGACCGCACGTGGCGCGGGAGTTCCGGTGCGAGGACGAAGTTGCCAATGGTCGCCCCGAGGCGGACCCTTGCAGGGTCATCGGATTCTGGCGGGACGACATGGACCCTGTGGCTGCCTCCGGCGCTCATGATCGCAGCGGCCGGGGAGGTCGTATCACGAAAGAAGCGCCGCGTCGGCGACAGTATGGGAGGAAGTGGACGGAACGGTCAGGCGGACAATGTCGACTACAACATGGCGCAGATCAGTGGCAAGAAAGTGGCACGAATGGCGCGTTCACGTCGGGGGGACGCCGGCTCCATGATGTGCCCCGCGGGCGCGCCGACCGACGTGCGCAGTGAGGGCAACTGATCGTCACGGTCCGCAAAGCGGATGTCGAAGAGGACAACAGGCGGCAAGGATCGGGCCGCCGAGCGGCGCTGAACGCACCCGAGGCACACACGCCGGAAGGGTGAGCAGGGTACAGACGGCCCGGTGGAGCTAACGGGACTCGAACCCGTGACCTCTGCCATGCCATGGCAGCGCTCTAGCCAACTGAGCTATAGCCCCGGCGGCAGCAGGCTACCAAGCACGCCGCAATCTGCCTGTCGTGGAAGCGGGAGGGATCGCCTGAACGGGAACCGATCCTTCTAGCATCGGGGCGTGCGGGACCGCTACGACGCAGTGGCCATGGAGAGCCGCTGGCAACGGCGTTGGCGCGACGAGGGCACCTACGAGATCGACAACGACGATCCGCGCCCGCCCTTCTACGTGCTGTCCATGTACCCCTATCCCAGCGGCCCCGCGCACATGGGCCACGTGCGGAACTACACCTTCGGTGACCTGCTCGTTCGCTACCGCACCATGCGCGGTGACGGGGTGCTGTCACCCATCGGCTTCGACAGCTTCGGGCTTCCCGCCGAGAACGCCGCCATCCGCACCGGAGAGCACCCCCGCAGCTTCACCGAGGCGCGCATTGCCGAACTGTCGTCATCGCTGGAGCGCATCGGCGCCGTCTACGACCAGCGCCGGGTGTTCCGCAGCCACGACCCCACCTACATCCGCTGGACGCAGTGGATCTTCTTGAAGTTCTACGAGGCGGGACTGGCCTACCGGGACTCCGCGCCCGTCAACTGGTGTCCGGGCTGCCAGACGGTGCTGGCCAACGAGCAGGTTCTGCCCGACGGCACGTGTGAGCGCTCCGGCGACCTCGTGGAGCACCGCGAGCTGGCGCAGTGGTTCTTCCGCATCACGGCATATGCGCAGCGCCTCCTCGACGACACCGCCGGCATCGAATGGCCCGAGCGCGTCAAGAACATGCAGCGGAACTGGATCGGGCGCTCGGTGGGTACCGAACTCGCCCTACCCATCGCCGATGCCGATGGTTTACCCCGCGCCGATGTGCCGCCCATCGAGGTGTTCACCACCCGTCCCGACACCGGGTTCGGCATCACCTACGCGGTGCTCTCCCCCGAGCATCCCCGGGTCGCCGAGCTGACGGCACCCTCGCAGCGGACCGCCGTCGAGGAGTTCCGCCGTTCGGTGGCGTCCCAGAGCGAGATGCAGCGCCTGTCCACCGAAGGGCGCCTCGACAAGCGCGGCGTGGCCTGCGGCACGTCGGTCGTCAACCCCTTCACAGGCGATCCGGTTCCGCTCTACCTGGCCGACTACGTCCTGATGACCTACGGCACCGGGGCGATCATGGGCGTGCCGGGCGAGGACCAGCGCGACTGGGAGTTCGCGGTGGCCCACGAACTGCCCATCGTGCGGACCGTGCGGCCGCCTGACGGTTGGGAGGGCGAGGCCTACAGCGGCGAGGGGCCGTCGATCAACAGCGACTGGCTCGACGGTCTGGCGGTCGCCGACGCCATCGAGCGGGCCGCCGACTGGGTGGAATCGGAGGGTCTGGGACACCGCAAGGTCAACTACCGGCTGCGCGACTGGCTGGTGTCGCGCCAGCGATTCTGGGGCTGTCCCATCCCGATGGTCTGCTGCGAAGTGTGCGGCTACCAGCCGGTGCCGGAGTCGGAATTGCCGATCCTGCTACCCGACGACGTGGACTTCCTGCCCACGGGCCGCTCGCCACTCAACGCCCACGAGGGCTTCCTGGAGGCCACGTGCCCGGTATGCGGCGGTCCGGCGCGGCGCGAGACCGACACCATGGACACGTTCGTCGACTCGTCCTGGTACTTCCTCCGTTTCGCCGACCCGGCCAACGACGAAGCGCCGTTCTCTGCGCAAGCGGCGGCGCGCTGGCTGCCCGTGGACCAGTACATCGGGGGGATCGAGCACGCAATCCTGCACCTCATGTATGCACGCTTCTTCACCAAGGCCCTGGCCGACATCGGTGTGGCTCCGCCCGACCTGAGCGAACCCTTCGCCCGGCTGTTCACCCAGGGCATGATCCGCCTCGGCGGAGCGAAGATGTCCAAGAGCAAGGGAAACCTGGTGGCGCCCGAGGAGATCCTGGACCGCCAGGGCGCCGATGCCCTGCGTCTGGCGCACCTGCAGGTGAAGCCACCCCAGGACGATGTGGACTGGGAGGACTTCGGGATCGACGGGTGCGCCAAGTTCCTAGGGCGCGTCTGGCGCCTGGTGACCGGCGAGGCGCATGCCGGCTCTCCGGTCCGGTCGGGCGCAATCGGCGAGGCCGACCTCGAGATCGACCGCGGCTCTCACCGGCTGGTGGACCGCGTGACCCGCGACTTCGACCGCTGGTCCTACAACACCGCGGTCGCTGCCTGCATGGAGTTCACCAACGATCTGTACCGCTACGTGCAGGCCGCCGCCGGTCCCCACGGCGACGTATTGGACGAGGTGCTGGACCGGCTGCTGCTGGTGATGGCCCCGATGGTTCCGCACATCACCGCCGAATTGTGGGAGCGCCGCCGCGGCCGCCACATCCACACCGAGCCGTGGCCCGTCGCCGATCCGGCGAAGCTGGCGGCCGAAAGGGTGACCCTCGTCGTTCAGGTGAACGGCAAGGTGCGCGACCGCCTGGAAGTGGATGCCGCCATCGGCGAGTCCGAGGCGGTCGAGCACGCCCTCGCCTCAGAGCGCGTACAGCGCCACCTCGACGGCGGCGAACCCCGCCGGGTCATCGCCCGCCCCCCCAAGCTGGTCAACCTCGTCGTCTGAGGAGGGAGTGACGACGGCGAGCCGTTCGGCTGGGCTAGGCGGATCGTCTGACTTGGACCGTCACGACGTCGAGGCCGTGGTATTGCTGATGCTGGACGGCGGACGCGTAGTGGCTCAGCAGTCGCAGCGAGATCTCGCCTCCCTCGAGCCCTTGGATGCTCTCGGCTTCTTCGCTGAGATCCGCCAGCCGGTCCTCGAGGTTCGTCTCGTCGAACACGGCGAGGAACTCGAGTTCGACCAGGTTGGCGCTGGGACGTGCGATGATGACGAATCGGGGCACGCCCTGATGGGTCTCCGCCCTAGCCGGATCCACGAGGCTCAGCAGCGTCTCCTCGCCGGCTGAGCGCAACCGCTGCGTCGAAGCGTCGTTCCAACCGATCCGGTTCCCGATCTCGCGCAGGAAGCTGTCGAGTTTGGGGAGCGAGGAAAAGCCCAGGTCGACCTCCAGGCGAGCCTGGCGCGTCGGGCTGGTGGCTTCGATGAGCAGCGTCAGCAGGATCGCGGCAGCCGCGCCCATGACGACCCCGTTGTCGAGGAGATGAGACCATGTGCCGCCGAACAGGTCGGCGAAGACCGTCCCCTGTTCCAGGCCGGCGCCGACTCCGAAGGCAACCGCCACGACCAGGGTCTTCTGCACGTCGAGGCCGTCCTTGACCAGGGTGCTGATGCCCGTGACGAAGAGCATTCCGATCGCGGTGAGGATGTAGGCCGCCATGACCGGGCTCGGAATCGAGATGAGGACGGCCGCGAACTTCGGAAACAGCGCCAGGACGGCGAGGCTGGCGCCGACGACGTATCCGACACGCCGCGCTGCGACCGATGTGAACGTGATGAGCGACAGGCTGCGAGACGTGTAGGGCGTGGTGGGAGGGCTCCCCGCGATTCCCGAGAGCAGGATCCCGAGGCCGTTCGTCGTGAGCGAACTCTGGACCAGCCGATAGTCGGTCACCTTGGACTGGCGCCGCGAGGCCTGCTGCACGGCCACGTTGCTGCCCACGCTGCGTAAGGTGCCGACGAGGCTCACCACCGCGAATGCCGGTAGCAGGGTCCAGAATTCCGGCCCGGGGGTCAGGTCGAGTCTGGGTGCCCCGCCGGCGGGAATGCCGAACCACCCGGCGTCGATCACGCGCTGAACGTCGTACGCCCCGAACAGCGCCGCGACGCCGCATCCTGCACCGAGGGTGACCAGCGGTGACCAGGGCTTCCAACTCGGGGGAGCGCGCAGGGCCAGCGCTGTGCCCACGACCAGCGTCACCAGGGCGATAATCGGACCACTGGCCCGCGTCACGCTGTCGGGGACCTCTCGGACCCTGTCGAGCGCCAGCGGGAGGACCGAGACGGCGATCAGCATGAGCACCGTGCCCGACACGACGGGCGTGATGATCCGCCGCAGCAACGGCAACCAGTGCGAGAGCATGAGGCAGAGCAGGGCCGAGGCCACGGTGAGGCTCGCCAGCAGGGCCTGACCCCCGACGTCGAGTGCCAGTGCCGACACCGCGATGTAACTGGACGTGGGGCCCATGAGGAGGATGTGGCCCGCGCCGAAGCGGGGGACTCGAGTCGCCTGAAGCGCGGTGAGAACCCCGGCGATGATCAGCGCGGCGAATACCGCCCACGAGATGTAGCTGTCGTCCTGGCCGCCCGCCCGGGCGGTCACGGCCACGATCAGCACGATCGAGGCCAATATCAGCATGACACCCTGCACGCCGACGCCCAAGAGCAGAAGCGGAGGGCACTTGTCGTCCGGCTCGTAACGGACGACAGTGCTGTCGCTGCCCTCGCTCGCCACCATGGTCAGGTGACGCGGCCGACTCGGCGTGCCGCCGGACCCGCCGACGACCTCCCGATCAGGTCTTCAAGAATCGGAACCCCGTGCTCTCCCAGACGGTGAGTATCGCATCTCTCGGTGCTCATCGGATCAATTGTCTCCCCAGAGCAACTGGCGCCAGCTTCCGGGATTCTCTAGCATCAGAGCGTCGGAGAGAGTCTCATCAGCAGGCCGAATCGCGTTCCGCTGGTGACGAAAAAGATTGACACTGGCGGAAGTTCCTCACGACCGTGCTCGACGATTCCCAGACCGCGACTCACTTCGATCGTCGAATCGAGGACGAGATTCGCGATGCCCTGGCGGAGTGCCGTACCTATCTGCGCGGCCCGGTCGAACTTCCTCTGGCGGGCAGGCGGGCCGGTCCTCGCCGGATGGTCAGGGATCCGGGCCCCAAGGTGGTGACGTCGTGACGGTAATGAGTACTGCAGGACACGCGGTCCGCGCGCTGCCCGACGGCGACTCCGTGATCGAGGAGCTTCTCAACTCGCCGTCGTTCAAGCAGGATCCCTACCCCGTCTATGCGCGGATGCGTGCCCAAGCGCCCGTCTACTGGAGCCCTTCCTCGCAGATGTGGCTCGTGACGCGCGCCGATCTGGTGGCCGAAGTCGCCAGCAACTGGGAGGTCTACTCGAGTTCTCTTTGGGATCGCACCTTCCTCGGTCGGCTCCCGTCGGAGTTGGTCGCCGAACTCCCGACGTTGAGGAAGCACTTCGGTACGCCGCGCATCGTCGTGGTGGATCCACCGACTCACACGCAACAACGCCGGCCGCTGGCGAAGTCCTTCACGCCCCGGCGGGTGGCGATGCTCGAGAGTCGGATGCGTGCCATCGCCTCGGGCCTCCTGGACGACATCGAGCGATCCGGGAACGGGTCCGGCGAGGTGGAGTTCGACCTGATCCGTACGTTCTCCGATCCGCTGCCCATCGCGGTGATCGGCGAGCTGTTCGGCTCCGCGGACTGGGCCGACCTGCGGCGGTGGTCCCACGCGTCGACGGTCTATACGGGGTCCTCGGTCGTCGAAGCCGAAACGGCCCGCGCGCTGGACCGTGCCCTCAGCGAGTTCCGGGCCTTCATCCTCGAACTCGCCGCGGCGCGCCGGCGCCAACCCCGCGAGGATGTGATCAGTGACCTCGTGACGGCCGTCGACGAGGGCGACCGGATCACCGAGGACGAGTTGGTGGTCATCTCCACCACGCTGCTGATCGCCGGTCACGAGACCACCTCCAGCTTCATCGGCAACGGCGTGCTCGCCCTCTTGCGCCACCCCGACCAGCTGGACCTCCTACGTCGCCACCCGGAGCTGTTGCCCGGGGCCGTCGAGGAGTTGCTGCGCTACGACACCTCCGTGCAGCGGGGGATTCGCAGGGTCACCACCCGCGATGTGGTTCTCGGCGACCAGGAGATCCCCGCCGGGATGCCGGTCACGGCCTTCCTCGGTGCCGCGAATCGCGACCCCGAACGGTATGACAGGCCCGATGAGCTGGACGTGACCCGCCCGGACGTGTCGCCGATGAGCTTCGGCGGCCGTCCGCATCACTGCCTCGGAGCCTCCCTGGCCCGCTTGGAGGGCGTTGTCGCCTTCGGCATGTTGCTGGACCGCTTCGACGAGTTGCGTTTGGCGGAGGGCTACGAGGAGCGGTGGGACCCGACGTTGGCCTTCCGCGCGCTCATCGAACTGCCGCTGGTGGGCAAGCGAGCCGATCGCTGAGTCCGGCGCGACGCGCCGCCTCAGCCGGCCGGCGGGTCCGCTCAGGTCAGCCGATGGCGTCGCGCAGGCTCTCAACCAGCGGGCGCAGGTTGGTCGGTGCTGCTCGGGGGTCTCCCGAGGCCACGTCGAAGGGAGTGACGACGGCGAGCCGGTCGACCAGGCCGCCATAGCGCGTCGCCAGGATCTCGCCTACCTGCGCAGGCGTTCCGACGGCTGCGATGGTGTGCAGCATGACGTCGTCGATGACGTCGGGCATCTCGCTCCAGCGTCTCTGCCTGGACAGCGCACGCAGTTCGTCGTGCGCATCGCCCCAGCCGTGGTGTTCGAGCATGATCCGGTATGCCGGCACGGTGCAGCTGAGGGCGATGGTTCGACGGGCGCCGCGCAGCTGCGTTGCGTAGGACTCGGGCGATTCCGCGGCCACGACCAGGGCTGCTGCGGCGATCTCCACGTCGCCGGACGGCCTTCCCGCAACCTCTTGGCCCTCGCGGACAGCGGGAAGTGCAACGTCTCTCAGGAACTGCGGCGTGGCCAGGGCGTGGCACAGCAACCCGTCGGCCACCTGTCCGGCCATGCGCGTCATGCGCGGACCGACGGCGGCCAGGTACACCTTTGGGCGACCGTGGGTGTTCGGAGGCGGCACGAACATCGGGCTCATCAGGGTGTGCTGGTAGAAGTCGCCCCGGAAGTCGAGCTTCCCGCCGCTCTCCCAGACGTCCCAGATGGCACCGAGTGCTTCGACGTATTCCTTCATGCGGTCCACCGGCCGCGTCCACGGCATGCTGAAGCGCCTCGTGACGTGCGGCTTGATCAGCGAGCCGAGCCCCAGGATGAACCGGCCCTCCGAGGTGGCTTGCATGTCCCATCCCAGGTAGGCGGTATCCATCGGGCTACGGACGAATGCGGCGGCGATGTTGGTCCCCAGCACGATGCGCCTGCTGGATGCGGCGGCGATTGCAAGCCCGACGAACGGGTTGTGGTTGGTCTCGCCCATCCAGGCTCCGCCGAAACCCGCATCCTCGAGTTGCCGGATGCGCGCTGCGGCGTCCGTCGGGTTGGCTCCGATTTGGGCGTCCACTCGCACGGGCATTCCCTTCCTGCCGGTCTCGTGTCTTTGTATCCGGTCGGGGCGGGTTCGGCGAGCGCCGGTGAGGCGGCGTCCGGGACTCAGCCCGCCGCGCCGCCGGCGGCGCGGCGGAGGGTGTCCATCAACTTCTGCAGATCGGGGTGCACGACCGCGGGTCCGTCGTCGCTCGCCGTGATCGGAGCCGTGATGATCAGCCGGTCCGCAAGGTCCCCGTAGCGGGCCAGGAGGGTGCAGGCTACTTCGGCCGGGGTGCCGACCGCGGCGATGGTCCGGAGCATCTCGTCATCGATCACGGCAGGCATGTCCTGCCAGCGACCCTGTTTCGTCAGCGAGAGCAGTTCGTTGTGCGCCTCGCCCCAACCGTGATGCTCGAGGATGGCCCGATACGCCGGCGTGGAGGCTCCGTTGGCGATTCGCCGGCGCGTCTCGCGGGCCTGGACGTCGAACGATTCGGAGGTCTCGGCGGCGATCAGGAAGGGGAACACCGTGATCTGGACGGCGCCGCTGGGCCGTCCGGCCGAATCCAGTCCGGTCCGCAGATTCGTCAACATGACCTCGTTCAGGTAACTGGCTGTGGTCAGCGGATGGCACAAGAGGCCGTCGGCCACCTCGCCCGCGGTCTGCGTCATGCGAGGCCCCACCGCGCCGAGGTGCACGGCGGGTCGGCCGTAGGGCGACGGGGGCGGGATGAACATCGGGTTCGTGAACGTGTGCTGGTAGAAGTCGCCCCGGAAGTTGAGTCTCCCGCCGCTCTCCCAGACGTCCCAGATGGCGTGCATCGCTTCCACGTACTCGCGCATCCGCGCCGCCGGTTCCGACCACGGCATGCTGAAACGACGCGTGATGTGCGCCTTGATGAGGGATGCGACTCCCAGGTTGAAGCGACCACCGCTGATCAACTGCATGTCCCACCCGAGTTGGGCCGTCGTCATCGGGTTGCGCGCGAACGCCACGGCGATGCTGGTCCCCAGCGTGAGCCGCCCGGTGCGCGCTGCCGCCAGCGCCAGCCCCAGGAATGGATCGTGGATCCTTTCGCTGATCCAGGCACCGTCGCAGCCCGCAGCTTCGAGCAGTTCCGCCCGCTGTGCCGCACGTGTCGGGTCGGAGCCGATCTGAGCGTCGATCCGCATGCGGCTTCCCGTCCTCGCTCCCATCGGTCGGCAGCGGCCTACCGCGGCCATCGTCCGGGCACCGGTGTGCCCGGAACGCCCGGAACGCCCGGAATGGCTGCGCCCATCCTCAGTGTCGGTCCACCGAGCGCGAACTGCGGAGGCTCGCCAGCACGAGCGACTCGAGGCCGGGGTCGTGCGCGGCCTCCCCGGATGGATCGTCGTGTGTGATCACCGGAGTGAGCCGATCCACCATGGCGCCGTAACGGCTGGCTATCAGGTCGGCTACCTCGGCGGGGGTGCCCACGACCGCAATCTCCCGCAGCATCTCCTCGTCGATCACACCGGCCATCTCCTCCCAGCGGCCCTGCAGGGACAGCTCGCGCAGTTCGGTCTGCGCCTCCCCCCATCCGTGGTGCTCCAGCACGCCCCGGTAGGCCGGCGTCGAGCCGTAGAAGGCAATCCGCAACCGGGCCGAGAGTGACCGCTGGTCGAGCTCCTCCTGCGTTTCGCCGACGACGGTGATCACCGGCAGGGAGAGCTCTGTCGATCCGGCGGGCCGGCCGGCGTCCGCCTCACCGGTGCGCAGGGCCGGCACGGTCACCTCGCGCAGGTAGTCGGCGGTCGTGAAGCTGTGGCAGAGCAGGCCGTCGGCGACCCGTCCCGCGACCTGCGTCATGAGCGGGCCCACCGCGGCCAGGTAGACCTTCGGGCGGTCGCCGTCCAACTGTGCCGGGCAGAAGAGCGGGCTCGTGTAGGTGTGCTGGTAGAAGTCGCCCCGGAAGTCCAGCCGGTCGCCGGTCTCCCAGGTGTCCCAGATGGCACCCAGGGCCTCGATGTACTCCTGCATCCGGGCAGCCGGACGCGACCAAGGCATGCTGAATCTCCGAACGATGTGGGCCTTGATCTGCGAGCCGAGCCCCAGGATGAAGCGACCTCCCGCCAGCAGTTGCAGATCCCACGCAACGTGGGCCGTGGTCATGGGGCTGCGGGCGAACGCCACGGCGATGTTGGTGCCCAGCTCGATGCGTTCGGTGACCTCGGCGGCCTTGACCAGCGGGAGGAACGGGTCGTGGTTCATCTCGGTCGACCACGCCCCGTCGAACCCGGCTGCCTCGATCTCTCGGCCCCGCTGGCGGCCGGAGGTGGGGTTCGCTTCCATGAGTGCATCCACTCGCACGGTGTTCTCCAGTCGTGTCGGCGGGCCGTCGAGGGTCCTCATGGCACCTGGGCGGCGTGGTGCTGTGCCCGGGCGACGAGGCCGTCGATGCGGCCTGCGAAGCTCTCGATGCCTTCGAGGGGCGCCTTGTCTCCCATTGCGCCGGCCAGGTAGCGCGCCTGCACGCCGATGAGGATGCACGCCAGGCGCCACGCGCCCCAAGCCAGGTAGAAGTCAATCCGTTCCAGCGAGCGTCCGGAGGCCTCCGCGTACGCCTCCAGCAACTCCGCCCGCGAGTAGAAGCCCTCGGTGGCCGTCGGGGGGTTGTCCAGAGCCTGGGACTTCTCGCCGGGCTCGCTCCAGTACGTGAGCAGGATCGCCACATCGGCGAGAACGTCGCCCAGCGTGCACAGCTCCCAGTCCAGGACGGCCCGCACCTCACCGCCGGTGCTCACGATGCAGTTGTCCAGCCGGTAGTCGCCGTGCACGATGCCCGTCGTGGCTTGGTCGGGCACGCGTTCGACCAGATGGTCGTGCACCACCCGGAGTTCGGGGCGAGCCAGGTCCGGGGTGGTCTCGACCTGGCGCAGCCAGCGCCGCAGCTGCCGGGCCACATAGCCCTCCCGCCGGCCCAGATCCCCGAGCCCGACGGCGTCGATGTCGACGGCGTGCAGGACGGCCAGTACGTCGACCAGGGAGCGGCTGAGCGCCCGCCGTGTCGGGACATCCAGAGAGCGGCGAGCCTCGTCGGCGTCGCGGACGACCACCCCGTCCACGTAGTCCATGACGTAGAAGGGGGCGCCGTTCACGTCTGCGTCACTGCAGAGCCCCAGCGGGCGCGGGACGGGGAACCCCTCCGGATGCAGTGCCGCGATCGCCCGGTGCTCGCGGCTCATGTCGTGGGCGGTGGCCAGCACGTTGTGCAGCGGGGGCCGGCGCAACACCCAGCGATGATCCGCCGCGTCGGTGACCACGAAGGTCATGTTGGAGTGACCCGCCTCGATGAGGGAGAACATCAGTGGAGGACGGGCGTCGCCGACGTGGGTGGCGAACCATGCCGTCACCGCCGGGGCGTCGATTCCTTCAGGCGCAACAGCGGTGGAGGTGGCACGGCTCATGAGGTGCCGCCACGCTACCGCGAGGCCGCCCGGCGGCCCGTCGGGCGCCGGCCGCTGGCACGCAGCGCGGACGTCGAACAGACGTCAAGCCGTACATGGAAACTAAGGAAACAACAGGAAATATATCTAACCTTCTCATTTGTGGAGTCGGATTGGCGTGTTGAGTTGAGCGATGTGACTCGGCGGCTGCCCCGGATCTCGTGGCGGTCGGCCGCAATCGTCGCGGCCGCGGTGCTGGTCGTCGTGGGCGGTTGCCTGGCACTTCGATCCGAGGAGCGGGCGGCGGCGGTCGTGCTGCCCCGGGCGGGCCCGGCACCGGGACCGGGCGCCACTGCGTCCAGTGAGGCGGGCGGCGCCGCCGCTGCTCCGGAGGTCGTCGTCCACGCAGCTGGGGCCGTTCGCAGACCCGGGGTCTACCGGATGCCGGTGACCGCGCGGGTCGTCGACCTGCTCGACGCGGCCGGAGGGCCCGCTGCCGGAGCCGAACTGAGCGGTGTCAACCTGGCAGCGTCGCTGGCTGACGGCGTGCGGGTCTACTTTCCCCGCTCCGGCGAAGTCCCCCCGGCGGAGGTGGACATCGTGCCGGTTCCATCCGGACCTGATGCGCCGAACGAGCCCGGGCCCGGCACCTCATCACCGCCGCAACCTCTGGACATCAACGCCGCCACGGCCGCCGAACTCGAGGATCTGCCGGGCGTCGGCCCGGTCACGGCGGCGGCCATCATCGAGCATCGTGAGAGGTCGGGGCCGTTCGGTTCGGTTGCGGCATTGGAGGACGTGTCAGGGATCGGGCCGGTGAAGCTCAGCCGCATCGAGCACCTGGTGACGGTCACGCCGTGAGCGACGCCGCCCCGTCGCCGGGGATGGCCGGGGCGTCGAGTCACCCGGCTGTGCCGGCCGCGGGCCAGGCCGCGCCGTGTGGAGACTCCCGAACCCGCAAGCGCCCGGAGGGGCCGGCCCGAGGCATGTCCGACCGCTGGACCTATGCCCTCGCGGGCGCGGTGGCACTGGGTGCCCTGGTGGCCTGGCCGGGTCCACGCCTGGTGGCGCTGGGACTCGCCATCGGGGCTCTCGCGCTGCGCCGGCCGCTGCTGTTGTGCCTCAGCGTGGCGCTGTTGGCCTCGTTCTCGGCGGCGGCAGCCACCGCCACGGCGAGCGAGGTCGTCGAGCCGGGTCCTCTGGTGGCGCGCATCGTCCCGGTCGAGGATCCCTCGCAACATCACGGCGCCACACGGTTTGTGGCCGACACGCCTCGGGGACGGATGGAGGTGTGGGCCTGGGGGCGCGCCGGCGCCGGCCTAGGGGGCCGCCAGGCGGGCGAGCCCGTCGACGTGCGCGGGCGGGTTGCCGTGCCGGCCGCGCACGAGGAGTGGAGACGCCGGAGCGGTGTGGTGGCGCGCCTGACCGTGACCGAGGTGGGTGAGGCGCATGCCGCCGCGCCGCATTACCGGATCGCCAACAGCCTGCGGTCGCTGCTGGCCCGCGGCGCCGCCTCGCTTCCCGATGATCAGCGGGCGCTGTTCAGCGGCCTCGTGCTCGGCGACGACCGCCACGGTTCGCCGCTGGTGGCGGATGACTTCCGGGGGGCCGGACTCACGCACCTGCTGGCCGTTTCCGGGCAGAACGTGGCGTTCGTGCTGCTGCTGGTGCAGCCGCTGGTGGTGCGGCTCGGCCTGTGGGGGCGTTGGCTGGCGATTCTGGGGGTGCTCGGCGTGTTCGCCACGGTGACCCGCTTCGAACCGTCCGTGCTCCGTGCGACGGCCATGGCCGCCATCGCCGTGAGCGTCTGGCTGGCCGGGCGGAAGATCTCGGGACGGCGCATCCTGGCGATCGCCGTGGCGGGACTCGTGCTCTGGCAGCCGCTGCTGATCCACTCGCTGGCGTTCCGTTTGTCCGTCGCGGCTTCGGCCGGGATTCTCTTCTGGGCGCCGCGCCTTGCCGAGACGATCGGCGGGCCACGGCCGGTCGGCAAGGCCCTGGCCGTCACCGCGGCCGCCCAGTTGGCGGTGGCGCCGCTGGTGGTTCCGGTCTTCGGAGGGCTGCCGGTGGCGGCACTGCCTGCCAACCTGCTGGCGGCGCCGGCAGCCGCGGCCGTGATGATGTGGGGGCTGACCGGGGGTCTCGTGGCGGGGTTGATCGGGGAGCCGCTGGCCACCTGGCTGCATGCGCCCACTCGGGGGCTGCTGATGTGGATCGAGGGCGTGGCGGCGACCTTCACCGGGATGCGCCTCGGCCAGCTGCGTATGGCTCACGTGCTGTTGCTCGGTGCCGCACTGGCGGTTGTGGTGGCAAGCCGGCGCCGGCGACGGCGCGGCACCGCTCTGATCGCCTGGTTGGCGGTCGGGGCCGTGCTGGCGGCCCCGCTGCTGGCGGAGCGAACCCGCCCGGCCCCGGCCCCGCACATGCTGGCGGTCGGCTGGGAATCCACGCTGTGGCGGGCTCCCAGCAGCACCGTGCTGCTGCTGGGCGGCGGGGAGAGCGTCGAGCGGCTCCTCGGTGACATCCGCACGGCGGGGCCCGGGCGGATCGATCTCATCGTGGTGGCGGGCGGTGGAGCGCAACCCGACGACGTGGCCGTGTTGCAGCGGCGCTACGGTCCGGCGACGGTCTGGGCGCCGGCGGCGCACCGGATCCCGGGGGCGACGGTTCCCCGTTCCGGGACCGCGGCGGTCGTCGGCGACTTCGCGGTGAGCGTCGAGACCGGCGGTGAGCGGCTGGATGTCCGTGTGACCGCCGCGGCGACCGGCAGGTAGCGTCTCGGGCGTGCTGCTGGAGTTGGGCGAGCGCTGCTACGACCTCGCCGAGCGCCCGCTGGTCATGGGGATCCTCAACCGCACGCCCGACTCGTTCTTCGACGCCGGCGAATACTGGGGCTTCGACGACTTCCTGACCAAGGCCGAGCAACTCTGCGCCGACGGCGCCGACATCCTCGATGTGGGCGGTGTGAAGGCAGGGCCCGGCAGCGAGGTCACGGTGAGCGAGGAGGTCGAGCGGGTCGTGCCCGCCATTCAGGCCCTCGCCTCCCGGTTCGATGTCCCGCTCTCGGTGGACACCTGGCGCGCCTCGGTGGCCGGGGAGGCCTATGCCGCCGGGGCTGTGCTGGGCAACGACATCAGCGGCTTCGCAGACCCCGACTACCTGCCGGCCGCAGCCGCCGCCGGCGCCGCCGTCGTGGCCTGCCATGTGCGGTTGGTGCCCCGCTACGCCGATCCGGAGCCCGTCTATGAGGATCTGCTCGGCGAGGTCCGGAGCTATCTGGCCGAGCGAGCCGCATGGGCCGCCTTCGCCGGGCTGGGGCGGACCCGGGTGCTGCTGGATGCCGGGTTGGACCTCGGGAAGACCCCGGCCATGTCCGCCGAACTGCTGCGTCGCAGTGACCACCTGGCGGCACTGGGGTACCCGGTGCTGCTCTCGGCCTCCAACAAGGGGTTCCTCGGCTGGCTGTGCGGGGCCGAAGTCGGCGAGCGCCGGGCCGCCAGCATCGCCGCCCACGCCCTGGGAGGCTTCGCCGGCTGCGGGGTGATCCGGGCGCATGATGTGCGAGCCACCCGGCGCGTCGTGGAGGTCGCTGCCGCCCTTCGCCGGCGGAGCGGCGCCACGTCCGGGTCCGCCCCCTCCGAGGCCCGCGTGGCCCCTGCTGGGGGGACGCGGTGAGTCCGCCCGCCCAGCCGGGTGGCACCGCAACGCCGGCCGGGATCGAACTGGTCTCGGGCAGTGACCAGGCGGCTCTGTCCAGGATGGTGAGCGATGCCCTGACCCGGCTGGTGGGGGATGCGGATCGCTCTCTGGCGGTCACCGAACTGGGTGAGCAGGACTACCTGTCCGTCGACGGCTCGCTGGCGCTCTCGCCGGTCATCGACGCAGCCCAGACCCCCCCGATGCTGAGTGACTACCGGGTTGTGGTGGCCCGCCAGCTGGGAGCGTTCCCCGCATCCGAACTCGGCCCGCTGGTCGACTACCTGGCAGAGCCCCTCGAGACGACGCGGCTGCTGCTCGTGTGGGAGAAGGGCGCCACTCAGTCTCAGAACCGTCCCCTGCCCGCCGCGCTCACCGGTGCGGTTGAAGCGGCCGGGGGTGTCTGCCACCGCGCCGAGGTCGGTCGGGGGAAGGCAGGAAGGGCGTGGCTGACCGAGCAACTTGCCGGTGCCCGGGTGGGGTTGGATCGCGCCGCCACCGACCTGCTCGCCGAGCACCTTGGCGAGAACCGGACCCGCGTCTGGGCGATTCTGGACACCCTGGAGGGCGCCTACGGCTCCGGGGCGACCCTTGGCGCCGGCGACGTCGCCCCGTTCCTGGGCGCGCGCGGGACGGTGCCGCCATGGGAACTCACCGATGCCATTGGCAGCGGGGATATCGGCGGATCGCTGGCCTGCCTGCAGCGCCTCTGCGGTCCCGAGGCGATGCACCCGATGCAGATCATCGCGATCCTGAGGAACCACGTCGACCGAATGCTGCACCTCGAGGGGTCCGGAGCCCGCGACGAGGCGGCAGCGGCCGAGGTGCTGCGCGCCGCGGGCCTGTTGCGCAAGGGTGGCTCCACGTTCCCCGCGCGGGGGGCGCTGGAGGCGTCACGCCGGCTCGGTCCCGAGCGGGTCCGCAGGGCGGTGGCCCTGCTGGCTGCCGCCGATCTGGACCTCCGCGGCCGGACGGCGCTGGAACCCGAGGTGACCCTGGAGGTCCTCGTCGCCCGGCTCAGCCAGATGCACCGCCGCTGAGGCGGCGGAGCCTCAGCCCTCCTCGCCGGCGCCGATGCGGGCGATGCGGCGGGTCAGGCGGGACTTCCTGCGGGAAGCGGTGTTGGGGTGCAGGATGCCCTTGGCAGCCGCCATGTCGATCCGCTTGACTGCCATCCGGAGCTTCTCGGCGGCGTCGTCGTCGCCGGCACGCGCCGCCGCCTCGGCACCCGCGCTGCGCGTGTTGATCTCCGCCCGCACCGACCGGTTGCGCGCCCGGCGCTTGATGTTCTGACGGTTCCGCTTGATCTGGCTCTTGATGTTCGCCACGTTGTTCCTCGCGATCGCTGCCGGGGCGGTCCGGCGTGCGTGTCCGGGCCGAGTGCCCCAATCGACCCGTGCATGCTACCGACGCCGGCGCTCCTCCGGTCCCTGGGGCCGGGTCGGAACGAACCGGCCCGCGCAGCGGAGGTTGGGGCTTCGGGCCCACCGGCCGCTCCCTGCGCTGGGCTCCGTGCGCGGCCGGTCACCCGGCCGCCGGTAGCATCGCAGTTAGGAATCCTCGGCGCCCAGCCGCTCCAGGAGGGTCGGCGGGCCCGCTGAGTGCCCGGTCCGGGCACCGGTGCCACTGCCTTAGAGGTCATGGATCAGTCCCGCATACGCAACGTGGCGATCATTGCCCACATCGACCACGGGAAGTCCACGCTCGCCGACCGTTTCCTGGAGATGTGCGAGGCGGTGGAACCGCGCGCGATGCGCGCCCAGTACCTGGACTCCATGGATCTGGAGCGTGAGCGCGGGATCACCATCAAGCTCCAGAGCGTGCGGCTGTCCTACGGCCCGTGGTGGATCAACCTGATCGACACACCCGGACACGTGGACTTCGGCTATGAGGTCTCGCGCTCGCTGGCGGCGTGTGAGGGCGTCATCCTGGTCGTGGATGCCGCCCAGGGCATCGAGGCGCAGACCCTGGCCAACTGTTCGATGGCCCTGGAGGGCGACCTGGCCATCGTGGCGGCGCTCAACAAGGTCGACCTGCCGGCCGCCGACCCCGACCGGGTGGCGGGCGAGATCGAGCAGGTGCTCGGGATCCCCGCAGCCGACGTGCTGCGCATCTCGGCCAAGACGGGCGAGGGAGTGAGCGAGCTGCTCGACGCGGTGACCGCCCAGGTCCCGCCGCCGGCGGGGAACGCCGAGGCGGAACTGCAAGCCCTCGTCTTCGACTCGCACTTCGACCAGTACCGGGGTGTGGTCAGTTCGGTGCGGGTCGTGCAGGGAACCCTCCGAGCAGGCTCGCAGGTGCGCTTCATGCAGGCCGCGGCGACGCATGAGACCCAGGAGATCGGGGTGCGCGCCCCGGCACCGACGGCGGTGGACGAACTCGGTCCCGGCGAGGTGGGATATCTCATTGCCGGCGTGAAGAACACCGCTGAGGCCCGCGCCGGGGAGACGGTGACCGAGGCCCACCGTCCCGCACCGGCCCCGCTCGTGGGCTACCGCGAGCCCAAGGCGATGGTCTTTTGCGGGCTGTATCCCATAGACGGCGACGAGTACCTGGACCTGCGCGACGCCCTGGACAGGCTCCGGCTGAACGACTCCAGTTTCACCTACACGCCCGAGACCTCGACCGCGCTGGGTTTCGGCTATCGCTGCGGCTTCCTGGGCCTGCTGCACATGGAGATCATCACCGAGCGCCTCGAGCGGGAATTCGACCTCGACATCATCGCCACGACCCCGTCGGTGGAGTACCAGGTACGGACCACGGCGGGCGCCGAGGTGGCCGTGGACAGCCCCAGCCGGCTGCCGCCGCCCGGCGAGGTGGCGGCCATCGCCGAGCCCTTCCTGCTGCTCACGATCATCGCCCCGGCGCGTCACACCGGGACGCTGATGGAGCTCTGCCAGGGGCGCCGGGGCAACCTCCGCGGCATGGACTACCTGTCGCCGGAGCGGGTGGAGTTGCGCTACCGGCTGCCGCTGGCGGAGGTCGTCACCGACTTCTACGACCAGTTGAAGAGTCGCACGCAGGGCTACGCCAGCCTGGACTATGACGCCGACGGCTACGAGGACTCGGACCTCGTGAGGGTGGACATTCTGCTGCAGGGGGAGCCGGTGGACGCCTTCAGCTCCATCGTCCACCGCAGCGAGGCCTACTCCTATGGCCGGCAGATGACCGCCAAGCTGCGCCAGCTGATCCCGCGGCAGCAGTTCGACGTGCCCATCCAGGCGGCGATCGGCAGCCGAATAATCGCCCGCGAGACCGTCAAGGCCTACCGCAAGGACGTGACGGCGGGGCTCTACGGCGGTGACGTCACCCGCAAGCGGAAGCTGCTCGAGCGCCAGAAGGCTGGGAAGAAGCGGATGAAGGCCATCGGCCGGGTGGAGGTGCCGCCCGAGGCGTTCGTCTCCGCGCTGCGGATGCCGTCCGGCTAGGGCTCTCAAGGCGGGGGGTAGTATCGAATCGCCATGGGTTCTCGCTCCGATGCGCTGTCACCACGCAAAGAGGAGGTCCTGCGCGCCGTCGTGGAGTGCTATATCGCCGGTGCCTCACCCGTCGGCTCGGGCACCGTTTACGACTCGCAGGACTTCGGCGTCTCCCCGGCGACGATCCGCAAGGAGATGCTGGCGCTCGAGCAGGCCGGCTACCTGCACCAGCCGCACACCTCCTCGGGCAGGGTGCCCACCGAGGCCGGCTATCGCTACTTCGTCGACGACCTCATGGAGCCCTACAGCCTCGGGCCGGTGGAGGGCCGCCAGATCAGCGAGTTCTTCGAGCACGCCCACGGCGAGTTGGGGTCGGTGCTGGCGTCGCTCTCGGCGCTGCTGGCGGAGGTGACGCGCTGCGCCGCCGTGGTGGTGGGTCCCCGCGCCGACTCGGCGGTCGTCCGGTCGGTGCAACTGGTGGAGCTCTCGAGCCACGTGGTGCTCCTGGTTGCCGTCCTGTCCACGGGTGCCGTGGAACAGCGGGCTCTCGAGTTGGACGCCGCTCCGAGTTCCGCTGAGATCGATCATGCCGCCGAGGTGCTCGGCCGGGCGCTGGTCGGCAACCCGGCCGCTACCGAGGTCGGCGTCGAAGGACTGCCTGGGAGCGTTGCCCGGCTGGTGTCGGTTGCGGCGGAGGCCCTGCGCGGCGCCGAGGGTGGGCTCGCCGAGCACCTCTTCGTCGGCGGGCACGCCACGGTCGTCCGCTCGTTCGGCGCCATCGAGACCGCCCAGAGGATCCTCACCCTCCTCGAGCGGCACTACGCGGTGGTTTCTCTGCTGCGGAACATCACCGAGCGGGGCATGCAGGTCGCCATCGGCGGCGAGACGGGGTTGGTGCCGCTCAGTGAGTGCTCGGTGGTGGTCTCCCCGTACCTCGTGGAGGGTCGACAGGCGGGTTCCATCGCGGTGCTGGGCCCGACGCACCTCAACTATCCCCAGGCGATGGCAACCGTGGCGGTGATCAGCCGGCAGCTCGGCCGGATGCTGAGCGGCGGCTAGGGCCGACCTCCCTTTCGATCGCATGGCGGGACGTGACTACTACGAGGTGCTGGGCGTGTCCCCGCAGGCCACAGCGGAGGAGATCAAGCAGGCCTACCGGCGGCTGGCGCGGGAATCCCACCCGGACCGCAACCCAGATGATCCCAGTGCCGAGGAGCGGTTCAAGGAGCTCGCCGCCGCTTACGAGGTGCTGAGCGACCCCGAGCGCCGGGCCAACTACGACCGCTTCGGAACCGCTGAGGCCCCGTCCAACCCGTTCGACATATTCTCGGCGTTCTTCGGGGATGCCGGCTTCGGCGGCTTCGGTGCTCCCAGCCGCAGCGCAGCGGCGACAGGTGCCGACGTCGAGACCGTTGTGGAACTCGATCTCGCCGAGGCTGTCTTCGGAGGCGTCCAGGACGTGACCGTCACCCTGGCGGTGCCCTGCGAGGATTGCGAGGCCACGGGCGCCGCGACGGGCACCGAGGCGATTACCTGCCTCGACTGCGGTGGGAGCGGTCAGGTCCGTCAGGTGCGCCAGTCGGTGCTGGGACAGATGGTGACGGCGGGTCCGTGCCGGCGCTGCTCGGGCCTGGGCCGGTATGTCGAGTCGCCGTGCCGCGCCTGCCGGGGCCAGGGACGTCTCCGCGGTGAGCGCACCTACTCCCTCGACGTGCCCCCCGGCGTGGACACCGGAACCGTGTTGCGGCTGCCCGGACGGGGTGGGGTGGGGCTGCGCGGCGGTCCCCACGGTGATCTCTACGTGCAGGTACGGACCCGCCCACATGCCACCCTGCGACGCCACGGCGATGATCTGCTGGCGACCGTGGAGGTCCCGGTGACGCAGGCCGCACTGGGCGGCAAGGTCACCCTTGACACCCTCGACGGGCCACTGGAGTTGCGCATCGCGCCCGGGACCCAGACCGGCCAGACGATGGTCTGCCGCTACAAGGGCGTGCCGCGGGGCCGCGGCAGGGGCAGGGGCAACCTGCTGGTCGAGATCATGGTGCGGACACCGGAGAACCTCGACGACGAGCAAGCCGACCTGTTGCGCGAGCTGGCGCGGGCGCGGGGCGAGGACATCGACTCCGGCGGGCTGCGCAGCAAACTCCGCTCCACCTTCGGCACCTGAGCCGACCGGAGCTCGGGCGGCTCAGGAACCGCACCGCAAGGTCGGCGGATCAATCGGGAGCCGTTGGCAGGGGGAGGTACCAGGTGCCCTCGCTGTAACGCACCGTGAGTTCGTTGCAGGCGCCGCGGGGCACGTCGGCGAGTTCCACCGGCGGGGGCAGTTCCGCTACCAGAGTGCCGACCAGTGGCGACTCTTGCGGCCACTCCTCGAAGAGGTAGACCCGCCCCGCGGATTGGACGAGCGCCACGGTGGCGACGCCGTCGCAATTCCAGTCGCCCACCGCCACCTGGTCGCCCGCAGCGCCGACGGGATAGCGAACCCCGTCGACGGAGACGAAGCCCGGAAGGATGCGGATCTCCTCCGCGCAGCCGTCACCGTCGACATCCCGCCGCCCGCTCCCCGCCTGCGGGCAACCAGCGCCGTCGGTGCCCGGCGGCTCCGGCGTTCCGGCTGCGGGTTCCGATCCGTTCAGCGGCTCGGGTGTCGCAGCTGGGCGGGCCGCGGCGGGAGCGCGCGGTGGCGCTGTGCCCGCCGAGGTCGCTCCCGGCAGTCCAGCCGTGGCAACAGGTCCGGACGATCCGTCCGGCGAGGCCGGGGTGGGCAGCGCCGTGGCGGCAGCGTTCCGGTCGCCGAGGCGCAGCATCATGAGGGTGCCGAGGACGCAGCCCGCGCACACGACGGCGGCGGCAAGCCAACCGGCCCGCCGGGGACGCCGCGGTCCGAAGCGGGCGGCCCTGCCGGCACCCCCTCTCCGGTGCCGCAGGTTCAGGGTGGCGGCGTGGTCCGGTGGCCCGCCCTGCCTTTCGCCACTGGAGATCGGGGGCGTGCGGGAGTCGGTCGCGACTGCACGGAGCCGGCTTGCGAGCGCTCTGCTGCTGGGAACGCGCCCGTCGCCGGCTGCCTGCGCCACCGCCTGGATGCGCTGTCGCAACCGCTGCTCGTCGCGTCGCTGACCCGGGCGCGGCTGCTGTGTCTCCAGGCGCTGCAGCACGGCCAGCACCATCTCGCCGATGGCCCGCACGTCGGCGAGATGTTCCGCGGCGTCGTCGCAGGCGTCGCGCCGAGCGGCCGAGAATCCGCAGAGTCGCGGGCGCCGCAACGGGTCGATCACCACATGGGCGGGCCGGATGTCCCGGTGCGCGATTCCCCGTTCGTGGAGGTGGCGAACCGTCTCCGCGACTTCCTCGACGACGCGGCGGAGTTCCTCGAGCTGCTGCGGCTGCCACGTCGCCAGCGTCTCCCTGCCCGCATAGCGCGTGAGAAGGCGTAGCCCGCGTTCATCGTCGGTCAGCGCCACGAAGGCGACGATCCCGGGGTGGTCGAGATTGCTCAGGAGTTCGGCCTCGTGCCGGAGAGCTTCGGCGGAGTCCCCCTCCTTGACGGCGACCAACTCCTGCCCGTGGAGCTCGGATCGAAGTGCCATGATCAAAGAATATCAAGACAGAGAGAAATAACATGAAAACACACTTACTGTAGCCGGAAAGCGGGTCTCCGACCGCCGTCCTGCCAGGAGCACGACGCGCCGGGCGCCGCTCGGATCGCACCATACGGAGATCCTGTGATTGGACCCAGCGAGGTCTGCCGGAGCGGGCGGCACCTAGGCTCGATCGTGCGATGTGGAGAGCCGAGAGTGCAGGTGCGTGGCGTGCGGTCATGTGACGCGGTCGTCATCGGGGGCGGCATCGCCGGCATGTCCGCCGCCTACTCGCTCTCGCGCCTGGGGGTCGACGTCGTCGTGCTCGAGCGGGAGGACTCGCTGACGGCGCACAGCACGGGGCGATCGGCCGCCCAGTACATCGAAACCTACGGCGGGCCCCTGAACCAGGCGCTCACCGTTGCGTCTCGCGACTTTCTGCTGGGCGATGCGGACGGGCTGGCGGAGGCGCCACTCCTGCAGCCGCGTGCATTCCTCTGGGTTGGCGCGGCGGAGCATCTCGGCGACCTGGAGAACCTCCGGCAGGAGATGTTGCCGCTCTCGCCTCAGCTGGCGATCGTCGGAGCCGGCGAGGCCAGGGAGTACTGCCCGGTCCTGGATCCCGAGTGGCTGGCGGGCGGCCTGTTCGAGGAGGGGAGCTACGACATCGACGTGGCGGGCCTGCACCAGACGTTCCTGCGCGGTGCCCGGCGGCAGGGCACCACGGTCGTGCGCTCCAGCCCGGTCGAGGCGATGGAACGTGCGCACGGCCGCTGGCAACTGCGAGGCGCCGCGGGGACTTTCGCGGCGCCTGTCGTCGTCAACGCCGCCGGGGCTTGGGCGGATGAGGTCGCCGGCCGCGCCGGGGTCGGGCCCCTGGGTCTGACGCCGCTGCGCCGCACGATCTTCACCTTCGCGGCACCCGCCGGGTATCCGGCCGAGGAGGTGTGGCGCTGGCCGTTGGTGGCCGACATCGGCGGCGGTTTCTATTTCAAGCCCGAGGGCCCCGCGCAGCTGCTGGGTTCTCCGGCCGACGAGACGCCCGACGTGCCCTGTGATGCCCGTGCCGAGGAGCTGGACGTGGCGCGGGGCATCGACGCCGTGAACGGCGCCACGACGCTGGGAGTGCGCGCGGTTCGCTCGGTGTGGGCGGGTCTGCGCACCTTCGCGGCCGACCGTCACCCCGTGGTCGGGTTCGACGACACCGCTGAGGGTTTCGTATGGTGCGCCGGTCAGGGAGGCACCGGCATCCAGACCTCCCCGGCGATGGGCGAGGTGGTCGCCTCCGTCGTCTGCGGGACGCCGCCGCCGGCGGAGCTTGCCAACGTGGTTGAGGAACTCTCCCCGCGGCGGCTGCGTCCGGACCGCTGAGCGCCGGCAGGCCGCTCGGCACACGTCCGGTCCGCCCAGGAGGACGCCCGGCGGTCCTGCTCCAAGGAGCTCGGCAAGACCGACAGTGCCTTCGGGATGAGTCTCATCGCCAATTGCGCGGTCTTGTCGGATGTGAATGCCCGTACGCTGTTCGGGGTGCCCGCTCTGGGGCATCGAGTGGATTTCGACAGCTTCGAGGTGAGTGATGGGGCGGTTCCTGCTGGTTCTGTTGGTGGCTCTTGCACTGGTCGGGAGTGCCTGCGCCGGCGACGATGGGGCTGCGGTAGCCGGAGCGGCGCTGGCCGAGGCGGACGCGGCCGGCGGTGACGCCACCGCGGCACTTGCAGCGGCCGAGGCCGCTGATGTACGGGCCGAGGCGGCGCTGGCGGCGGCCGAGGCTGCCCAGGCTGCGGCGGACTTGGCACAGGTCACGGCCGAGGGGAACCAGGAGGCAGTGGCCGCGGCCGAGGCTGCGCTGGAGGTTGCGCGGCTCGCGGCGGACGAGGCGCGCGATCAAGCCGCAGCGGCTCAACGCGAGGCCGATG
This sequence comes from bacterium, assembly GCA_028824415.1. Classification (GTDB taxonomy): domain Bacteria; phylum Actinomycetota; class Acidimicrobiia; order Acidimicrobiales; family CATQHL01; genus VXNF01. The sequence continues at coordinate 3,947 of JAPPDX010000048.1, read as the reverse complement.
CGGCACGTGAAGCGGCGCAGGCGGCCCAGGACGAGGCCGACGCACATCCGGCCGCAGCGGCTGAGCGGGCGGAAGCGGCGGCCGAGCCCGCCGAGGAGCCCGTGGAGGAGCCGGTCGAGGAGGAGCCGGTGGAGGAACCGGCGGAGGAACCGGCGGAGGAGACTCCCGCTGCCGACGCCGCGTTGCTGCCGGTGGATCCGGACGTGCACATCGGCACGCTGGACAACGGCCTCACCTACTACATCCGCAACAATGAGGAGCCGGGCAGCAACCTGTCGCTGCGCCTGGCGGTGAACGCCGGCGCCGTGAACGAGCCCGCTCCAGACGTGGGCCTTGCCCACTTCCTCGAGCACATGATGTTCAACGGCACCGAGGAGTATCCCCGCAACGAGATCATCGAGGTGCTGCGCGAGATCGGGGTGGAGTTCGCCCACGATCTCAACGCCTACGTGGCCTACGACGAGACGGTCTACATGCTTGACTTGGTCACCTCCCAGGACGTCGCGGTGGAGACCGCCTTCAACGTCCTGGCGCAGTGGGCCCATGCGGCCACGATCGCCGAGGCCGACGTCGACGAGGAGCGCGGGGTCGTCCGCGACGAGCTGCGCCTGAACTACGAGACCGGCTCGGGCATCATCTTCCGCGTCTTCGATCAGGCCTACGTGGAGGACACTCCGTACGACGGCTACCTCCCCATCGGGACGGCCGAGGGCATCGCGTCCATAACCCCCGAGATGCTGCGGGACTTCTACGAGACGTGGTACGTGCCGTCCAACATGGCCCTCATCGCCGTGGGCGACATGCCGGTCGACGAGCTGGAGGCGCTCACCGAGGAGTACTTCGGTCCCATCCCCGCCGGCGAGGCGCCCCCGGACCCCGACAAGTTCTCGCCGATCAGCGACGAGCCGGTCTACCTCGTCGCCACCTCGCCGAGCTGGAGCTACTCCTACATGTCGCTGGACCTGAAGATCCCCACGTGGGAGGGCGGGACCGTCGAGGGGGAACGCGCCCGGCTGCTGGAGACCCTCCTCGCTCACATGCTTGACGCCCGCCTGAAGGACGCCTACGAGCAGGGCTTCCTCTCACAGCTGGACCCGGCTAAGTGGGACCCGTTCAACTACACCGACGGCATCCGCTTCTACGGCACGAACCTGCGCGCCGACGACCTGGCCATCGCCCTCGGCGACTACTGGTCGATGGTGCTGAGCCTGGAGGCCGACGGCTTCAGTGCCGAGGACCTCGCACTGGCCGCGGACGTGGTGCGCAGCGACCTGAAGTTTGAACTCGACAGCGTCGGGACCATGCAGGACGACGAGTGGGCCGGACTGTACGTGGCGCACTTCCTGTCGGGAGCGGACATCGGCACCGTGGCCGACCGCCTGGCGCGCGTCGAGGCCCTGCTCGCAGAGATTCGGGCCGAGGACCTCACCGAGTACTTCCGCTCGTTGATGAGCGCCGCCGCCCCGATCGTGATCGCCGTCGGGCCCGACCCCTCCGAGGTGCCCACCGTCGAGGAGATGCGCCTCGCCGTCGAGGGCGCCGCGCCGGGGCCCGTGCCCGAGCGGACCGTGGAGATCAGTGCCCTCATGGAGTCCCCGGCGCCGGTCGAGCCGGTCTCCGAGGGCCCGGTGGAGGCCATCGAGGATGCCTACGAGTGGACCTTCGCCAACGGCGCCACCGTGGTGTTCGTGCCCACGGACATCGCCGAGGCGCAGGTGGACCTGCGGGCGGTCTCCCAGGGTGGCTGGTCGGCCATGGAGCCCGGCGACAGGGTCCTGGCCGGCAGGCTGGCCGTGCGGGCCGTCGGCAACAGCGGCCTCGGCGGCCTGGGCCCGTCGCAGGTGCAGCGCCTGCTCGAGGAGCAGAAGGTCGGGGTGTCGTCGTTTATCGGCGAGACGACGGAGGGCTTCAGCGGCTCGGCTGCGTCCGACAACGTCGAGACGATGTTCCAGATGCTGCATCTCCTCGTGACGGCCCCGCAGGTAGACGACCAAGCCTTCGCCGAGGCGCTGCAGGTCGGCGAGATCCTCATCTCGTTCTCGGAGTCAGACCCCGACTGGATGACGTGGATCGCCTCCATCGAGGCGCGCCACCCCGACTCTTTCGAGTGGTTCAACCCGGTCGCCTCGGCGGAGGCGCTCGCAACCCTCACGCCGCAGTCGCTGCTCGACCGCTACCTGGCGCGCCTCGGGGATGTAGACGATCTGCTCGTAGCCGTGGCGGGCGACATCGACCGGGAAACCGTGGCGGTCATGGCGCGCGAGTACATCGGCACGCTTCCCGCCGGCGAGGCCGACACGTTCGTGAACCGCCGCTCAGCCGAGCCGGCCGGAGTGGTGCGCCGCGAGGTGGTGCTGCCGCCCGACACCCAGAGCACCGGAGTGGAGATCCTCTTCGAAGCTCCCCGCGCCGAGTTGACCGTGGCGCTGGACGTGACCATGGCCGCCCTCACCTCGATCCTGAACGCCCGCCTGGTGGCCCAGGTCCGCGAGGACATCGGCGCCACCTACAGCGCCGGGAGCCGCGTGTCGCCGATCCTGGCCCCGGAGCCCGGCGTCAGCGGGCTGGTCGTGGCATCGGGCGACCCGCAGTACATCGACCAGATCCAGGTCACCATCTCCGAGATCCTGGCCGACCTGGCGGCCAACGGGCCGACCCTCGACGAGTGGGCGGAGGCGCTGGCGGTGCTCAACTCCGAGTACACCCACGAGGGCAACGCCGACTACATCAACGCCGTGCTCCGGCGGGCCTACGCCCCCGACACCGAACTGCCCACCACGAAGCGGCTGTTCGAAGAGGTCGCCAACCTGGAGATCGGCGACGTGCAGGCCCTGGCGGCCGCACTCTTCGACCTCGACCAGCGCATCGAGATCATCACCGTTCTGCCCTGAGACCCCGTCCGGTTCCGGTCACCGGTGGCCCGCCGGTGACCGGAGATCAACGGGTTCAGCGAGATGTGGCAGCCGGTAACCGGCGGCGCTGAGGGACTGTGCGAGGGGGAAGGGTGGCTGCTCAGCCGCGCTCGGCCATCGGGACGTAGTCGCGCTCGGGGTGTCCCACGTAGAGCTGGCGGGGCCGGGAGATCCGGGAGCTCTTCTCCAGCATCTCGCTCCAGTGGGCGAGCCAGCCGGCGGTCCGCGGGATGGCGAACAGCACCGTGAACATGTTGGTGGGGAACTTGAGCGCCTCGTAGATCAACCCCGAGTAGAAGTCCACGTTGGGATACAGGCGCCGGCTGATGAAGTACTCATCCGCGAGCGCCACCTCCTCGAGCTTGAGGGCGATGTCCAGCAGCGGGTTGCGACCCGCCAGCTGGAACACCTCGTCGGCGGCCTCCTTGATGATCTTCGCCCGCGGGTCGTAGTTCTTGTAGACGCGGTGGCCGAAGCCCATGAGCCGGCACTTGCCCGCCTTCACGTCGGCGATGAACGGGTCCACGTTCTCGTAGCTCTCGATGTCCCGCAGCATTGCCAGGACCGCCTCGTTGGCGCCGCCGTGACGCGGCCCGTAGAGGGCCGCACAGGCCGCAGCCACTACTGAGTAGGGGTCGGCGTGGGCACTGCCGACGACCCGGGCCGTGGTGGTGGAGCAGTTCTGGCTGTGATCGGCATGCAGGATGAAGAGGATCTCGAGAGCCCGGCGGACGGCCGGATGGCAGTGGTAGCGGGGCTCGGCCACGCGGAACATCATGGACAGGAAGTTGGAGGTGAAGTCCAGGTCGTTGTCCGGATAGACGAACGGCATGCCGATGGAGAAGCGGTGCGCGGCGGCGGCCATGGTCGGGACCTTGGCGATGAGTCGCACGATCTGGCGCATCCGGACCTGGGGATCCTCGATGTCCTTGGCCTCGGGGTAGTAGGTCGAGAGCGCGGCGAGCGAGGAGACGAGAACTCCCATCGGGTGGGCGTCGTAGCGGAACGACTCCATGAAGCGCTTGCGGAAGTTCT